>CAIUVX010000143.1 GCA_903902705.1 uncultured Methylococcales bacterium
CTCTACCGACTGAGCTACCTAGGCGGAAGCTACAAAAGAGGCACATTAGACTCGATTATCCGCCGCTAGTCAATAGCCAATATCAATTTACTGTGGAGGGTTCGCGCTAGTAGGTGGCTGGGCAGGTCTGAATAGGTTGATAATAAAGCCAAAAACTTTTTTTATCCCCGCCCATATTTTTGGTAATAATAAAATCATCAGCACAATAAACACCGCCAAACCTACTAAAAATAAGGCGGGATGATTAATACAAGACCAAACGCCCGTGACGACCATCACATCCTCAGTCACCGAAGCAATCCAATTAGTAAACGGCTCAGGTGAGGTATTAATCAATACCCGTGTACCTGCTTTAGTGACGTGACTGCCTGCTGCCATACTGCCACCCAAAATTGCTGCCGCCAATTCAACAGAAGGGTCTAACGTACCCACAGCCCCCGCCGCTAACATTGCACCCGCAGGAATACGAATAAAGGTGTGAATAGCATCCCAACCTGAATCGACTCCAGGGATTTTATCAGCAAAAAACTCCACACAATACATGAAGCCAGCCGCCGTTATCACTAATGGATTAGCGACAATTTGCAAATCGGGCGGTAACTGAATATTGCCTGTAGTGGCCAAAAGCCCTAAGGTCAACAGTGTTGCGTAAAGATTAATGCCACTTGCCCACGCCAAGCCCATTGTCAAAGCTAAGGTGGTTGATATATGATTCAATGCGTCCATTAGAGTACCCTTGTTTATGATCATTCACACTTAGCGTACCATACAAAACTTAACTTCGACTGAACAATATGACTACCAAAACCCACAACAAACGCATCATCGTTCTTGATACTGAAACCACAGGTTTAAGCCCACAAGACGGACACCGTATTATTGAAATTGGCTGTGTGGAATTGCTTAAACGCCGATTAACAGGTAGGCACTTTCATTGTTATATCAACCCCAATCGCACTATTGATGCAGGCGCGATTGCCGTTCACGGTATCACTAGCGAATTTTTACAAGACAAACCTGATTTTGCCCAAATTGCTGAGGAATTTATTGACTTTATTCGGGGTGCAGAATTGGTGATTCATAACGCGCCTTTTGATGTTGGCTTCATCAACCATGAATTTGCCCAACTTTCATTAGGAATAGTGAAAAATTACAGTACCGTGTTTGATACTTTGGCTTACGCACGAAAAAAACACGCAGGACAACGCAACAGTCTGGATGCCTTGTGTAAACGTTATAATATTGACAACAGTCACCGAGATTTACATGGTGCGTTATTGGATGCCCAAATTCTTGCTGATGTGTTTTTAATTATGACAGGAGGGCAAGACTCATTACTAGATAACAGCGCATCTGAAACAGGCAACACCCCCGCCAATAAAGACCTTAAGCGGTCACTAAGCAATCGCCCAGCTCTAAAAATAATCCCCTGTAATGACACAGAACGACAACAGCACGAACAACGATTAGCCGCCATTGAAAAAGCCAGCGGCGGCTGTGTTTGGAATAAATGAGTTTTTAGACGATATTAGCGTGTGCTGGAGATCAGGCTTCGCCCGATGCAAGCAGAAATCGCACTCCAAATAAACGTTCAGTTATTGATAATAAACTACCTAGAAATCTTCTGAGTCGGTTACATTTTGAACCTCTCGACTTCTTTTTCGTTTAAATGTCCACATTCTGAGCATATTGCCTTTAATCACTTGCTGCTCTTTAACTGATTGCAAGGCGGCAACGATAAATTGACAGTTATCTTTTGCGTCTTGCAAAGACAATAACGGGGCTTTGCCTTCTAATACACAGTGACCAAAATGCTCTATCTCCAATTGAAAATGATTGGCTGTGGGAAGTTGCTCTTCTTCGCTTTCGCCACTGTCAGTCCACCAAGAAATAATAGGCACATCAGTGGGCATAGCCCAGACGTTATGGCATTTTATACCGCCTTTCGTGCCGATAATTTCGTATTCACAGCGTCTTGCCCGTTCAAAGCTAAAATCAAACTGGGCAAATTTTCCTTCACCAAAATCAATGATACCGCTGGTACTAATGTCTGCACCGCTTTCGACGTGTTTGGAGAGCGTACTAATGGCGACAGGGTCTTGCTGGAAAAATAAGCGCACTGCATGAATAGCGTAACAGCCGATGTCCCACATCGCGCCACCGCCATTGTCCACACTTTCAGCTAAGCGATAGCGTCTTGCGGGCTGCATCATGAAAGAAAAATTGCTACGAACCGAGCGAATTTCACCAATAACCCCCGATTGTATTAACTCTTGGACGCGGCTATGTTGCGGATGAAAGCGATACATAAAACCTTCCATGACCGTCACATTGTATTCTTGTGCAGCAAGATAAATAGATTCGATAGCCGTAGCACTCAATGCCATTGGTTTTTCACATAACACATGTTTACCGCGTTTGATAGCGCGTAATGTCCATTCTGCGTGTTCGTGATTAGCCAGAGGAATATAGACAGCATCGATATTAGGATCGTTAAGCAGGGCTTCACGGTCATTATAGATGCGTACATTTTGTTGCTCAGGTGCGTATTTTGCCAGTGTTTGAGCGGCAGCATCTGGGCGACGGCTGGCAATGGCAACTAATTCGGCATTAGATGCAGCAACAATGGCGGGCATCAAGCGTTCATTGATGCGTGCCGCACCTAAAATACCCCAGCGTAATTTCGTTTTGTCATTCATTTAGGCTTACCTTTATTATTGATGGTGTGTAACGACAATGTTATAGCAACTTAGCACACGATAGAATCAAGTAGCGTTTTAAATTGTATGTGTTTGGGCAATGTTCTGTCAGAATCTTAAAGGCTATTTATCGGCTATTATTTATTTTTATCAAATATACAGCAAGACATCTTCGTTTAGGAATGCGATAACTACTTAAAATAAGGCAGAGCTAAACGACAGAGTGCAACATTATATAGTTAGCACTAGCCAAAATTGACATCAATTAGTTACAAAATGTAGCTAAAGAGTATTTAAGTTTAGGCGGTTAGTGAGCGCCAATGCGTAAAAATCCTAAAAATAAATTTAAAAGTAGACAAACGCTAACACAATGCTTTAAATGCACAATTTCTTATGCGCCATAATTTAATCGTAATTATGATGTTACGAAATCACTTGAATTTTTACCACTGCCCACAACTTAACGAATAACACCTGAGGTTTTTATGGCTGATAACAAAACTAATACTTACGCTGATCTTAATCTGCGTGAACAAGTTTATCTGGAATGCAGAGCAATGACTGAGTACTTACTGGCAAATGGTAAAGCTGTGCCTGTGAGTGCTATTAAACATATTGAGGCAATGGAAGATCTTAGCACTCCCGACGAGAAGGATAACGGCATACCAAATATTCGAAAAGACCTCGATATTACCCCCTTATTGGAAACACATAGCTTATTAGTGGGCATCATTGAACCTGCAACGCCGAGAACAATATTACTACTGGATATGGAGAACCGTAGCTCCTCTGTGTTTAAATTCTTAGGGGCGGTTTCATTAATTCGCCAACTGATGGTGGCTACTCTAATTTCTTTGTTTCTGTTTGTGACGTTAATGGCTAGCCCCTATATAGGTTCAGCGGAATTAGCCGACGATGTTTTGGCGGCAGCGGGCTTTGAGCAATTTGCACGCTTATTTTTTTATATTAGTGCAGCGGGGCTAGGTGCTTCGTTTGCCGCCTTATATAAAGCCAACTCCTATATTTCTAAAGGCACTTACGACCCCTCTTACCAATCATCTTATTGGATTCGTTTTTCCTTGGGGATTATTGCGGGGCTACTGCTAGCAATACTGATTTCACAAAAAGCCGTTGAAGGTGGTGAAATACTATCGCACGGCGTTGTTCGCCCATTACTTGCCCTGTTAGGCGGTTTTTCTGCTGATTTACTTTATACCTTTTTAAATCGCATGGAGGAAACCTTTAAATCCTTGTTTGAAAGCAGTGCGCAAAACATACTGGATGCTAAAAGCATCGAAGGTAAAGCGAAACTGGCTAGTTTAGAAGTCGATGGGCGCATGAAATTGGCAAAAAATTTAATGGAAGTTCAGCGACAACTTAGCACAGCTACCGATCCTGAAGAGGCAAAACAACAAATCAATGAGTTGCTTCAGAACTTAATACAACCCAACAGAATCCCTGAATAATCTCTTGTTATTCTTTGAAACAAGAGGCTCATATAGTCACCTATAGATTTTTAAATTGTGGCTTGTGGGTGCTAGTTACAATTCACACAAAAGTATGCTTTACTGTCAGAGCAATACAGCAATTGGGTAGCGGGTTAAACTTGATTAATGACTGTCAGTCCTTTAAAAGACTGGCAGTCATGCTTACAAGTAAAAACAACAGATTTAATTCACTAGCAAGCAGTTGTTATGTGCAATGGTGGAACACTTTTTATTATATTTGGAGAAAAATTATGTTACTAAAAGTTGGCTCAAAAAATGATAGTGTAAAAGCAATACAAGCAAAATTAGGTCTTACTGTCGATGGTGTGTTTGGATCTGGAACAGCTAAGGCAGTCAAAGACTGGCAATCATCGCACGGTTTAGCTGCCGACGGTCTGGTTGGCGATGCTACTTGGAGCAAAATGTTTGCCGTTATTGCCGCCAGAACTGAGAACGGTTTGTTGGTTGATGATGACGGCAATACTGTAGAAATAGATTCAGCAGATGACAAGCCTGCTACCGCTAGTGTTGACTTAGCAGCTCCAGTCGTCAGCGTTCTTGGCTTAAAGTTGGACAAGTTAAAAGGTCATGTACCTGATATCGTCATCGTACAAATTCCAAGCGCAGCGACAAAATTTCAAATCAATACCGCTGTACGTTTAGCGCATTTTCTTGCCCAATGTGGACATGAAAGTGCGGGCTTTAAAGCCACGCAAGAAAACTTAAACTATTCAGCTGATGGTTTAAATAAAATTTTCACCAAATATTTTAAAGCCGTCAACGCAGCAGATTATGCCCGCCAACCTGAAAAAATTGCCTCGCGTGTTTATGCAGATCGCATGGGCAATGGCAATGAAGCCAGCAAAGAAGGTTATAAATACCGGGGGCGTGGTTATATTCAATTGACAGGTAAATCTAACTATACCGAGTTCAACAAAGTTGTGGAAGATGACATTCTCGCCAACCCTGATTTGGTTGCCAGTAAACACGCACTGCTGTCAGCGGCATGGTATTGGAACTCGCGCTCATTGAATAACTCTGCTGATAAAGGCGCACACGATGCGGCGGTGACTGAAATCACCAAGAAAGTGAATGGTGGCACGATTGGTTTGGCAGATCGGATTAAACACTTCAAAGAATATTACGCTCTATTAGCATAATAGTTCGCTAATGGATTAAATCTGTTGATTTTACTTTTGTATATGACTGCTAACGCGATAAGATCCGCTAGATAGGATGTGCTGAGGTACGAACCGCGTCGTTCGAGTTGACACGAATGACGCGCCTCCTATCGTCGGCACATCCTATTGCACTGGAAAAACCGATAAACCTAAACGCGAAGTCTGGTTGCATGAACATTGTAAACAGCTCAAACACCAAGCAGGCGCGGTTGATAACCTCATCACGGAAATGGAAAAGTTCGCCAAACGTACCCAACTCAGCAAAACGGTCAAAGAAAATTTAACCGCAGCGCAGACAACAATCACCAGCAAATGAATTACGCAGACCACGTCGCACAAGACTTGCAGATAGGTTCAGGCGTGAGGAAGCCGCTTGTAAAACCTTGGTGAAGCAGCGTTTGTGTTGCTCAGGAATGCGGTGAAAACGGCAAGGAGCAAAAGTAATTTTGTCGTTGCGGGCATTAATTCAATCGAAAGGGCGATGGGAACAGTTTTGGGATAAAGTTGACCAATTTGGTGTTCCTGTTTGCGTTTAGGTACATCTTATAAAATCAGCACCCTTTTAAAACAGACTCAATTGCCTGTCCGCAGAACTTTCATTCCATTGGTATCGAGATGGTTTATTCAGTTTTTTAATTGTACCTTCATTCTGCGCTTGTTCTAGCCAATCACGAACCTGCGATTTATGAAGTTTCATGCAGTCAGAAATTTCATCAATGCTTTTGGCATTCCCAGAACAAACTCGCTTTAGTTCTTGTAAAAAAATCTGGTAAAAGCCAATAGATGATTCTGAATTATCGCTAGTTTTTGTTTCCAACGGTTTTTCCATGATTTTGACATCCTTATACTTTGGAGTATTTTCCACTGAGCATACGTTATCGGCAACAGTATTTTGGGAATATGCAAACAAGCTGTTTATATCACAAGTTTCAATAACGCCTTCACACCACTGCGCCCCCTGTTTAACAATATCTGCATTGCCAGCTTCTGTGTCTTCGGTTGGTTTCACCCAAACAGACACCCACGCTTTTTTTAGGTTTTCAATCGCACCACTCCACGTTCCACCCGTCTTGCCTGAATGCACGACCACAGCAGTATCGGCTAAGCAGTAAATGTATTTATTGCGTGCCATTGCATTGCCGATAGTAAACCCTGCTTCTGGATAAAAAGGCGAAACCAAAACCAGATTGTTATTCAGTAAACCATTACGCCATTTTTGCGCAGTTGCTGCTTTTAATAAACTGTCAGCAACTACGCCAATGACAGAACCATCAACCGATAACGCGCCTGACATTGCAGCTTCATCAATGCCTTTTGCGCCGCCAGAAACAATATTGACACCTGCTAAGGCAGCTTTGACCCCCGTTGATTCTGCGTATTGTAAGTTTTCTTCACTGACAGTTCGAGAACCGACCACCGCAACACCGCCATTATTCAGTAGTTTTGGATTACCTGCACCAAACAAAAAAGGCGGTGCGTCATTTTTCAGGCGCAGCTTCAAGCGTTTTGGATAATAGACATCAGCTCTTGTTAATACCCATATTCCAGCTCGTTGCCATTTTTCCATTGCCAAAGCCAGCGCGTGTCCTCTTGCCAGCAAGGCTTGCAAGCGACTTAACGGTATTTTGCTGTCTTGCCACGTTGCCAAACTCTCGGCAATATTTCCATTCAATAATTGCGTGGGCGATAATTCTTGTTCTTTTAACCACGCGGCAAAGCGTCCCCATTCAGTTGGAGTCAACGGTTTGACTGCATCTTGTGTCGATTTTGTAAAGTGGCTAGTCAGTAACAGCACTGCCTGTGTATTTTCAGATAGATTCATGATTATTCGTTTATTGATGTCGATGCCAACGCAAATGGATAAACTTTACCGCTACCCACTTGTTGTAAAAGTGCCGCTATGACAGTAAATGTCCAGCCCGAATCAATAATATCGTCTACCAATAAGACGCTACCTGACTTCGGTTGCTCGATTGAAAACGTACCATCTAGATTGCGGCATTGGTGAAAACGGTTTTGTTGAAGTTTTTGCGGTTCATTGGCTTTAACTTTTTTTACTGCATCAATAAAGGGCAAGTCTAGCGCAATTGCTAAGCGATGGGCAAAATCAGCAACCAGTGTAGGATGTTTCAATGATGGCACACAGCAAACCCAAACGGGGAAGTCTTCTGGCTGCCATCTTTCCCTAATCATGTCGGCGGTTGCCGTGACCAGTTCATCACGGAAACGCCCCGTATGTTTGTCATCTGCCACCATTTTTCCCCAACCTGCATCACCCCAGCGAGACAATACTCGACCTTCTTGCGCTTTTAAATTAGCTGGCAAATTACCTTTGAATCCGTATTGAGTAAAAGCATTAGCCGCCACTTGAATTTTAGGTATTATGGGAGATTCTGCCTGTTTGAGAAACACCATTGCTTTGTGCGCCAGACCAGCATCAACCTGAGCCGAAATGATAGCTTGATTGATACACACCGCACAACGACCACATGGTGCATCAATCTCGTCATCCAGTGAATCGCGTAAAAAATTCATCAAACACTTATTAGTTTGCAAATACTGTTGAACTTCCTGCCACTCCATTTCCCGCTGTAAAGTAAGATGCTGAATACGCTCGTTATCCATCACAAACGGCATCAGTGTCCTACGCCACTGACTGCCCATTTTTATAATAGGCGCAGGATTTTCTACACTCAAAAGTTTCAGCACTTTCTCAATTTGACCATAGCGCAAATTGGTTATTTCCTCAAGCTGTCGCTGAGTCAATCCATCAGTTTGCTCAAGCTTATCAATAATCTCACTAACTTGCTGCTCGGAAGGAAACGCGGATTTACGGAAAAACTGATGAATATCCTCATCTTCCGCACCACTTAGTAAAATACCTATTGCAGATTCAATACCGCGTCCAGCACGTCCCACTTGCTGATAATAAGCAACTATCGAACTGGGTGCTTGATAATGAATCACAAAACCCAAGTCAGGTTTATCGTAGCCCATGCCTAATGCGGTTGTTGCAACCAGCACTTTAAGCTTATTTTTTAACAATACGTCTTCAAGGCGTTCTCGGTAAGCGTTACTGTCTGCAAAATAACTATGCTTAACATCACTATGATAGGCTCGTGCGACAATACCGTTCTGTTGCAACCATACGCTAACCTGTTCAGCATCGCGCTTGGTTAGAACGTACACGATACCTGTGCCTTGCAATGTCGGAATGATTTGCGCCAACCACGCCAGACGATCCGCCTGATTTGGTAACACCATTGTTTGCAATAACAAACTGTCACGAATCAAAGAACCACGTTGAATTTGAATATTACCAAGCTGCTTTTGTATATCGGTAATAACCCGATTATTTGCTGTGGCTGTCGTTCCCAACACGGGCGTATTGGCAGGTAAAAAACGAAGAATATTAACAATACGGCGGTAGTCTGGTCGAAAATCATGCCCCCAATCTGAAATACAATGCGCTTCATCTACGACCATTAACGCAATCCGATCCGCAACAGGCTGTAAAACGGTTTCCACAAATTTATCATTTGCTAAGCGTTCGGGAGAGATTAACAAACAATCTATTTCATCAGCCAAAATTTGCTGTGTTACTGCCTGCCAGTCATTGGTATTAGTTGAATTCATCGTAACAGCATTAATTCCCAACCGCCGCGCTGCCACGATCTGGTTACGCATCAAGGCTAATAACGGAGAAATAATAATAGTCGGCCCTAAACCTCGATCCCGAAAAATCCGCGCACTGATAAAATACACCGCACTTTTCCCCCAGCCAGTACGTTGCACGACTAACAACTTCTGGCGATGATTCACCAGTGCATCAATCGCTTCCCATTGACCAGCTCGAAAATCGGCTTCTGGGTTAGCTAATGCGGTTTGTAATAGTTGTTGTGCTTTCAAACGATTCATTCAATGTCCCATATTGTATTTTGCCGCTACTAAATTTTAGTGTCATGAATGGATTGACAAAGCTATGTTGAACCTAACCCGCTTCAAAATCCAGCTTACAGAGTTCTTTGGCTAGGTGTAAACGTCCGTTTAGTAAGGCGGCTATGAGTTCTTGTATGCGCTGCATATACACATCGGTGTGTTCGGCGAAGGCTTGGGGAAGGTGTTCGCGTTCAAGGCGCGATAAGTGTCCATCGAAAGCGGCAGACACACACAGCAGGTCTAACACAAAATAGCGTTCTGAGAGAGGCAGTTGGTTGAGTAAGGCTAGGAAGTCTTCCCAATTGTCGTATTCATGGCTGTCTTGTATGTCAAAGGTTTCACATAGTTTGACTAATAACACCAGCATATTGGGATGGTGATTTTGTGATAATACCATCATGGTAGCGACGGCTCGAATCGCGGCTTCTTTGGCATTGGGCGATAAGTTGTTCATTAGGTCGGGCTGCATGATTTCATCAGCAATGTGATGAGCTAAGCGGCTACCAAATAACCGTAATCTGGCTTCTTTGGCAACTTTGTACATGACGAAGGCATCCCATATTCCTGTGACTGGAATGGCTATCCATTGAAAACCTAGCCGTGAGCTGCCTTTGCCAAACACCCGCACCAGTATGAATTTAATCAGCAAGCTACTTAATAGCACTTTGGCTTTGTATAACACACCGATGAATAACAACTGGGTTTTGGGAACGTGTTTGAGTGGGTCTATGCCTAGGTAGTGAATGATGGGATCGGGGACTTCTAGGGCTGCGCGTGCCAGCATATTCGGCACGGCATTGGTGTCGTCTAACGGGGCATCACCGTGATAATGCCCTGTTAAACAGGCAAGTCCGTGTACGGTTCTTAGCCCCAACCAAAATAACACGGTCATTTCAACCATTAACATGGCGATGATAATCAGTGCGTAGCTGATGTAATAAAGTGTGTCGCTTAGGTGTCCTGCATATTGCCATTCAAACCAGACACTGACCACAGTGGTCAACGCACCAATACTAAAAGCAATAATGGCGGCAAAATTGGTTAAATTTTCTGCCAACGCACACATAATATTGTCGGATGGCAAATCATCGATTGCCACTGCCGCCATGTCATTGATACCCGCTTTTTTAGCCAGATATTGGTAGTATTTAACGCCACTATTTTCTAAAAACCCCGCAGCTTGTTCTCGTTGATAACGGGGTTTGTGGGTGGTTTCGGTATCTTCTGACATAGTGGGTTAACCCGTTTAGCGTGTTAAATACTGGCAAAAAAACCAACGCCTTCAATGCCAGCAATGGCGCAACGTTCGTCTTGTTCTGAGCTGTCGCCGCTAATACCGACTGCGCCGATTAAGTGATTTTCAGTGTCGCGAATTAATACGCCACCAGGAGCGGGCATTATTTTTCCATCGGCAATGTTGACTAAGGCATTCATAAAATCAGGACGCTGTACGGCAACACCCGCTAAACTTCTGGACGAAACGCCCATGTTGACCGCGCCCCATGCTTTGGCAGTGGCAATTTGTTGTCTTATCATGCTCGCGCCGTCTTCACGTTGCAGGGCTTTTAAATGTCCCGCTTCGTCGAGTACTACCACGGTGAGTGGTGATAGCTCCAATTCGCGGGCTTTACTAATAGCGTTTTCTATTATTTTATTGGCTTTGTCTAGGGTTAATAAGGTCATCTTTCTCTCTGCTTAGTTAAGTAAAGGCAGTAATTGCTGCCAGATTTTTTCGGTAATAAGGGGTTGGGCTTTGGCATTGGGATGTAGTCCATCAGGCTGCATTAAACCAGTGTCCAAGGCAATATCTTCTAGTAAAAAAGGAATAACGGGGATATTCATTTCTTGAGCTAATTGCGGATAGACGTTATAAAACGCATCAATGTATCGCTTGCCGTAATTGGGTGGGATTTTTATACCCAATAGTAAAACTTTGGTGTTGGCTTGTTGGGCGCGTGCGCGGCGAATAATTTCGCTCAAATTGCTTTTCATCAATGCAGGTGATAAGCCGCGTAAACCGTCATTCGCGCCCAGTTCTAGGATTAATATAGTGGGTTTATGCAGGGTTAACAAAGCATCAACACGCGCTAAACCACCTGAACTGGTATCACCACTGATACTGGCGTTGTGAATGGTAAAATCCTTGTGAGTGTCGTCAATTTTTTTCTGCATTAATGCAACCCACCCTTGCGACACTTCTATTCCATAGCCAGCACTGATACTATCACCCAATACGACTATCGATTTAGCCATTAACGGCTGTGATATTAACGCCATTATTACTACACATAAAAATTTAGACATTATGCAATCTCAAATGAATAACTCATTAAATAACATTATCGTAGCAGAACGCTTAGGAAAATCAGTGTCTACGGCTGACGGGATACTACATATTCTGTCATCGATAGATTTGATAATCAAATCTGGCGAAAGTATTGCGGTGGTTGGCGAATCGGGTTCGGGTAAATCAACGCTCATCGGCTTGTTAGCAGGATTAGATACGCCCAGTACAGGGGCTATTTTTATTGATAATCAAGACTTAACAATCATGAATGAAGATGGTAGAGCCGCCATGAGACACAAGCTGATTGGCTTTGTATTTCAAGCGTTTCAACTACTACCTAGCCTCACCGCGCTAGAAAATGTCATGCTACCGCTGGAATTAAGCGGTGATAAAAATGCCAAAACAGCGGCAACGGCATTGCTTGAGCGGGTCGGTTTAGGGCATCGTTTAACCCATACACCCAAAAAACTCTCAGGCGGCGAACAACAGCGCGTTGCCCTAGCGCGAGCCTTTGTCACTCGACCTGCAATTTTATTTGCCGACGAGCCAACGGGTAATTTAGACAGTAAAACGGGGGCGCATATCATCGATTTATTGTTTGAGTTGAATTCTGAACATAAAACCACCTTAATTTTAGTAACCCACGATCATGCGTTGGCATCGCGATGTACGCGGACTATTCGGCTGGAAGCGGGGATTTTGTGTGGTAAACCCTTATAATTCCACGCTCTAGTGTGAAAAGTCATTCAATGTATCGTGTAGGCTGTGGTTTGTAAAGTCTCGCAAACTTACAACACCCTCACAGTCGAATTGATAATCAGCGTGTAACGCTCAATAAGTTCTCGATAATAATCGGCTTCCTCTGTTTTTCCGCGCTTGGTGATACCGTTAAGATAAATACTTGCTTTCGTCAACAACATACCGAGTGCGGCTTGTTGATTTTCAGCCGTTAATTGCTGGGACTCAATGATTTTTTGTAGCGCGGTAATTCTAAACCTGTCCATGCCCCAAAGCTGTTGTGATAACTGATCTGCATGACCGCCATACTTTTTTATTTGCGGCTCTTCAATTAATAACACAGGGTAATTTGCGCTGATTCTAAGCCACAAATCATAATCTTCACAGACAGGCAATTGGGTATCAAATAAACCAATGGCGGTAAATACCGAACGATGTATCAGTACCGTAGACGGTGAAATCGCACAGTGTGGCAAGCACTGCGTAAATATCCAACCGCCTATTTTTGCGTATTTTTTCGCTGGATTAACGCGCACGCCATTGCGTATCCATTGTTCTTCTGTATGACAAATCTTACTATCAGGATTAGCGGCTAACGCGGCAGTTTGTCGAGCCAGTTTTTCGGGCAACCATTCGTCATCTGAATCCAAAAATGCTAGCCAATCGCCAGTGCTGTGCTGAATGCCCAAATTTCGCGCACTGCTAATACCGCTATTTTGCTGATAATAATAACGAACGGCTGGAAATTCTGTGCGCAGCATTATGCTAGTAGCATCGGTAGAACCATCATCAATAACCAGTACTTCAGTCGCTAATAAGGTTTGCGCAAACACTGATAATAAAGCGCGGCGTAATAATTCACAGCGATTGTAAGTGGGGATAATTACGGAAATATTCATAGTTGAAGTCATGTAGGTAGGAGGTAGATACGCTCATTGCTTAAGTTGGGGTTCGTTGCTCACCTCAAGCTGCCGTGCTGTTGATTCGATTTTTTACTTGCATAAATAAATTTAAGATGGTATCTACAAGCTCTGTCACTTTGATTTCTGCCACTCTCTAACCTAATTATGAATGACATTAAACGAACACACGAAGCCTCAAGTCTTAGAGAATTTTTCGACGATCAATTAGATCACTTGCAAAACCTTGTCAACGGTCTGAGTAGCCATATTCACGATGAAATACAACAGGCAGAGAAAGACAAGGAGATTGTCGAAACTTTTGTCGATGTATCAAACAGCAAGATGCGAGCCGTACAGGGCTATGCCCATAAGTTAAGGGAGCATGTAAGATCGCTGTACAATCATGTGCTACAGATTGTGGATGAGATTCCACCACCCGTCGATTTGAACTTGGACGCATTTGGGACTGATACGCTGATCACCGCTTTGTTCGTCAACAGCAATGACATTGACAAACTGTTTAAAACCGATCCCAATGTGAATGCCTTTTTACACGCTCATAGTAAAGATGAAGCCCCGATATTGTATGGACTATTAACCGCTGACAAGAGTGAAAAGTCAACATTGGGCATGAGTATACAAGGCGATATGCTCATTCGTGAAGTGCCGCAACAAGCGGTCAATTTCTCTGAGCATAAAATCCATACGCCTTGCACCAGTAGTGAAGAGCTAAACGCTGCACTAAAAGAGTATCTGTTTACTCGTGTAGTGGCACTTATTAGGCAGGAGATGATGGCGCATAGTACAGATCAAGCTTTCAATGCTGATAAGTCATACCAGTCGAAAATCAATAGTATGGCTAACCCTGATGTTTATCTGAATACACTGGTTAATTATCTCGAAAATCCAGCCAACTTGTTAAGTATTAACAAAATCCATTTCAAGCTCAGTAAAATGGGTATCAAATTAGAGGACGACGACCCACAGAGCGCGAATGAGTTTGACATTCATGAGCTCAACTGGCGCAATAATATTCGAGTCGTGTTATTACAAATTACCCACGCTCGCTAAGTCAGATAGTGTGAGTAAACGACTCTATCACTTACCCATTCTACAATTATGCTGTTCTTTCGTCCCCGCCAAATAACAACCACACATGCAAACCAAGCTAATCATCCCTGATTGTTTACTCAATACCACCTTGCTTGATTTTAACAAGCAAACAACGCTGTATCATCAAGGTGACATGCTGAACCATATTTGGATTATTAACCAAGGTTTTATCAAAATTCACCGTCTATCTGTGCAAGGCAAACAAGTCACGCTGTCGCTGTTGGGGTGTAATGCGATTTTTGGCGCGGTTGAAGTCGATCAAACCCTGTCTACTGAAACGGCAAGCACTCAAAGTGCGGTGCGAGTGTATCGCATACCGATACAGCAATTTGATACCTTACTGGTAAATAATAGCGATTTTTCTCAATTCGTGGCGCGGTCATTGTTTAGGCGCAAAGAGGCATTGCAACGCCGCTTGTTTTGTATCATGCACCGCAAAGTAGACGCACGTTTAGCCGCTGTGTTGACTGATTTAGCACGCAACGAAGGTGAACGCTGTACGCATGGCGGTGAAATAGATATACGTTTAAGTCAACAAGACATTGCTGATATGGTGGGCGCGAGTCGGCAAGTGGTCAGCACTGAACTTAATCGTTTGCGTGACCAAGACATTGTGCATTATTCAAGAGATTTAATGTGTATCATCGATTTGGCTACCTTGGCATTACGCGCAGAAAATTAACGTTTGTCATAGTTATGACAGATGTTAAGTAATAAACTGGTTAACATAAATACACGCTTAGTTATCAAGCGGTATTTTATTCACTGGAGATTATTATGAACAAAGTCGCAATCGTGGTTCTGGCAGGAACAAAGCAAGAAGATAGCATGGGACGTATAGTCAACGCGCTTATGGCAGTTAAGGAACTGAAAGAAAATAATGACGATGTACAATTGATTTTTACGGGCATAGGTACAATGTGGCTGGCTGAACTCAATCGTCCTAGTCATCAACTGCACGCTGTTTATAATGCCGTAAAAGATAAAATTGCGGGAGCTTGTGGATTTTGTGCCACGGCTTACAATGAGACCGATGCCATTAAAGCAGGTGGTATCGTCATATTGGAAGAATATGGTACAAACATGAGCTACGTTAAATTAATCAACAACGGCTATCAAGTCATTACCTTTTAACTCAAACAGCGAGACTCTCCATGACTGTTTATAAACTACCGCCTATTTACTCCTCAGAAATTACGCCCCGCGACTTGTTTCATGACAGACGGCGGTTTATGCAGTTAGCAGCGGGGGCTTCGTTGACTGCTTTATTACCGCAAAATGGTTTTGCGGGCGAAGCGTTAACGGGTGTTACAAAGTCCACTGACCGCCTAATTGATGAACTCACGCCGCTGAAAGACATCACCAGTTACAACAATTTTTACGAATTCGGCACGGGTAAAGAAGACCCTGCAAAGAATGCAGGCAGTTTAAAAACTCGCCCGTGGACGATTACTGTCGAAGGTGAGGTCAATAAACCCAAAGTGTTTGATATTGAGGAATTGCTGAAACTCGCACCCTTAGAAGAGCGGATTTATCGCTTGCGTTGTGTGGAAGCGTGGTCAATGGTAATACCGTGGGTGGGTTATTCACTCGCCGCATTACTCAAACAAGTTGAACCCACGAGCAAGGCTAAGTTTGTCGAATTCATCAGTTTGCACGACCCTGAACAAATGGCAGGGCAAAAATCACCCGTACTCAACTGGCCGTATAAAGAAGGTTTGCGCATCGATGAAGCAATGCACCCGTTAACGTTATTGACTGTTGGGCTGTATGGTGAAGTATTACCGAATCAAAACGGCGCACCAATACGCATTGTTGTACCGTGGAAATATGGTTTTAAAAGTGCTAAATCTATCGTGAAAATTCGCTTGGTGGAAAAAATGCCCGTGTCCAGTTGGATGGAGGCAGGGCCAAATGAATATGGTTTTTACTCGAATGTAAATCCAGAAGTCGATCATGCGCGGTGGAGTCAAGCCAAAGAGCGGCGCATTGGTGAGTTTCTCAAGCGTCCGACTTTGCCGTTTAATGGTTATGGTGAGCAAGTTGCATCGTTGTATGCGGGAATGGATTTAACGAAAGACTTTTAATGACTCAACACAGCGCGGAGGGAACAAGAACAAAGGTGAAAAATTTAAAAACGCTGAATAATACCGTGCTGAGTTGGCTAAAAATCAGCATCTTTTTACTGGCTCTAATTCCATTGACCAAATTAGCTATTAACGCCTGCACTGATAACTTAGGCGCGAATCCGATTGAAAAAATAACTCACGTCACGGGTTATTGGACGCTGAGTTTTTTACTCATCACTCTTACCGTTACCCCATTACGGCGATTAACAGGCTGGTCATGGTTAGTGCGATGTCGGCGGATGTTAGGATTGTTTGCCTTCTTTTACGCGTGTCTGCATTTTTCAACTTACCTTGTGTTGGATCAATTTTTCGATTGGGCAAGTATTGTTAAAGATATTGTGAAGCGACCTTATATTACCGTCGGTTTCCCTGCTTTTGTGTTATTGATTCCGTTGGCTATCACTTCCAATAATCGCTTGATAAAATTAATAGGCGGCAAACGTTGGTTGACATTACATCGTTTGATTTATCCTATCGCCATTGGCGGTGTCATACATTTTTGGTGGTTAGTGAAAAAAGACATTACCGAACCGCTGACTTTCGCGCTGTTATTGGCTGTATTGCTGGCTATTCGGTTAATTTATTGGGGGCGGACAAAGTGGGCGTGAATTTTCCGCGTTTACTTCAAACAGTAAAAAAGTACGATTAAAATGCACTCACACAGTGGAGCAGTAACTGTTACACTCTCATCATCATTCCATACTCACGAGGAGAATTACCATGATTAACTTATGCGGTTTTGCGGTTAGCAATTATTACAATAAAACTAAACTGGTGTTGCTGGAAAAAGGCATCGCTTTTACGGAAGAGCAAGTATTTCCTTCACAAGATGAGGCGTTGTTAAAACGTTCACCACTAGGAAAAATCCCTTTTATTGAAACTGAACAAGGCAGCTTGTCAGAGTCACAAGTGATTCTCGAATATTTGGAAGACACTTATCCTGAAAACCCACTGTATCCAGTCGATGCTTTTCAACGTGCAAAAGTTCGAGAATTAATTCAACACCTAGAACTTAATATTGAATTACACGCTCGCCGTTTATATAGAGAAGCCTTTTTTGGTGGCGCAGTTTCTGATGAAGTCAAAAATGAAGTTAGGGAATCGTTAGAAAAAGGCTTAAAAGGTTTGGCACGCTTGGTAAAATTTTCGCCTTATATTGGCGGCGACAGTTACACAGCGGCAGATATAGTCGCATGGCTACATTTTTTTATGATTAGTGCGACCTGCCAAAAAATTTATGGCACGGATTTGTTGGCAGAGTATATTCCAAACTACGTCAGCTATATGGAGTTCATAGAAACTCGTCCAGCTGTGCAGAAAGTAGCAGCGGATCGCGCAGTAGCGATGGACGCATTTTTGAAGAAATAATTCGGATTTGTGTAAGGTAGGTGCGGCACTTCGCACCTACCGAGCATAGTGGTCAAAATGAAGGTTTATTTTCAACAAACCGTGCTTGGAAAAATGGGTATTGCTGAGCAAGATGGCAATATCACCGAGGTTTATTTTGCCAGTGAGTTTATCCCGCAAGGCGTTGAGCTAGTCGAAACTGCGCTAATCGGAGAAGCATTCTTACAGCTTAACGCCTATCTTGCGGGTGAGCTTAAAAATTTTTCTTTACCGCTTGCACCGCGTGGTACAGATTTTATGCAGACTGTGTGGAAAGCTCTGTGTGCTGTTCCTTACGCAACAACTGCCAGTTATAAAGACATTGCTCTGGCAATAGACAATCCAAAAGCGGTACGCGCTGTTGGGCAAGCCAATAACAAAAATCCAATTCCTATTTTCATTCCCTGTCACAGAATTATTGGTAGCAATGGTAAATTAGTCGGTTATAGCGGTGGGCTAGAAATTAAAGCGTTTTTATTGGCGTTGGAAAAACACAATGGTATCGTGTGACTGAGTTAATCCATTTATCTTAGCGGGGAGTAAAGTGTGTTGCTACGATTCAGGCTTTAGTTCGCGGGCGAGTAGGTTTTCTACAGCGGCTAGAGGGGATAGTCCTTCGTATAACACTTTATAAGTTTGTTCAGTTATTGGCATTTCAATGCCATATTTTTGTGCCAGTCGATAGGTTTGTTTAGCTGCCGATACGCCTTCAACTTCTTGACCAATTTCTGTTATCGCATCTTCACGGCTTTTGCCTAAGCCTAAGGCTAGCCCTAAACGGCGGTTTCTGGATTGATTGTCGGTGCAGGTTAATAGCAAATCACCTAAGCCTGCTAGACCCATAAAGGTGTCTGGTTTTCCGCCTAGTGTGACTCCTAAGCGAATAGTTTCGTTCAATCCTCGCGTAATTAAGGCGGCTCTGGTGTTTGCACCAAAACCTAGCCCATCTGCAATACCTGCGGCAATTGCCAGCACGTTTTTAACCGCGCCGCCTACTTCTACTCCAATGACATCAGAGCTGGTATAGGTGCGAAAGCGACCACCGTGTAGCATATCGGCTAATTGGCGTGCAAAATCTGGTTGATTGGCGGCAATAGTAATGGCGGTGGGTAAATTTGCGGCAACCTCACGAGCAAAGGTAGGGCCTGAAAGAATAGCGGCAGGCGTTTGCGTACCAAATAGGTCGGCGACTACCTTATGAAGTAAGCTGCCATCCTCTGGATTAAAGCCTTTGGTTGCCCACGCTATTTGCACTTGATCGGATAGATGCGGCTTGATCTGAACAAGAACATCTTTAAACGCGTGACTGGGTGAACAGACCAGTAGGGTATTACTGAATGCGGCACAGTCAGCTAGATTATCAGTCACTGCTAAGTTATCAGGGAACGCTAATCCAGATAAATACCGCTTGTTTTCCTTATCGTGTGCTAATGCAGCGATGTGCTTGGCTTCATGTCCCCATAATAAAACTTGGCAACCATTTCTGGCTGCCAAGATAGCGAGAGCTGTTCCCCAAGAGCCTGCGCCTAGCAGGGCTATTTTCTTGTTCATCAAACGATTTAATTAAGCGCGTCTGAACTAGGAGCCTGTTGAAGTTGTTGCAAATGTTGCGCGTATAACGCATCAAAATTGACAGGAGCTAATAATAGTTGTGGAAAACCGCCTCTAACTACCAAATCTGAAACGACTTCTCTGGCATAAGGGAACAAAATGTTAGGGCAGAAACTGCCAACCATCGGTCCCATTTCTTGTTCGGTAAAGCCACCTAAAGCAAAAATACCCGCTTGATTGACTTCAACCAAATAAGCAACCATGTCTTGGTTTTTAACGGTAATGGTGATGGTGATGTTTATTTCAAAGAATGCGTTTTCTAAAGATTCAACATGAGTACCTAAATTAAAATCGACCGAAGGCTCCCATTTTTCAGTGAATATTTTGGGTGAGTTGGGCGTTTCAAACGAAAGGTCTTTGGTGTAAATTTTTTGAATAGCGAATTGTTTTTCTACAGCAGTGTTTTCTTCAGACATGAGGAGTTATCTACCTGTTTTAAGAGTGGTTGAGGAAGTGGTTAATTAAATTTTCTTTTTGTTAGCCAATTTTACTGGCAGTTTATAGTCGTTTTCCCACGCGGTCACACCGCCAGTAATGACAAAAACCTGTTCAAAACCTGCTTTGGTGAGTAGCTTGCCTGCTGAGGCGGAGCGTGTACCATTTTGACAGATAACCAGTAGCGGTTTGTTTTTATGGTCTGCTAAGCTAGGTAATAATTCGGGCAATTTGCTTAGCGGCATATTAGTCGATTGCTCGATATAGCTGACAACAAATTCGGGTGCTTCACGCACATCAATAAGTAGGGTTTCACTGTTGTTCATTTTAGCGACAGCTAATAACGGTGAGATAGCGTTCGTTTTATTAAACACGCCGTCAAACACTTCTTGTATGAGCAAATAAGTAACAACAGCAAGGGCTAGTACTAAAATGTAGTGATTTAAAATAAACTCTATGTATCGATCCATAAGTTAAGGTGTTATTTTGTTAAGTGAATGGTAAACATGAATTAATGCGTAGCACAAAAGACTTGACGCATCATCGACGATTTTTTAGGGATTTCACTGAATTAAGCGTTAGTGCGGTAAATTACTTCTGCATACATCCAGTTGCTAACCCTATGTGGGTGGCAATGGCTTTACTATCTTAGAATCCAAAGTCAAACTAAATAAACTGAAGTTCGGGTATAATGCCCCAAACAAGCAAGTTTGCTTTCTTAAAAAATACAAAAAACCAGCAAATCTGGCAAAATGATACTCTATTTTTTATCATTTTGGGTAATTGATAATACAACAAAGCGTTTATGATTGTGTTGTATCTGCATTTGTTATGCAGACTTTTTTAGTTTTTGGAGATATGAATGTCGAATAAACCAAAGCCTTTAGTGTTGCTAATCCTTGATGGATTTGGCTATACACTTGAGTCAGAAAGCAATGCCATTGCGATGGCAAATACACCTTGTTGGGATAAACTACAAAAAGACTATCCGATGACTTTATTGGATTGTTCGGGTCACTCGGTAGGTTTACCTCATGATCAAATGGGCAACTCAGAGGTAGGGCATACCCATATCGGCGCAGGACGGTATGTGCCGCAGGAATTCTCTAAAGTGAATGATGGTATCGAAGACGGTAGCTTTTTTGCTAATCCTGTGTTGTGTCGTGCAGTCGATTTGGCTAAAGCCAATGGTAAAGCCTTGCATATTATGGGTTTACTGTCCGCAGGTGGTGTGCATAGTCATGAAGATCAAATTGTGGCAATGGTCGAATTAGCGGCCAAACGTGGCTTAACTAACATTTATCTTCATGCTTTTTTAGACGGTCGTGATGTACCGCCTAAAAGTGCAACGTCTTCTATTGAATTATTAGACGCAAAATTTGCCGCATTGGGGGCAGGGCGCATTGTTTCAATCGTTGGACGTTTTTATGCGATGGATAGAGACAATCGTTGGGATCGAGTCAAACAAGGTTATGATTTAATTACCAAAGGTCAAGCTGGCTTTAGAGCTAATTCCGCGCTAGAAGCTTTGCAAGCTGCTTACCAGCGCGGCGAAACCGATGAATTTGTATTACCCACGGTTATTTTGAGTGCTAATCAGCAATCAGTTGAGCTAGATCCACAAGACTCTGTGGTGTTTATGAATTTTCGTGCTGATAGAGCGCGGGAAATTTCTCAAGCCATTACCTCAAGCACGTTCACTGCTTTTGAAAGAGATCGTGCCGCGCATACAGGCTATTTTTGTACGCTAACAGAATACCATCAAGATTTTGATTATGACGTGGCGTTCCCCTCAACAGACATGAAAAACGGTTTAGGCGAAGTGTTATCTAACCTAGGTTTAAAGCAACTTAGACTCGCTGAAACCGAAAAATATGCTCATGTTACCTTTTTCCTAAATGGCGGTGTCGATACACCTTTTGCAGGTGAAGACCGAATTCTAGTGCCATCTCCTCAAGTCAGAACCTATGACTTGCAACCTGAAATGAGTGCGCCTGAAGTCACAGATCATCTAGTGGCTGCCATTACAGGCGGCAAATATGATGTGATTATCTGCAATTATGCCAACTGTGATATGGTCGGGCATACGGGGATTATTGATGCGGCAATACTTGCAGTAGAAGCGGTGGATGCTGCTTTGCAACGCATTGTTGATGCACTACTGAGTGTAGGCGGACAACTATTGCTAACCGCCGATCATGGTAATATTGAACAAATGCGCGATAAAGTCACAGGTGAGCCTCACACGGCGCATAGCACCAACCCTGTGCCTTTGGTACATATCGGTGGCAACCATCCATTAGCCTCAGGCGGTAGTTTGTCTGACTTAGCACCTACCATGCTGGCAATTTTAGGCGTAGCTCAGCCGATTGAAATGACTGGCAAATCGCTGATTTGTGAATAAAAAAAAACTCGTTTTTAGTTTTTTGCTAAGCCTCTCGTTGACCTTGGTCAATGAGGGGCGTGCTGGACTTTTTGACAAAAGTGATGAGCAAAATAAAGCTCAAATCGATGTTGCAGAGCAACATAGCCAAAGTATCGAGCTAAAAAAAACCGATTTGCAAAAGCAATTAGCCGATGTTGAAAAACGCTACGGTGAAACCGCTGCTTCCTTAAAAACATTGCAAGAGCAAATTGAACAAGCACGCCAAAATTTAGGTAAAAATCAACAGGATAGAATTGCTTATCAAAAAGAAATAGATAAGGATAGTAAAGAATTGGCAGAGCAAATAAAAGCCGCATACACAATGGGGCAAAAAGAAAAACTAAAGATAATGTTAAATCAGCAAGACCCCGTGTTATCCAGTCGCATGATGTTGTACTACAATTACATCAACAAGGCGCGGTTAAAAAAACTCAATGAGATTAGAGTCGCGATTAAAAATCAAGGACAGCTAGATCAACAAAGAGAAACTGAAACCAAACGCCTAGAACAAAGTCTCGAGCAAAAGCAGGTAACGCAAGATGTGCTTGATAAAGCAAGAATGCTAAGAAGCGTATTACTGAGACAATTACTGCGTGATTTTTCTTCTCGCCAACAGCAGCTAATCGATTTAAAAGAAAGCGAAAATAAACTTAAGAGTTTAATCACCACCTTACAGGACGAAAAGACTACCCCGCCTGATGCCCCAAAAGAAGTTACTAAATCTGTGCCAGACGTTGCTCAGATTGATAGCGACTTTGAAGCACTTAAAGGTAAATTACCTTGGCCAGTCAATGGCGCAGTACGCAAGTTTGGTAGTGCGCGATCAGAGGGTATTTGGGATGGTGTATTAATCAATGCCAATGAAGGTATCGATGTCAAAGCTGTAGCCAAAGGCAAAGTCGCCTATGCAGGGTTGTTTCAAGGTTATGGCTCATTAATCATTATCGATCATGGGCTAGGCTACATGACAGTTCACGGATTTAATCAAAGCCTTTACAAACATGAAGGCGATGTAGTTGACGTAGGTGATGTGATTGCCTCGGTGGGAAAAAGTGGTGGACGTAAGCAGTCTGGATTGTATTTTGCAATACGCAAACAAGGTATGCCGATTGACCCGATGAGCTGGTGTGTAAAACAAAGCAAGTAAGTTAGTCGTTATATGATAATATTTTAAGAAATTGAGGATTTGGGGTTTTAAGACACATGCTAAAAAAGAAAAATATTTTTATTTTATCCTTAGGGATTATGTTGGGTGTTTTTATGGGCATCTGCGGCAGTGTCTTTGCTGAGAAAGATGATGCGCCTGCGCCTGTTGCTGCTACAGAAACGCTACCTTATGAAGATTTGCGGACATTTACCGAAATTTTTGGGCGTATCAAAAAAGATTACGTTGAGCCAGTTTCGGATAAAAAACTACTCGAAGATGCGGTTAAAGGTATGTTGAGCGGACTTGATCCGCACTCCGCTTACCTTGATCCAGAAGAGTACCAAGAATTAAAAGAAGGTACATCTGGACAGTTTGGTGGTTTAGGCATCGAAGTGACCATGGAAAATGGCTTTATTAAAGTTGTTTCGCCCATTGACGACACACCCGCGCAAAAAGCAGGTATCAAAGCAGGCGACCTCATCATAAAACTCGATGACAAACCCGTGAAAGGCATGACTTTAGCCGAAGCTGTTAAACACATGCGCGGTGCCGCAGGAAGTAAAATATTACTATTCGTCGTGCGTGAAGGCGCGGATGCACCACTAAAAATAACCATTACTCGCGACATTATCAAAGTAAAAAGTGTCAAAAATCGCATCCTAGAAAAGGATTATGGTTATGTGCGTATCAGTAGTTTTCAATCAGGCACAGGCGAAGCACTTAAAGAAGCTTTAGCGAAGCTGAAAAAAGACAACAAAGAACCTCTAAAAGGTATTGTGCTGGATTTACGCAATAATCCAGGTGGCGTATTAAATGCAGCCGTTGAAGTCAGTGATGCCTTTATGAAAAGCGGATTGATCGTTTATACAGAAGGACGCATTGCCAATTCACAAATGCGCTTTAGTGCTGCGCCAGATGATCTTATCGATGGTGCGCCAATGGTGGTGTTAATCAATGCTGGTTCTGCCTCTGCATCAGAAATTGTTGCAGGCGCGTTGCAAGATTCCAAACGTGCCATCATTATGGGTGAAAAATCATTCGGCAAAGGCTCTGTGCAAACCATATTACCGACTAATACAGGTTCTGCCATCAAGCTAACCACCGCACGTTACTTTACGCCCTCAGGACGCTCTATCCAAGCCAAAGGTATAGAACCTGATGTTGCCTTAGCCAATGTAAAATTAGAATCGTTGGATAAGGAAAAAAGCGACTTTAAACCTGTCAAAGAAGCCGATTTATCGCACCATTTAGAAAAAATTGGTAAAGAAGCTGAAGAAGACAAAAAAGAGTCTGAAGATAAAAAAGAGTCTGAAGATAAAGGTCAGCCCGCTGACGACAATAAAGATGAGTCAAACAAAGATAAACAGTCAAAGGATGATAAAAAGGATAGCCCAGAAAAAGCCGTCCTCGATACCACCAAAGATTATCCTCTTTATGAAGCTCTGAACCTGTTAAAAGGCATTAGTATCATGCACAAATAACAGCGTCTTAAAAGGCAACGCTTACATTTAAAAAGCCCACGGTTTATGAAACCGTGGGCTTTTTTTATTTAATGTAGTCTGGACTTTCTGCCATTGCATAAATACTCAGTGCGTTATTTTCCAGATAGCCGCACCATTCATAAGATTGTCACTTATGGCGTGTATTGAGTAGGACTAAGGGGTGAATGTACAACGCGACTAAAAACCCCGTATCAACAATCAGCATTTTTACTAAACCGTGCTTTTAGCAGTTCTTTGGAATGTTGCGCAATGTCGCCTTCGTGAGTTTGGTCTGCACCAAAACCGTCTTTGCCCAATTGGTATGGGCTTATTAAGAACGGATTAGTGGTTAATAAGCGTTCGAGAGCCAAGCGTATCGTTTCATTGATGGAAAGATGATTTTCTTGGCAATAAACACTGAGTTGCTGTTCTAATTTATCGGGTAATTGAATGGATAAAGATATGACTGTTTCTTTTAATGTTGTGTGATTGTATAGCACATCAATCGCGATTGAATTGATGTGCTTCGTGCCTCAGCTCATCCTATCGTGCTAGTCATTGCTTGGCAATGACTTTCGGCGCAATGCCAAAATATTTAACAAATGCCGCACTAAAATTATTAGCATGACCGTAACCAACAAAATCAGCCGCCACACTGACTTGGCAATGGTTAGATTTTAGCAATTGATAGGCTTTATTCATGCGTATGTCCAATAATACGCCGTAAGGCGTGTTATCAAAAAAGTGCTGGAATAATTTTTTGAGTTTAAATTGATTTGTACCAGCACGTCTTGCTAATGACGCTACTGTGGGCGGAGTTTGAAATTCTTGCTCAAGAATATCGTGTGCTAAGCTGGCAATCGCTTTATCTCGTTCAGTAAATTTAAACCCTGCTTTTGATTTTTCCTGATAAAAACAGTCCAACTCAGCCGCTAATAGTGACATCGCTTGAGCGTGCATAAATACGCGCTTTACTTCGGGTACAACCTTCGCCGTCAATAGTTGTTGTGCGGCTATCATGCCTTGCGCTGAAATGGATTGACGGGCGAGTAGCTGCATTGCTTTACCATTGAATAATTGCGCGGCTTGCGATTCGCCTAGGTAACGCTCTAACCATGTTTTACTCAAAGATAAACGTAGCTGTGTAACCGTTTGATGGGCTTGATATTGTCGTTCACCCTTACTGCTATTGAAGGTGGCTATTGTGGTATAACCTTGGTTAAAAATTAATTCTTCACCTTGATGACTGGTAAAACAAGATTGCCCTTTTAAACCCAGCGTTACTACCATGCGTGGTTCTGATGATTCTATCTGGCTTAATACACCCAAATCTTTGCTGGGCGTATAGTGCGTTTCTATATAGTTCAAATCCGCATCCAATAACAACACATCAGAGTAACCCTCGCCTAATTCTTTGGGCAATGCTTGATGTAGCCGCTGTTCTTGTGCTTGAAAATGCGAGGGCAAATCATCGTTTTTTACTCGCCAGCGTGTTGATGTTTCCATGATTTTTTCTCTTTGGTATATCTGAATAATTCTTAACTTAAAGCATGAACTGTGCCTTTGTGTGCAACACCTATCAGGCTTTAAAAACCTGACAAGTGCTTGAAATCAGAATACGGCATATCACTCATTAAATTCTAAAAATGCGGTATATCACACAATAAAAGCCTTGCGCATAGAAAATATTACTTTTGCCATATAAAAAGAACCTAAACAGGATGTATTTGTTGGGTAGACTTGGAAATAAGTCACTTCAATGTAAATGACTCGAATAGTCCTCAGCCTATTGAGGTGCGTTTTTTACTGACAACTTTAAAATTACTATGAATTTACTTCCTCCTCGACTTTTTAAGCTTTCACCGCTAAACAAATCTATATTGATTGCATTAGTCGCCTGCAACGCATCGACAACGGTTATGGCGAAAGACACAAAAAACCAAGCGAATGCAGTGCAACTTGAAACTATGACCGTCACTGATAAAAAAGACGCGAAAAAAATTGATCCAAAGCTTGCCGCTACGCGTGTTGAAGTTGACCAATCAACAGGTGGTGTTACCTTAATCGACTTGGAAGATTTGCACGATCGCAATGTTTCCAGTATTGCCGATTTTTTCCGTTATGTGCCTGGTGTTTGGGCAGCGAGTCAAAGTGGTAATGACACTATCTTTTTCTCTAGCCGTGGTTCAAATTTGGATTCCACCGATTTTGACTCAAATGGCGTGAAATTTTTGCAAGATGGATTACCCATTACGGCAGCCGATGGCAATAACCATAACCGCGTTATTGACCCCCTCGCCTCTCAATATGCTACCGTGGCACGCGGTGCCAACGCACTTAAGTATGGCGCGAGTACCTTGGGTGGAGCGGTCGATTTCACCACGCCGACAGCCCACAATAGCCCAATGGCACGGTTATCATTAAGCGGTGGTAGTTTCGGTGAGATATTAGGTCGCGCCACTGTAAGTAAAGTGTTCAACGAAAAACTCGATGGCTTATTGACCGTTGAAGGCAAAACTTGGGACGGCTACCGCGATCATAATAAACAAGATCGTGTCGGTGTTTATGGCAATTTCGGTTGGCAAATTACTGATTCCATCGTCAACCGCACCTATATCAGTTACATCAAAAATAACCAACAACTTCCTGGGCAATTAACACAAGCAGAATTTGATGCGAATCCCAAACAAGCCAGTAAACAAGCGATAGGCGGTAATTATCATTTGAATGTCGAAACTGAGCGCGTTGCCAATAAAACCACTTGGACAATTGATAACAGAAGTTCATTGGAAGTCGGCTTTTCCTATGAAAACCAACATCTTTATCATCCCATCGTTGATAGAATTATTCCTGGTCCACCTAATTCATTCGAGGTATTTAGTTTGCTAGTCGATAGTACCCAGAAAGACTGGGGAACATCGGCTCGTTATAATCTGCACTTAGATAGTCACGATATATTGGTCGGTCTAAATTTTGGCACTAACTCAGACAAAGGCGGTAACTACCGTAATAACAACGGTAACCGCAATGGCTTGACTAATCAAATCACTAAAAAAGCCGACAATATTGAAATTTTTGCTCAAGATCATTGGCATATTAATGAACGTTGGACATTAACGCCTGCCTTACAAGGCGTATTTGCACACCGCGAAGTCAATAATGTATCAACTAATAATCCTATGGGATTTTATCCTCCAAGTAGCTATCCTAAAGCCGACTATCAAGGCATTAATCCCAGCTTAGGCTTGGCGTATCGCTTTGATAAGGAAGCCACTGCTTATGCGAATGTCAGTCGTTTATACGAACCACCGACTAATTACAACCTAGCGGGTAATACCATCACTAACCCGAATAGTAATAATACACTAAAGGCAATGGAAGGCACGTCTGTTGAAATAGGCACACGCGGTACACATGAGTTCGGTGCTTTAAATAGCATGAAGTGGGATTTATCGCTGTATTATTCATGGCTGAACAAAGAAATTTTGTCGGTGTCTCCCGCGCCTGGTTTAAGTTTGGCAACCAATGTTGATAACACTATACACGCGGGTGTTGAAGGATTAATTGGGGGTAATTTTGCCCTTGATGATAAAGGTACACACTCTATCACGCCGATGATGACGGTCACCTACAATCATTTCAACTTTGATAATAATGCCATTTATGGCAACAATCGCTTGCCTTCTGCACCCAACTATTTTCTTAAAGGTGAGGTGTTGTATCGTCATGCCAGCGGCTTTTTCGTAGGACCTACTTTTGATGCGGTGGGCAAACGTTATGCCGATTTCGCCAATACTTATAAAGTGTCTGGTTATGGTTTGCTGGGTGTACGGACTGGCTGGTCTAACGAGCATTACAAAGTATTTTTTGAAGGTCGTAACTTGCTGGACAAAAATTATGTATCTAGTAATTCAGTGGTGGACACTGTAACACCATTTAATAATCAATTGTTAAATCCTGGCGCACCCGTGTCTTTCTTTGGTGGTGTTGAAATTACTTTTTAATTATCATCGTAGAAACGTTGTAGGGTGTTGTCGGAAACACCCGCCACACGCTTCGCTTGGACGGGCTTATTCCGACCAACTAAGCTAAAAGTGTCTAACGCCAATGAACCCCCCTCGGTACACGACTCACAAGGATTTTTTCTGCGTGGGTCGTTACTTTTCTATCCAAGTCTTCTTCTATTCTTGTCACCATGAAATCCCTTGCACGCCTACTACTTATCCTCAGTTTATTTATTTCCGCCTCAGCTATTGCCGAAGAAACCCCACTACTGCTTCATGCGGCACGGGTTTTTGATGGTACAACACTAAGAACTAATACGTCCGTATTAATCAGCAATGGCAAAATTATCAAAATCGACCAGCGTGAGGCATTCAAATCCACTGTTGCTACCGTTATCGATTTAGGCGATGCCACGCTATTACCTGGTTTGATTGAATTACACGCCCATATTGGCTTTCAACATATTCCAGAAGATACTGTATTGCGTCATGGAATCACCACACTTAGAGATGTGGGCGGTACAGTGCATCAACCTTATGGAGGCGACGGAAGTTTGCGAGTTTTAACCTCAGGACAGATTATTACCGCGCCTAATGGTTATCCTATTCCCACTATGGGCGCGGATAATCTCGCCATTCCTATTGCCAGCGAAGCACAAGCGAGGCAAACCGTGCGTGATTTGATTAACGGCGGCGCGGTGGTAATTAAAATTGCCTTAGAAACAGGTAATGAAATAGGCGCACCGTGGAGTTCTGGAGGGCATCATCATGGGCATTCAAACCCTGCGGAACACGGTAAACATCCACACGCAATGCCACTATTATCGAAAGCAATCGTTAAAGCTATTGTCGATGAAGCTCATCAACATAATCGTAACGTCACCGCGCACTTAGCTGAACCCAAAGGCGTGACTATCGCACTGAGTGCAGGTGTTGATGAATGGGCGCATACCCCTTGTGATGCCATTCCTGAAACCTTGTTAAAGAAGGCAATCGCTCAAGGAGTAAAAATCGTCAGCACCTTAGATACGCTATCAAAATGTTCAGGTGTGGCGCATAACGCCCACACTTGGGCAGCCTTAGGCGGCGAATTTTTATACGGTTCAGAAATTGCCCATCCTGATATTCCTTGGGGTATCGATGCGCAAGAATTGAATTTGATGATGCAGCTAGCCCAACTATCACCATTAGAGGTATTGCACATAGCAACTGCAAAAGCTGGGCAGCATCTAAATATCCCTTTGCTTGGCACGTTACAAAGCGGCTCACCCGCTGATTTGATTGCTGTGAAAGGTGATGCTATGCACAATTTCAAACCGTTAGAATATCCAGATTTAGTTATCTCAGGCGGGAAAATAATCGTTAATCATTTTGAAAAATAGCATCGAATGCTAGGGCATCAAAAAACAAGTTTTTTGATGCCCATTACTCAACACGATAAGATGGGCATATAGCTGACGCACTATGAATTGATTATATTTCAACGACCACAACACGATAAGATGGGCTGAGGTACGAAGCCCATCAATCGCGACAGATGGGCTTCCATGCGTCAGACCATCCTATTTTGTATTTGTCATGGACAATAGCCCTGTAGATTGAAATAAGTCTGTTTGAACGTAAGCGAAAACAGGGGTTTCCCGACAAGCCGTTCTACTCACTTTGCAATCCCTCATTGGTTGCTTGGATAAATGGGTTTAGCACGGTATTTACTGGCAAATAGCAGTAAGACAAGCAAGCTGCTCCACAATAAACTAGGCATCAGCCAAAACCAACGTTGATAAAACGTGCTAGGCGGATTTTTAAGATAGGGGACTTCATAAAAACCAGCCCATTGTTGATGTATCGGCGATTGTTGCAAAATTTCGCCAGATGCTAACGATACTGCTGAAATACCTGTATTGGTTACACGCAACACAGGACGGCGAAATTCCACACCTCGCGCCAGTGTCATGTAAAAGTGTTGATAGGGTTCTTGCCACGCACCATACCAAGAATCATTGGTGACATTGACAATAAACTGCGCTCCCAAATTGGCTAAATCGCGGGAAAACTTGGGAAATAGACTTTCGTAGCAGATTTGTGCGCCAATTTTGTAATCATTCAACGTTAATAATTCAGTCGCTCCATTGCCACGCGCAAAATGTCCCGTAGCGGGTAGCCAGTTGCGAATTTTTGGGAAAAATTGTTCCAGCGGGATGTATTCACCAAACGCCAGCAAAATCGATTTACTGTAATGTGGCGGGATAATTTCGCCGTCTTTATTTAACACAAACAATGAATTAGTAATTAAGCGTTGTTTTTCATCGGCACTGTACGCGCCCGTAATGAGCGGCAGTTGTCGCTGATGAATAAAATCAGCTAACTCAATGGGGGCGGGATCATTTTTGAACTGTTCCCCTAACAAGGCAGGAAACGCAGTTTCTGGCCACAGTACGAAATCAATATGACGGTCTTGGTAGCGATTAAACGCTTCATCGGTTTGGTTGAGATAACGGTGCAGTATTTCATTGCCAAAACCTTTGCCCAATTCTGCCGCCAATTTTTCAGAATTTTCGATACTGGCTTGAATCATTAAGGCGTTAAGCGTGGCATCTGGTTTGGGTAAGCGAGCTTGAAGCCATAAACCTCCGCCATTAAGCAAGGCGAAAATTAATAATACTGAACCCGCGAGGATTTTACCCGCTGTTTGCGTGCGATGTTGCCATGCAATCAGTAACGGTAAATTAGCTAATAAGGTCAAGGCACTTAAGCCGCTAAAACCAATAAATTCTGCCCAATGATACACAGGCACATTAGAGCCATACCACGAATAGCCAAAATTCCAATCGAACAGAGTGAACGAATACGCTTCACATAACACGGTAATTATTGCCATCAAATAAAGCGATAACCGCGCTGAACATTGGCTTTTATGTTGTACCCAAAACCACAGCAAACCTGCTAACGGCACAAACAAATGAGCGATGAATCCGTAAATCAATAAGCCAAATACCGCGACTGCCCAAGGTAAATGGGCGAATTCGTGCAGCAAATGTGCCATCCAGTTAAAGCCAATCAGGGTAAAAATAAACGCGGTGATGAAGCCGCCGATTAGCACAGGTTTTAAGCGGGTTTGTTGTGACCAAAACAACCATAACGGTACAAAACAAAACAACGAAGCCCACGGTGGAAACGGAATATAACTGGTGCCAATAAAGACACCCGACAAGATGGGTAGTAGCCACGGTTTAAGGTAATTGTTCATAGTTAAACGCTATCGCCATGATAATTAAGAGTTGCCAACAAACGCATATTGAGCTGCTGATGGTTTATATCTAATAGCTTAAACGCCGCTTTTATTTCCAAGCCTTGTATCTTAGCCACTGAGCCGAAACGAATGGTAAATAATTTAGTTCGCCTGCCTTCGGGAAAGCTGCGCATGATCTCATGAATACGAGCATCTATCAGTTGTCGCGCTTGTTGCAGTGCTACAGTTTCAGGCTCAGATTTTACACCTGAAAACACGGCTGTTTTTGGTGTGGGCTGTGAAACAGTTGTTGATTTGTTAGCGATAGCCGCTAATTTTTTGCTTTTACTATGAGCAACCAATGGACTGAGTTCATTAACACTGACTTTAGCACGAGCAGATTTTTGTGAATCGGGTGTGTTTTCCATAATTTTATTGGAAGGTGCAGAAATAAAAACGCGGCAATGATGTGGGGTATAAACCTAGTGGTCAGTCCATTTAGTTATGGCGGGTTTCTGATTAAGGTTAAGCCGTTCGTGGTGAGCCTGTCGAACCATGAACGGCTTAACCGCCCACCCTTCGACAAGCTCAGGGCGAACGGTTAAGCCTAGCCAGTAACTCTAAAGCCATCAAAAAAAATAGACTAACTACCAGTTTGTACAGCACATTATTTCAGACATTAGCCTAGTGAATTGCAATCACTAAAAAGGAATATCATCATCGTAAGGCGCGTCATTAAAATTATCAGGACGACCACTAGGTTGAGCAGGTGCAGATGATGAGGGTTTAGCTGTTGCGGGTGGATAACTTTGCTGTGGCTGTGATCCTGCGTCATTTTTCTTACCAACTAAGTCAATAATATTGGCTATCAGCTCCAAGCTTGTTTTAGTTGTGCCATCATTGGCTCTGTATTCATTTTGCGATAACTCCCCTGACACAAACACTTGTTGACCTTTTTTCAAATATTCTTTCAATGAGCCTTCTGCGCGTTTGCCAAATAATGCTACCCGTATCCATAATGTTTGTTGTTTATCGCCAAAACCAATGTTGTTGGCAACATTTACGTTCAATACCGCTTGCCCAGACGGCAAATAGCGCACTTCGGCATCTCTACCTACAGTGCCCACGAATGAAAAAACATTTGACATAAATTTTAATCTCCTAAGTTAGAATTATTGTGTTGGCAGATTTGCCGTGAAACTATTATGCCTCTTTGCACTATGTAAAACAGGCATTTTTTATTTTTTGATAGTGGTAAATTTACAGCGGTTCAAACAATGCGGTCAATTCATCAGCCGTCAATGTCAGGCTTTCTTCTTTTGCACCGTCGGTATAAATGCTGTTTGCCAAAGCGCGTTTTCGCTCCTGCATGGCGAGAATTTTTTCTTCCACAGTGTTTTCTGTAACCAGCTTATAAACAAACACAGGTTTGTCTTGCCCGATACGGTGAGCGCGGTCTGCGGCTTGGCTTTCAGTAGCAGGATTCCACCACGGATCATAAATAATGACGGTATCGGCTTCGGTGAGGTTTAAACCGACACCGCCCGCTTTTAGGCTAATTAAAAACACATTAACCGCACCGCTTTTAAAGTGCTCGATGGCTTCATCACGTTTTTTAGTTTGCCCTGTCAGTTTGCTATAGCCAATATTAAGGCTATTCAATTCTTCTTCAATCAGGGCAATCATGCGGGTGAATTGGGAAAAAACTAAAATGCGCCGCCCTTCTTCTAGTTGTTCTGGCAACATCTCCATGAGTAAATCCAGTTTGGCGGATTCTTTAATTTTCTGTGCTTCTTTGAGTGGCAAAGTGCGTGGATCACAGCAAGTTTGGCGCAGTTTTAATAATGCGTCGAGAATAGTAATATGACTACGCGCTAAACCTTTTTCAGCAATGGCATCACGCACTTTTTGTTCCATAGTTAAGCGTATGCTTTCATATAACACGGCTTGTTTTGGATGAAGTGATACGGTGCGAATAATTTCAGTTTTGTCGGGTAATTCAGTGGCAACTGCTTGTTTCGTACGGCGTAGCATAAAAGGCGCGATACGCCGTGATAATTGAGCTTTGCGTTCGCTATCACCTAGGTTTTCAATCGGTGTGCGATAGTGTTTTTTGAAACTGGTGCTGTCGCCTAAGAAGTGTGGCATTAAAAAATCAAATTGCGCCCACAATTCGCCTAAATGATTTTCCATCGGTGTACCTGTCAGGCATAAACGATGATTGGTTTTAATTTTACGCACCAATTGAGCAGCAATCGCAGTGGGATTTTTAACGGTTTGGGCTTCGTCCAGTATCAAATAATGATAGTGATGCTTGAGTAATATCTCTTCATCTCTGGGTAATAAGGGATAAGTGGTCAACACCAAATCGTGGTCGTTGATTTTATCGAACGATTGTTTACGATCCGCACCTTGTAATATCAATACGGTTAAGTCTGGGGTGAAACGCGCTGCTTCACGCCGCCAATTACTCATTAAGCTGGTTGGAGCAACGATTAAACACGGTGATGTCATACGTCCAGATTGTTTTTCTACCAGCAAATGCACGAGGGTTTGAATGGTTTTACCCAAGCCCATGTCATCAGCAAGGATGCCTGCAAATTGATATTCGCGTAAAAATTGTAGCCAGTTCAAGCCTTGTTGTTGATAAGGGCGTAATTCGGCTTGAAAATTAGTGGGTAGGGCAACCGATTCGATGCCCGCAAAATTGGTTAATTTTTGCGCAAGTTCCCGCAGTTTTTGCCCGCCTGTTAGAGAAAATAGCCCATAACTGTGTTTTTCTAGGTCGGCAAGACTGGCGACATTAAAACGCGATAATTTCAGCGACCCGTCTTTACCGAACAGACTGGCGTTAAATAGCTCCATCAATATTGCCAGTATCGGCTTGAGCTTTTCGCTAGGTACACTGAGATATTGATAGTCGCCTAACGGCAGATTGAGTATGTCGGGTAGCATATCTAGCGAATAGTTTTCCAGCACGGGCATAATCAATGGCAGTAATGGATATGACTGCCCGTTAATATCAACATTAAAGCGCATTTCAAACCAGTCATTATGACTTTCGCTAATTTCTGCATCCCAGTGTTGCGCACTTTGAAAAGCCAGTTTGAAGCTGTCTTCAGTGTTGATAATCCAGCCGTCTTGCTCTAAGGCGGGGAGCGCGTTTTGTAAAAAGTTATTCCAATGTGCCGCGCTTTCCATAGCGGTTGTCGCTTGGCTAATTAGCAGTAATGAGGGATCATCAGAGACATCAAAGCTGGGCTGATTAAAGCCCCAATTGTTTAAGTGGTCGATAGCATTTTTTTCACTGTTACTGTCGCGTTGAATGCGTAATAAGCCTTGCTTAGTTTGTATGACACGGTAGGTTTCCGATGTTTTTGCCGACAATTCCCATTGATCATAATAAAAACTCACTGCCATGAAGTGATGGTAATGGGCATTTATTTGTTTACCGAGCAATCGTAATCTAGGCGTTGGTATCAGGTCACGCACATTCGTTAGTTCGATTTTTTTCGGTGCGGGTAACGGACAATCGGCATGATTAATAATTAGCTGCTTACTAAATTCATCGGCATAAGCCGCTGGAATGCGTGGAACTGAAAGGTATTTTTTTAACTGCTCTGTGGTCAGATTGGGTGGATTAATCGCGCCTATCGTCCCTGTGTTGGAATCTAAATACTGTGGCGGTTCGGTGAACATCAACAGGGCATTAGACTCAACAGTAACCGATAATTGGTAATCACCTGTGTTGGATTGTTGCCAGTTAAAGCGCAAATTTCGACACTCGCCTGCTGTTAATGCTGGACGAGTGCAGTCTTGCCAAAATAAACGACCTGTTGATAATAGTTTTGATAACGCTAAAAAACCCACAGTACCCGTCAGAATGGGGGTGTTCCAATAATAGCTTGCATCTAATGCAGGCAGTAGTTTGATAATGTCTCGGTCTTCATGTTGCAGGTAACTGGCTTCTGAGTGACCGAAACGAAACGTATCTAATGACAGTTTTCGTCCCTTGTTTAAACCACCCGTTTTTTTTGCTTTGGTCACTATCAGATCAACAGTGAGTTCATGCGGGATTTTGCCGTGATTAACTATATAGGCAATAAAATCTTGATTGCTATCGCGGTGCGGTGTTGGTTCGTCCAGACTATTTAGCCACGTTAAGCAGCTAGCATCGGGGGTGGAACTTTGTTGGGAATATTGATACATGAAGCAGGCAGCAACAATGTGTTTACAGTTGTAACCAACAGGGCAGGAGCAGTTACCCTCAATCGTAGCAGAACTATAATCAGCTCGCCAAGTAATACGAATGTTTTGTTTATAAGGGATAACATTATTGCCCTTAACTGTTGCACTCAATTGGACAAAAAGCACCCCTTTATTAACAATATTGAGATTAAGCACCCTTCCTTTTGCATAATATTCTTTACCGTGTTCATAAGAGCTGGCGGTAAAGCTGCGTCGTATATCAGACGGTAGTAGTTCTTTAGGTGTATTCATTAGCACAGTCATTGAGTGGCAAAGCAGAGTAGGACGAGTATTATAAAGCGGCTAGTAGTTGGTGGAAGCATTTTTCCGTTCAATGCTCAGATATTGCTATGATTAAAAATGCAGCCAGAAAGTAAGTCCACTCGAATTATGTCCATATTTTTGTCTCCGCATTGCCTAATTATGTCGTCCACAATTCGTTAATTTTCTGAGTTCATCCGATGAGTTTATTTCCCTATACTATGATTTTAATAAGGGTATAATTTTGTGCTTAACTAGCTGGCAAGGTTTGCCATTCCCTTCATTGTGATACATTATTCCTCGTATCTAGCTAACAAAAAAAAATATTATTAATATTCATTAAGTTAACAATGATTGCCGTATGTTGGCAACAAAGAGAATAAGCTATCAAAAACAGACTTTAAAATTATTTAGCTATTTTTTAATTATAGTTTTGACACGAAAGCACATCTCATGATAAAAATTACCCCGTTGTTTAGAAAATAATTCGGCAACCTGCTCATCATACGATGTTGAGTTGCTCTCTTGAGGAGAGGGAAAAACATACACATAACTATAAGTTTAGAGGATTTTAAAATGGCTGAAGTAGAAGAAAAAGATAATATGTGGTTGATTGTTGGTGTTTGTATCGCTGCGATTATCGTTTTAGTTGTTATGTTAAAAGCTGACGAAACTAAGCATTTGGCTAGTGGCGCAGTTGCTGAATCACAAAAAGAAGTTTTCACTAAAGTTGAAAAAAGACATACCAGCAATAACAGTACTGCTACGCAAATCTCAGGTAAATAAGATACTAACTGTTGTTGCGTAGGTGTTCAAAAATAATAATAAGCTGTAACGAATTAAAAGTTTTGTAATTAATTTTTCGTTATGGATGCGTAGCATCAGATGTTAAACCCCCATACTTTTGTAAGGGGGTTTTTTTTTCCCTAAATTTTATCTTCTGCTGATTGTTGTTCTAAAGCGTGTATTTTTTCTTCCAGTAGTTTTACTTTTTTTAACAAATCGGGCAGTTTGCTAATTGCCACTTGTTCCTTATAGGCGGTGCGCTTATCCTTTGCGGGGCTGCCAAATACTTGTGTACCTGCCGCTACATTACCTGCCACACCAGAACGCGCCATCACCACCGCCGCTTGTCCAATAGTCACATGGTCGGCTATCCCTGAACTACCCGCCAAAATAGCGTAATCTTCGATAGTACACGAACCCGACACGCCTGTTAAACCACACATGATGACGTGTTTACCGACTTTATTATTGTGAGCTACCTGTACTAAATTATCTATTTTGCTCCCCATGCCTATCGTGGTACTGCCTAACGAGCCTCTATCAATACAAGTATTTGCACCAATCTCGACATTATCGTCAATCACCACATTACCCACTTGCGGCACTTTAACATGGGCATAATTTCTAAATTTATAGCCAAAACCGTCTGCACCGATAATCGCGCCAGAATGAATAATGACGTTATCGCCGATAACCGTATCATCATAAATAACGGCATAAGGATAAATACGACAGTTTTTACCCATTTTTACATTATTGCCGATATAAGCCCCTGCCAATATCACGCTACCTTCGCCAACACTGACATTTTCACCAATCACAGCAAACGCGCCAATATAGACGTTATCATCTAACTGGACATTCGCTTCAACGACTGCGTGAGGTGAAATTCGCGCTTCATAATCTCTAGCAGGATGCAACAAACTAACCGCAGTAATAAACGCTATTTCAGGATCAGTACAGCGTAATAAAGCTATGGTTTCAGCACTTTCATCAACAACAAAATCATTAGCAATAAAGCAAGCACTGGCTTTTGATTCTTTGAGGTAGTGGCTATATTTACTATTTGTTAATTGTATGACTTGACCCACTTGAGCCGATGTTATATCAGCAGCGGAATAAATCAGTGAAGAAGGATTCCCTCCATCAATATGGGCATTACAAAAATCGGCCAGTTCTTTCAATGTAATTGGCATAATTATCTCTGCGGTTATTTTGTATGAGGAGATAGTGTATCAAACCTATAAAATGGATTGCTTAACTATCTGTTAAGTATTGGCTGGCAAACTAATAAACAACGTTCATTGCGCTAAATTCCTTTAATCGTCTACAATCGCTTCATGCAAAAAAATAATGAATCAAAAGCATTTTTTAGTGAATTTTCAGAATCTGATCGCCAGCAGATAGAGCGAGCGTTGGCAATTGTCGCGCTTATTCCTGATGACCCACATTATCATCGCCCTAAAAGCATTGATGTAGCGATGATTTTAATGGATTTTAATGTCGATTTAACAACGATACTGGCAGCCATTTTAAGTGATCCACGCCTAGAACAGTTAACACCGCCACTCGATGTTAAAAAGCAGTTTGGTGATACGGTTGCAACACTGGTTAAAGATGTTGTGTGGTTGAATAAACTCGCCATTTATTCGCCCGACATGACAGATAAACCTAATCAGGTAGAAACCCTGCGCCGTATGTTGCTGTCCATGACGCAAGATGTGCGCTCGGTGTTAATAAAATTAGCCTATCGCATTCAATTTTTGCGTACCTTAGCTAAAGCTTCCTACGAACTACGCCATTTTATTGCCCAAGAAACCCTCGATATTTACGCACCCATTGCCAACCGCTTAGGCATACATCAGTTTAAATGGGAACTGGAAGATATGGCGTTTCGCTACTTACAGCCAACGATTTATCGCCAAATTGCCAAATCCCTCGCCGCGAATCGCGTACACAGAGAAAATTGTGTCAATGAATTTATTACCCTACTGCAAAAAACGCTGGCAGAAGAAGGGGTGCGCTGTGAATGTTATGGTCGCCCCAAACACATCTACAGCATCTGGAAAAAAATGCAGCGTAAACAACTGCCGATAGACGAGCTGTATGATTTATTAGCGGTGCGAGTTATCGTGGATAACTTAAGCCATTGCTATACCGCACTGGGTATCGTCCATAACCTATGGCAAACCATTCCTAAAGAATTTGATGACTACATTGCCAATCCCAAAGAAAACGGCTATCAATCGTTACACACTGTTATCTTAGATCAGCAAGGCAATCGTATAGAAGTACAAATACGCACCCAAGAAATGCACGATTATGCTGAATTGGGGGTTGCGGCACATTGGTCTTATAAAGAAGGCGGTAAACAAACCGCCACTATGGAAAAAAGCATTGCGACTTTGCGCAAACTTCTCGAAGAAAAACACAGCGATGATAATTTAAGTGATGGTTTTCGCAGTGAATTATTTAGCGATAGAGTGTATGTACTAACACCCGCTGGTAAATTAATTGATTTAGTCAAAGGCTCGACACCGCTAGACTTTGCTTATGCGATTCATACCGAGGTAGGGCATCGTTGCCGTGGTGCGAAAATTAATGGACGTATCGTACCACTCACATACACGCTTAAATCTGGCGAACAAGTCGAAATCCTAACCGCTAAAGACGGCGCACCCAATCGCAATTGGATAGATCCTAACTTGGGCTATTTAAAATCGCACCGCGCCATTAATCGGGTAAAAAGCTGGTTTTGTAATAAAGAACAAGCAGAAAAAATAGCGTTAGGAAAAACCATACTGGATAAAGAAGCGCAACGATTAGGAATAAAAAATCCCAATCTAACCGAAGCACTGAGTCATTTTAAACAGCCAGACACCAACACCTTATTGGAAGAAATTGGGCGCGGTCACATTAATAATCGCCAACTCGCCGCATTTTTAAAAGTCCCAGAGCTAGAAGCTCCGCTTGCCAACACCAAACTAAAAAAGAAACCCTCTAAATCGGTTATTTCTGTGGAAGGGATTGATAACGTGCAGACTTCTTTAGCGCATTGTTGTTCGCCTGTTGCAGGTGATGCCATTATTGGCTATATCTCGCATCATCATGGTATTACTGTTCATCGTACAGATTGCAAAAATATCACTCAGCTCAGCGCGGAAAAACACGCACAACTGATTTCAGTGTCTTGGGGGGCAGAACAATCCAGTCATGCCGTGGCAATTGTTGTGACTGCCTACAACGCCCAAAATCTATTGAATAATGTGTCGCAGATATTAGCGCAAGCCAAGATTCATATTTTTAGTGCCACTATGCACAGCAATCCTGATTTATCAGGCGAACTTACTATGAGTATTCAAATTGAAAGCACTCATCAGTTAAGTCTTGTACTCAATAAAATTAGCCAACTACCTAATATTATTGAAGCGAGACGACAAATTTAATCCCAACGATTATCACGCACTTGTATTCTACCTTGCTCGATGCGAACAGGAAAACAGTCGATAGCTTCATAAGCAGGCGGGGCAGTGACCGCGCCTGTTTTAATACAAAAACGTGCGCCGTGTCGTGGGCAAATAATTTCATCGCCTTCGACGATGCCGCTGGCAATTTCTCCGCCATCATGGCTGCACACATCAGCAATCGCATAACATTGACCATCAATTTTAAAAATGGCAACGTCGATGCCATCAATATCCAGCACGGTATTTTCACCCTCAGCGAGAGCGGTTTCGTTCATTACATCTATCCAATCAGACATTGTTACCCCTTTAAATAAACATCATAACGTAATAATTTTCCTGAAAAACTTTCGCTAGGCTTGCCGCCTAACGGTTCAGCATCATCAGGGCTTTTCACTACCACGCGTTTACCTGCCGCTTGAAACGCGACGCTAAACAACTGGTCTTTGTCAGTATCATCACCGAGTAAATCACGCAGAATAACCATCGCTTTTTTCGCTAACGCCGATTTTTTGCGTTTAGGCGGAAACATAGGATCAAGATAAATGCAGTCAGGCGGCGTTGTCAATGTGGTTAACAAGTCGATTGCATTGCCTGTGTGCAGTGGTGGCATTGATAGCTGCAATCTTTGTACCCAGTCTTGTTGAGCTAAGCGATTAAAACCATCGGTTAATAATTCTGCCATAACGGGTGAGCGTTCGATACAACTCACTTGGTAGCCCATGCGAAACATGAACAAACTATCTTGTCCCCAGCCTGTGGTTGCATCAATGACAGTTTTAGTTTTACGTCCAACCGCTTGGGCTAACGCGCCTTGTTTGGGCGCGGGATATGAGTGCTGTTCACCGTTACGCGGTGCTATATCAACGCTTAAGCCACCTTTTTTTAGTAGTTCTCTATCCAATAATTTTAAACAGCCGTCTCGCCAGCATAAAAAAAATAGTTCTGATAGCGCATCGGCTTGTGTGGTGTTTCGTAGCGGCACAGCTAAGCGTTCAGCGAGTTGTTGAAATATAGCATTATCGCCTTGCCCTTCATACAGTACCGCGAGTTTACCTGTGAACATATTAATTAAGCTTCTTGAGTGCCAGTTGGATTTTATGCTTCATTTGCTGATCGGCATAAGGCTGGTCAGGACGAATCGGTGCGGCAAGAGCTTTATTAAAATAACTTTTTGCCGCCTGTTCCTCGTCATGGGTTAACAAAAATTCACCGTAAAAATAATTGCTAACCATGCCATTAGGATTAATTTTAAGCGCGGTTTCTAGCATAGTTTTGGCAGTGTCATCATTACCAAACGCAATTGGCCAACTAGGTACTTTGTCATACAATGTGCCTAACACGATGTATGCCGCGCCATTCATCACTTGCGGATTAATGGCAATGGCTTTGGTTAATAAATTCCGCACCTCATTAATCGTTTGCAACGCAGTCAATGGATTTTGATGCTTGGCATAAGAGGCTTTAAGCAACGCTTGCCAGTAAATAACGCTTGCATCATTGGGATAGTGTTCAATGAGTGGCTGTATTTTAGTCAGCAACTCAGAGTATGCAATCGCTTGTTTTGCTTTCGGAAGTCCGTAATAAACCGTTGCCCACTCAGATTCAATACTTTTAAGGGCATCCTTTAGATTCTCTGCAAAACACTGAGTTGATAGCAGTAGGAGTAGTAAAAATACTCTAATTTTCATGCCAGCTTGTATAAGGATGAAGCGATAAATTATTATTGTAATAACGCAAATCATCAGTGACTTCCGCGCCTAACCAAGACGGTTTTACAAAACTTGCGCCAATTTCTGAGAGTTCAATTTCTGCCACAATCAAACCTTGATTATCACCGTCAAATTCATCGATTTCCCAAATATGTCCGTTATCAGTGACAAAATAGCGGGTTTTTTCGATTAACGGTTTTCTGCATAAAGTACTAAGAATTTCATCGGCATCTGCCAATGGAATTTCATATTCATATTCGTGGCGGTGCGTGCCTATGGTAGCCGATTTAATATTCAACCATGCGTGTTCATTACTGGTACGCACCCGAATAGAGCTAGTGGGTTGTGAGCTTAAATAGCCTTGTCGGTAGCGAATCGAATGGGTCACACAGTCGCGCCAACTATCATTCGCTAATAAAAACTTGTGTTCTATTTCTATTGCCATGAGCGTATCAAATGTCACAGTGACTTGCGTCACAAAAAGGTGGATTTTGTGTTTCAGAGCAACCACATAAATAGATGCGTTTAGTTTCTTGGGCAACAAATTTAACCGACTTTTTATCGGGAGAAAACTCTCGATGTGAGCGGTCACACAAGGGCATGGTTTGACTAAAACCACAGCTACACCATCCATAGGTTTCGCCTGCTTCTACATCCACAGGCATGGGGGAATTTGTTTTACTGGTCATAAATGGGTTAGTTAATGAGGAAGGTGGTTAATGTTATAACATCTTACAGCAATCAGCTCAAATCACAGGGCAAGCGCATATAAATTACCTTAAAAATCAGCGATACTAAACTATTTTGAGGAGTAGATAGTGGCGTTAAGTTTACAAGAAGCCTTTTCATCGGTGGAAGACCCGCGAGTAGAGCGAAATAAAAGACATCAGTTGATGGATATTATCTGATGGGTAGTGGGTGAAATCTGCAATTAGGCATAAATATCTCGTCCACAACGACCTTGTTAATCAGTAAACCGATGACAGTATCGTGCATCAATTC
>CAIUVX010000144.1 GCA_903902705.1 uncultured Methylococcales bacterium
ACAAAATACTTGGAACTTCTTTTAGCCTTATTAAGAACCAGAGCGAATGAAGATGAAAAAATTAAAAGTATCCTCGCATCTAATCAAGAGATTACCAGAAAATTTGTCGTACTTATTGAAGATTTAGCGCAACAAATTAGTAAATCAAATTTGAATATTAATTCTCGTATTACTCTTGAACTTGATAAACCTAAAGCTTTAAATAAAACACCTGATTTGTTGTACGCGCTAAGAATGTACCTAACTGGGGATTCGGGGGCAAATGCGATTCAAGTTACTGAAATTAAAGATAGCGACTAGCTGTAACGGCTTGCATTTGAAATGGGCTATTTTTGCCCAACGCCCCGAAAAGGTAAAAATTAGATATTTCTAATATAGAGTAGATCAATAACAAGTTGTACTAGCGGGCGCATTTGAACAGAAACTTACGGTTTCGGAATCGATAGCTTTGAAATCCTTAACGGAGTTTATATTCCGAACTCCCTATCGACCCCATCCATGTTGGTAACGGGGTTTGAACTCCAATGGTACAAAAACATATGCTAGGTAACCTGAGTTCGATCTAAGCTTCATGAAAGCAAAGGCAACAAATCCGGCTGGCGCAGATTCAACGAAGGTTTTTTAGGTTGGTAAGAATAAGCGACTAAAGCGGCAATGGCATTGACCAGGAAGTTGATTAAAGAGCGATGGCGAGAGTGTTCAAGGCTAAAGATATTCTTCAACTGGTCATTAATGGTTTCGATAATACTGCGTTTTCTGAGGATGAGTTTATCGAAAGCGGCAAGAACTCTGGGTTTCATGTTCTTTTTTAAGGTGGTGATGAGTTCCACATCCTGCGTTGCTAACAGTTCGGTCAGTTTTTTTGAAATGTAACCTCTGTCGCCGAAGAGCTTACCGATCAAGTCTTTGGCGAGATAAGGCACAGGCGTTCTATCATCGACATTACCGCGTGTCAGGCAGAATGACAGCATATCGCCACAGTCATTGACGGTAAAGTGTCGCTTGAAACCATAGAACCACCCTGTTGATGACTTGCTACGTCCTGCTTGATCGGCAAAGGTTTTATGGCGGGGAATACGGATGTTTTTGCAGACACATAACGCGGTTGAATCCACAAACGCAATGCCTTCACTTTTACCACAACGACTTTGCATGAAGGCAGTCAATGGATTTAAAGCCTCTGCCATCAGTTCAACAAAGCGGTTGTAACTGGGTAAACCTGGAAACATCGGTTGCCAATGAACCAAAACATGTTTGAGATAGAAATGTTTGAAGGTGCGATAACCACTCATTTGAAAGTACACCACAATCGTCATGATCTCGCTCTCACATAAACACTTGCTTCTATTGCGCTTCCTGGTGCCAGTTTGTAACTGTGTCTGCTTCCATTCGGGCAGAAAGTCTTGGCAAAAATCGTCAGTGTCACAGAATAGTTGATGTAAAATCATGAGTAGCTGCCTTTTTTGAAAGAGTTTTGCGTGGTTGCTTATATTCTTTCAGATTTTTTAAAAGGCTGCTTTTTTTATCCTTGCTTATGTCGAACTCAGGTTAGATAGATAGCAGTATTTATTATAAGTAACAAAATAGCATTATGTTACTTAGCAACTCACTGATTTTATTGATTTCATGCCCTTAGCCTGTTAGTCTATGTAACAGATAGAAAATAAAACAACAAAATAACACATAAAATGCAATCGGTTGATGCCGCCAGTAAAACCCAAATCGAGATGATGCACACAATTCTGACCAACAAATTCGGACAACTGTATGCCGATATTTGGAAAGTCGGGGTGAATTTGTCACTGCGCATTAGTGACCTCTTAAAACTCCAGTACCGTGATTTGAATCTGGAAGATCGCTCACTTAAATTAGTCGAAGCCAAAACAGGCAAACAAAAGTTGATTCGTCTCAATGCAACCGCTATTGCCGTGATTGCCAGACGGCAACAGGAACATCCTGGTGATGTGTGGTTGTTTCAAGTCCACAGCAATCGAGCTAAAGATAAACCTATCAGTCGGGTCTCTGTGAGTCGGGTGTTTAAAGACGCAGGTGATGTGTTAGGGCTGTCGATCAATACCCACAGTATGCGCAAATCTCGTGGCATGGCAATGTACAAGGATGGTGTACCGATTGAGAAGATTGCCAAGGTGTTGAATCATTCCAATACCACATCAACCTTGCGTTATCTTGGAATAACGCAAGAAGAGGTGTTACAGACTTATGATGACTATGAGCTGTGATGTTCCGTAAAAAATCCTTAACGTGGTTTATATGACAAATTATGTATGTCCATAATAAGTACCAAAAATATCCTAATTAGGAGTGGTTAAGGTATAATTTAAGTACCAATTTTATACTTAAATAACACCATGATAATTCTAATAGGAAGCCAAAAAGGGGGGTGCGGAAAATCGACCACCGCCGTTAATATTTGCGCAGAACTTGCCAGCCTTGGGCATGATGTTGTTCTGGTAGATGCCGATAGACAATGCACTTCTGCAAACTGGGCAATGGATAGAACAGCCAATGAAAAACTGGCAAAAGTGCATTGTGTCCAAAAATATGAAAATATCCGCGATACGCTCATCGACTTAGACAAACGCTATGGTTTTGTTATCGTCGATGCAGCAGGACGAGATAGCCGCGAACTACGCACGGGTATGTTAGCCGCCCATGTTTTGATAGTGCCGTTCAGACCCTCACAACCCGACCTTGATACCCTGCCTAAAATGCAGGAAATCATCACCCAAGCTAAAGACCTAAACCCTGATTTAAAAGTATTCGGCTTATTGACAATGACACCGACTAATCCCGCTATTCGAGAAGAAGCCGAGGCGCGTATTTGCCTAGAGGATTACCCTGTCATAGAGCTATTAACCACCATCATTCATGATCGAAAGTGCTACCGTGATGCGATGAGCGATGGTTTAGGTGTAGTGGAAATGGATAACCCAAAAGCCAAAGATGAAATCAAAAAATTGATAGCGGAGATAATTTAATGGTTAAGCGCAGAGAACCTAAAGCCATAACGCCCGAACCATTAGCCGAACAAATGGAAGCCTTTGTTTCTGGAGCAGAGGATGGACAGCTTGTTACTTTAATAGATACGCCCGTAATCAATAAAAATGCTATTCGTGACTACAAAGCTATTCGTGTACCGTTCAATGAATATGAGTATCAGCAACTGGAAATAGCCAGTCAGTTAAGCGGTAGAACCAAGCTAAATTTTATCCGCTATGCTATGTTACAGCTTGCCAAACAGATACAAGAAGATGGTTAAAATAGTATTCTTTTGATACTAATTTAATACTAAAAATACGCCTTTATAGTGTTTATTTAGTGTCTTTTTAGTGGGTATAAACCAATCAACTATTACCATGAGTTTCACTACGATCTAGCTAATCAACGCATTTTTAATGGTGTGCAGCACGTTAGCGGCATTGGTGTAATGGTGTGGAATGGACTGAATTACGTCATTTTGTTGTAAAAACAGTGATGGGAAGCTATTACCACCGATACTGCGAGCAAAACGGATGTCTGCCAGCAATGCTTGTTGGGTTGTGTCATCATCCAACGCACTGGTGAATACATCAAAATCCAGCCCAATACGTTGTGCCAGTGTACACAACGTGGTACGGTCAGACGGGTTGCGTGCTTGCTGATAGTAGGCATCCTGAATCGCATGAATCATGGCAATTTCGTATTCTTTGCCCTGTTGTCTGGCAAGCAGTACCGCTCGACAAGCGGGGTATGTAGAACGGACGGGCTGACATTGCTCCCAAAACGCAAAATTAAATAGCGTATCAGGAACGGTCTGAATGATTTTACACCACTGGTTCTGTATATAAGCGCGGGTTTCTGGTGGCATAGGTTGATCAGAATCGGGCGCAAGTCCACCAAGAATGTATTGCACACTGATATTAGAGGGAAGTTGCTGCTGGATTTGTGTCCAAACGGGGCGGAAAGCGTAACACCAACTGCACATAGGATCGTGGATGTAGTAGAGGATAGCTTGTGGCTGCATAGAGAGATATCGGTTTCATTGGCAATGATTAATTTTACCATAGAGAATAAAACACCAATATTCAATAAGTTATAGAAAATATCGTCCGACATTCTAAAATCGATATTTTCGTTATAGACCACTAATAACAAGGGCTACAAAGCAGGCTAAAGACAAACCGTTCTTTTGGTGTGTAACCCATTATGAATTGTGATAAGGCAACAGCATGAGCCGTATTTATCTTAAACGTGATAATACAGAGAAAAATATGCACCGCTTTTACCAAACGACTGTTATGTTATGTCTATTGGGTGAGTGGGCATTAGTGCGAGAATGGGGACGGATTGGATCACCAGGTACGGTACGGAAAATCTGGTTTGCTACCGAAGCAGAAGCCTTGGAAGCAGAACAAAAACTCTGTGAGGCTAAACGTAAAAAGGGCTATGTTGTGGTTAAATAATCAACCGTTTACATGGCTTTATTAACACACTCTCATCGATTTTTTTCGGAGGACATTTGAATAGACGCAATAGTCGCACCATTACCAGTGTACAAGCTCCTATTATTCCAGTGGTTGCCGAATGGACACGCAACACGCTTGGTACGTTATCCTTGGGGCAAGGCATGGTGTTTTATCCGCCGCCTGAGCGTGCTTTAGCCGCCATTTCTCAGTTTGGTCAACGTCCCGAAGAGCATCAATATGGTTCGGCGTTAGGTGATAAACGCTTGTTAGAACTGATTGCCGAAAAACTACGCAGTGAAAACCAAATCAATCCAGACGATTACCAGATCATGGTCACAGCAGGAGCGAATATGGCATTTTTAAATGTCTTGTTGGCGATCACTGACCCTGATGATGAAATCATTTTGCCATCGCCTTATTATTTTAATCAGGAAATGGCGATCCGAATGCTGAACTGCACACCCGTCGCTGTGCCGACTGACAACTTTTATCAATTACAGCTTGATAAAATTGCCGATGCTATTACCGAAAAAACCCGTGCTGTTGTCACTGTTTCGCCGAATAATCCCAGTGGTGCGGTGTATTCAGAAGACGATTTACGCGCTGTGAATGCTTTATGCCGAGATCATGGTTTGTATCATATTTGCGATGAGGCGTATGAGTATTTTGTGTATAGTCAGGCTCAACACTTCTCTCCTGCCAGTCTAAAAGATGCCAGCTCGCATAGCATTTCTCTGTATTCGTTATCCAAAGCCTACGGTTTTGCCAGTTGGCGAGTCGGTTATCTGCTGATGCCAAAACACCTGTTACCAGCGTTACTGAAAGTACAGGATACCAATCTGATTTGTCCTCCGTTGATTTGTCAACAAGCAGCCATTGGTGCGCTAGAAGTCGGTTCGGATTATTGCAAAACACAGTTACATCGTCTACTAGCAATACGCACTCAAGTTATCAGCCGCCTACAAGAAGTTAACGATAAAATTGACGCGGTCGCCACAGAAGGCGCGTTTTATTTATTACTGAAACTTCATACCCCACGCAATGATTTGGAGGTAGTGAAAACCTTGATTAGTGATTATCAAGTGTCAGCGATTCCAGGCTGTGCGTTCGGTTTAACGGAGGGTTGTTATTTACGCCTTTCTTATGGAATGCTCGATAGCACGCGCGCAGATCAAGCCATGACTCGATTGATAAAAGGAATCAAAGCATTATGTTGAATACTTTTTTGTTAGGAGTGAAACCATGCGTTATTTGCTAATCCTATTTTTTTCTTTAGCCTCTCCATTTTTATTTGCCAAGGACGTTGTTTATGACACTTATCACAACGTCAACTACGACTATTCAATAGAGTATCCAAAAAACATATTAACGCCACAGGAAGCCGATCCTGACGGTGCAGGGCGAACATTCACATCAAAAAATGGTGATGCCAGCTTATCGCTTCGTGGGTATGCCAATGCCTTAAATCAGTCACTTGAAGAAATCTATAACGAAGCTTGTCGTGAGGAATTAGCTCAAGAGCCTACTCACACTGTGACTTATAAGGTAATAAAGCCTAATTGGTTTGTTGTATCAGGTTATCGGGAAGGCGGAATGGTTTATTATAAAAAGACTATTTTGAACAACGGAATGCTTAAGACCTTTATATTCATGTATGACGCAAACAAAAAAGCCGTTTATGAGCCGATGACTAAACACTTGGCAGCCTCATTTAGAGGTTAGTTGACGTAGTTATACTAAAACAGATTGAATCAAACAAAATTAAGCAAAATACGGGTTCTAATATCCAATGCCCAGTTTAAGGAAGTCGCTTTTAGACGAGTGAGCGTTACCAATGTAAGCGCAGTTCATTGGATGGATACTGCACAGGTTGAGAATAAACGGGCTGTTGCTGATAAATCACAGGCGGTTGTTGAGAATAACGAACGGGGGGCTGTTGGTAGTAATTAACCGCTGGTTGCTGCTGGTAATAAACAACGGGGGGTTGCTGATAATAGCGACCTTCGGGTTGTTGGTAATATTGACGGTGGTGATGATGTTCCCAACCGTTACCGCGTTCTCTATAGTCATCGTCATCCGCATAACACAACGGTGAAAACAGCATGATAGCTGTAACGACTTGCATTTGAAAACACTCATACTTGCATTCAGCGCACTTTTCGACTCAAATTAATTGAGAATGAAAATGTACTCATACTTACATTAACTGCGAATGTACTTGCATTTATCCGCGCTGGCTTGCATTCCATTGTTTCATGCTCACATTAATTGCGAATGAAATACAGCGTCCAGATCATTGGTTTTTAGTGACTCTTAGCTCTAACAGTTTGCATTTGATGATTGTCTACTCGAATTAAATGCAAACATAAAACGTCTTATTAGGGTCTAGTCTTTAAATCTGGAATGCGCCAAAAGCCAAATAAAAACCCTATTGGCACAGTAAAAGTGTCTCAAACAATCGTCTCACTGAGGCGTACTCAAATAATACGTCACTTTACCTGAAGGGCTAGGAATGTTTGTTAATAGTGGCAAGCGCGGCTAAAAACCAATGATCTGGACACAGCATTTCATTCGCAATTAATGTGAGTACAAAATAATTGAATGCAAGTCGATACGGATAAATGCAAGTACATTCGCAGTTAATGTAAGTATGAGTACATTTTCATTCTCAATTAATTTGAGTCGAAAAGTGCGCTGAATGCAAGTATGAGTGTTTTCAAATGCAAGTCGTTACAGATAGCTGTTAATAACAAAAGTATTTTTTTCATGGCTGTAGTCCTTCAAGATAAATGTAATTGGTTTTTTTACTTCGACTTTATAGTATTCCTCTGAACATTAATGGACGCTGAACGAATGTTTTGGTTAGCTTATGACTCAGCCGATGCAACTTTATAAGCAGGTTAGTTGTAGCCAGTGGATAATGTAAGCAAAACACTATGAGGAAACCCTTATGAATCATCTAAAAACGCCGTTTATTATCGCCATTGGACTTATTGGTTTTACATTGAGTCCAACTATTTACGCCGCCAGTTTTGACTGTGCCAAAGCCGCCACGTTAGTAGAAGATGTTATTTGCTCAGATAACGACATATCAACGCTGGATGAAACCTTATCATCCTCTTATCGTAATGCCTTAGCCGATGCCAATAATGCAAAAAACATTAAACTCGACCAACGCAATTGGCTAAAAAAACGCAATTCATGCAAAGACAAAGTCTGTTTACAAGGGATGTATGAGCAACGCATTAACGATTTAGCCAGCGTTAATCCGTTACCCAAAAAAGTTGGCGATTGTGTGGATTCTAATATTGCCGACAAACTCACCAGATTTGAAGGAGCTATCGCAGGTGAAGCAGGTGGTGAAGTCGCGGTACAGTTTAAAAACGGCATATCACTTTACATTCAAAGCATTGCCAACTTTCCAAGTAGCGAAAATGCCGATAAATATATGTTCTCAAGCAATGACTTTCTTAACGGTGATAAAGTCAAAGTATGCTTACAAGAATTACCAACAGACTGTCCAAAAGGCGATGATCGCGGCAAGGTTTATTCCGTAACCAACTATAAAAACAATATGTCATTTGTTGGTGTAGATGCTTGGCATTTATGTGGTGGTGCGTAATTGTGGAATTATTGCCATGAATACCTCTATCTTGCTCAGAATAAAATGCGCAATCGTCTTTATTGTCCTGATGATTTTTAGCATTAGCCCTATTTCAATTACCAGCACTATTGGCTTACTGGTGGTTATTTTTCGTCCACTCTGGTTTAAAAAACTTATCGATAAGATTTATCCCACTAAAACCAGCTACAATGCAGGGTTTCTATGTATATAACAGCTTTTAACATTTTTGTGTTCAATTGAATATAGTCATATCATTAATATTTTCAAAGGAATCAATATACAAAAAATGTTTTTCCAGATTTATTACATCATTATTTTCAACAGACTGGTTTTGAATTTATAGCATGTCCGAATACTTAAATATACAACCGTCGCCTATATCTCTTGTAGAATCGCTCAGAGAAATTGGTTATTCGATGGAAACAGCAATTGCTGACATCATAGACAATAGTATTACCGCTGGCGCATCTTTGATACAGCTTCGGTTTGCGTGGAATACAGGAAAACCTTGGTTAGCTATTATTGATGATGGTTCAGGAATGTCGGCTGATGAAGTAACCAGCGCGATGAGATTGGGTAGTAATAATCCTTTGAATACCCGCCCAGTAAATGACCTAGGGCGATTTGGTTTGGGGTTGAAAACAGCATCGTTTTCTCAATGTAGACAACTGACGGTTATCACACGAAAACAACAGCAAATGTCAGCTAGGCGATGGGATTTGGATTCCATCACAGAAAATCCTGATAACGGATGGAGTTTACATATTCTGAGTAATCAGGAAATCAAAGCTATTACCGAAATTACTACAATCATTAATGACTTTCTGTCTAGGGAAAGCGGCACAATTGTTCTTTGGCAAAAAATGGATCGTCTGGACAATTCTGATGACTCAGGAACAGGAGAGAAAAAACTCAATAGTCTAATTAATGAAGCAAGAAAACATATCGAATTAACATTTCATCGTTTTCTTGAGACTTCACGAGGAAAGAAAAGTTTACGCATTGCAATTAATGGCGATTTTCTTGAGGCATTCAATCCTTTTAATCCATCGAATCTAGCAACTAGAGAACTTCCCAAGCAAACAATTAAACTGCACAATAAACAGATCATCATACAACCCTATGTGTTACCGCATTACAACAAAGTATCTCGTGAAGAGTATGAAAAATATGCAGGTGATGCGGGTTATCTTCAAAATCAGGGCTTTTATGTTTATCGTAATCATCGCCTGATTATCAAAAACACTTGGTTTCGCTTAATCCCCAAAGAAGAACTGACCAAATTACTTCGTGTCCGAATTGATATACCTAATACATTGGATCATTTATGGAAAATTGATGTTAAAAAAGCTAATGCCTCGCCGCCTGAGAGCATCAGAAAACAGCTTAAACAGATCATTTATGATATACAGGATAAAGGAAAGCAAGTTTATAAGCAGAAAGGTAAACGCTTAAGTGATTCGGTGAAAGTACCTGCATGGAATAGAACTGCCACAGCAGGAAAAATAATTTATGGAATTAACAAAGCGCATCCTTTGATAACGCAACTTGAAGAACAATTACAGCCAGAACAACGACAACAATTAAAGGACTTACTGCTAATGCTGGAAAGCTGTTTTCCTACCGAATTATTTTATAGTGACGTAGCCAGAAAACCCGAAGAATTGGAAAAACCAGCATTTGATAGGGATTATTTTTCTCTTCTTCTGGATAGATTCATCGCTCCAATGCTTGAAAGCAATATTTCTGATAATGAAATAGCGGAACGACTACTCTCAATTGACCCCTTTGCCACTTACCCTAAAGAAATTAAAACCATGCTAAAAGAAAAAGGATATTTTCATGAGTAACAGTCTTGAAAGAATTGAAGATGCAGTCGCAACTCTTTTGGGCGGTGGTGCAACAGAAAGGGAGGTAATAATTACAATGGTGAAAACCATCGCCTCTTCGCCTCAATACGCTGGAAAAATAACGGATGAGGATATTCTCAATCTAACAAAAAAACTCGAAACCCGCTTTGATATAAGCATGGGCATAGGCAGCATATTGGAAGCAGAGGATTATATTCCTTGGTTGGATGATAATCGCGGTGATATAGACTGGTATTACTGGAAAAGATACAGAAGATTATTGCCTGACAAAAAGTTTGCACCAGAGGTTATCAGCCAACTGGATATAGTCACTGACAAAATTATTGGTCATTTGGAAAACCCGAAAAAACAGGGTAATTGGAAAAGAAAAGGCTTGGTCGTAGGTCATGTTCAATCGGGTAAAACCGCAAACTATACGGGCGTTATCTGTAAAGCGGCTGATTCTGGTTATAAGGTCATCATTGTTCTAGCGGGATTGTTAAAAACGCTAAGAAACCAGACGCAAGAGCGTATAGATGAAGGATTTGTTGGACTCGATAGCGCACGACAACTTGATGCAATAGGACAGAAAGAAAAACTTGTCGGTGTTGGCAAGTTTGATTCTGCAATGCGTGCGCCAGTATCGCTGACAACAAGTACACAGGATTTTAATAAAAAAATTGCGACTCAATTAGGAACTAGGGTTGGTCATTTTAATGAACCCGTCATACTGGTTTTGAAAAAAAATGTCTCGACTCTTAGAAACTTGATTGATTGGCTAAAAAATAATAATTCTGATCTGCACGGTTTTCCAATGCTATTGATTGATGATGAAGCTGATCACGCCTCCGTTAATACCCGAAAAGAAGACCAAGACCCAACGGCAACAAATAGCAGAATCCGTGAATTACTAAGCCTGTTTGAGCAGAGTTCCTACTTGGGTTATACGGCTACGCCTTTTGCTAATATTTTCATCGATCCTGATAGTGAAGATGCAATGCTGAATGATGATTTGTTTCCTAGAGACTTCATTATTAGCCTTGATGCACCTTCAAACTATGTGGGAGCTAAACGAATATTTGAAGAAGAAGGCGATCTTAAAATCGTTAGAGAAATCGATGACCATGAAGACATTTTGCCTCTGAAACACAAGAAACATGAATTTCCTGAAATACTGCCCACCAGTCTTAAAGAAGCGATTCGAGTCTTTATACTGGTAAAAGCTGCCAGAAATTTGAGAAAACAACAAAATAGTCACAACTCAATGCTGGTAAACGTCAGTCGATTTACCGATGTTCAGACCAGTATAAAATTACTGATTCATGACTATTTGACCGAATTACGCGATGCAATAACAAATCACTACGCACTACCTCAGACTGAGGCACTGAAAAATTCTAGCTTATTAAATCTTAAGGCTACATGGGACAAAGAATTTAGCAATACAGAATTTTCATGGAATGCCATTCAGAAAGAGCTAAAAAATGCAGTGTCACCTATTGGAGTGGTTGAGATTAACGCTTCCAAAAATGCAATTCCACTGGATTACAGCAGACGAGATTATCCAAACGGCAGAAATGTGATTGCTGTTGGTGGATTAAGCTTATCCAGAGGATTGACGCTTGAGGGATTAACAGTCAGTTATTTCCTCAGAAGTTCCATTATGTATGACACATTGATGCAGATGGGACGCTGGTTTGGCTATCGAACTGATTTTGAAGAACTTTGCAGAATTTATATGACTGAGGAAGCCAGTTCATGGTACGCCCATATATCCAGCGTAACGGAAGAATTACGAGAAGAATTCAGTCGCATGGAAAAAGCAAAAATGACTCCGAAAGATTTCGGATTATGTGTGCGAAGTCATCCTGAAACGCTTATTGTGACTGCCAGTAACAAAATGCGTTCAAGTCGTTGCGTGACTCGTCAAATTAGTCTTGAAGGACGGCTGGTAGAAACATCCGTATTATCAAAATCTCCCGATGTAATCACTAATAATCGCAAGGCACTGGAGCGATTAATTGAAAAAATATCCGCGACTGTTCCCAAAACTATTGGTCAGCCAGGTTTTTTATACGAAAACATTCCTTTTTCTCTTATTACGGACTTTCTTAAAGAATTTATTAATCATCCTGCCTCTCAATTGACAGAATCTGCGCCAATTATAGACTATTCAGAATGGCTGGAAAGTAAGGGAGTCGATACATGGGATATTATTCTGATTAGTCTTTTAAAAAATACTTCTGATACTGATAATCTGGAAATCGATACTATAGGACAGCACATCATATCTCAACGAAGAACTGTTTCTGATTATCAAGGGAAACGAAAAACTGTTTTTGATTATCCAAGTAATGGGGTTGAATTGAACAAACGCAGACTAGCGTCAAGGGGGCATGAAAAAGCTGGGCTAGAAAGCGAAGAAATCAAAACTGCTGAAATTGAATACCTAAAAGATTACCCCGATAAGAAGAATTTTCCAGATAGTATTTATCGAGCAAAACGGAAAAAACCGCTACTTATGCTTCATGTGCTGGATTGCCGAAAAAAGGACGATAAAGACGACTATCCAATATTTCCTGAGGGAATTATTGCATACGGTATTAGTTTTCCAGGAGAAGCTGGAAGCCGCAGACCGCAAAAACTGGTTGAATATGTTGTCAATACTGTCTGGTGGAGCAACAACTACGCAGACCTGCTGGATGAAGACGAAGGAGATGATATTGATGAATAACCCTTGGAAAGAAATCAGCATACCTGCACACGATGTTTTTTCAAGACGTGTGGATCATACCCATCCACTGAACTTATTTTGGGCGCGTGATCCTTATGGACGATTTCTGTTTATCTATGAATTTGTTTCACCTGATAACCTTCCTGATAAATTCCCTTTATTGAATGGTATCGAAGTTCGGTTACTGACTCCAGAACAGCATCAGAGCAATAACTATATGCTGCTTTTAATTTTGAAGGATAAGAAAGACTGGCAGATTTTTTCATCGCTATGCAGTGACATTATTGCCTCCACGCGTGAATTTGATAAAAACAATCAGGCAACCCGAATTATTCTCAGACGATTAAAACGATGGCAGGAATTTTTACAAAAATCGCGCTCAGAACTATTGTCTGAAAAGGAAATAAAAGGCTTGATTGGTGAGCTTCTGTTTATTGTTAAACACCTTGCCCCTGCATTTGGCATGGGACAAGCGATTCAGTTCTGGCAAGGAGCTGAGGATATGCCACAGGATTTCAATATAGAGAACTGTGCTGTTGAAGTTAAATGTCAATTAGGAACTACCGCACCGAGTGTTCATATTTCATCTGCTGACCAGTTATGTACTCAACTATCAACAATGTATTTGTATGTTGTTACGCTGGGAAAAACAGATGCTGAAGCAGAAAACGTGGTAAACCTGCCAACGCTTATTGGTCAAATTCGACATGAGTTGGAAACAGCCGCACCTTCAGCCCTAGAGCGATTCAATAATCTGATTTATCAAACTGGTTATATGGATTTAGATGAATACTATGAATACAGTTATTTATTTTCCACAGAACAAATGTTTTTTGTCGGGCAAGGTTTTCCACGATTATGTCCTAGTGATCTTGTTCATGGGATTATCAGACTAAGCTATGACATCAATCTTTTGGACTGTGAACCCTTTATAGCAACGCCTGATTGGATACAAATCGCATGACGCACGAAGAATTTTTTCAAGATTTCATGCAGGATATTTATTCCTGCGCAGAAGCAGGAAGTCAGTTTAATGAACCTATATTTGTTGAGCGGATGTGCGAGTTTCTTGTGGAGCAAGCTGTCCTTGAAGATTTTACATTAATCAGTTACAAAAAAGAGACGGCGGGGCTAAAACTAGATGCTTGGAATTATGTAAGGGACAACGGAACTTTAACGTTCATTGTCTCAGAATTTCGGGAACAACTGGAGACGCTTACACAGACAAATGTGGAGAAAATTTTTAAACGTGCGATTCGATTTTTTGAAAAATCGCTGGATCAACAGTTTTATTCTAACCTTGAAGAAAGCGATCCAGCCTACCCTCTGGCAATGGGAATCTGTAAAATAAAAGCCGATATTACTAAAGTACGCGTCATTATCCTTACTAATACTTTGTTAAGTAGTCGATTACAATCTCTTGGGGAAAGTGAAATTAAAGGATTCAAATGCACTTTTGATATATGGGATATAGAACGTCTTTATCGCATTGAGACATCAGGTACTGGCAAAGAATCCATTGTTATCGACTTTGAGCAAGAATTCGGACAAAGTTTGCCCTGTTTACCTGCCTTCATCGGATCAGATATTTTTCAATCTTATTTACTGGTAATACCTGGCGAATTAATAGCTAGTCTGTACGAAAAACACGGAGAGCGACTTTTAGAGCAGAATGTGCGTACCTTTCTTCAATTTCGAGGCAGCGTAAATAAAGGAATGCGCAATACAATAATGAATGAACCTAAGATGTTTTTTGCTTATAACAATGGTATTACGGCGACTGCTGAAGCAATAGAAACTGATATTGAAAATGGCAGTGCAAGAATTAAACAGATAAAGAATCTTCAGATAGTAAACGGCGGGCAAACTACCGCTTCACTGTATACCGCATTAATAAAATCAAAAGCTGATTTAGAACACGTTTATGTGCAGATGAAACTGACGATAGTTCCTTCGGAACAGTTAGAGCAAGTTGTTCCAAAAATCTCTGAATATGCCAATACCCAGAATAAAGTCAACGCGGCTGATTTTTTCTCTAATCATCCTTTTCATCTAAGAATAGAAGATTTCTCGCGCCGACTGTGGGCTCCCTCAATTGAAGGTGGGCTTAAAGATACCCATTGGTACTACGAACGTACTAGAGGGCAATATGCCAATGCGCAAGCAAGTTTGACCAATGCGCAAAAAAAGGAGTTTTTGAATCAAAATCCCAGAATGCAAATGTTCTCAAAAACTGATTTAGCTAAATTCCATTATTCATGGGAAAAGCAACCTAATATTGTCAGTCTTGGTGCGCAGAAAAATTTCGCAAGGTTCGCATCTGATATATCAAAAGACTGGGGAGACAATGAACAACAGTTCAATGAATCCTATTTTAAGGAACTCATTGCGAAAGCAATTATTTTCCGATTTCTTGATAAATCAGTCATGAAGCAGGCATGGTACGGTGGGTATAAAGCAAATATTGTTACCTATTCGATAGCCAAGTTCTCTGAACTCATTACAGCGACAGGAAAACAACTGGATTTATTATTTATCTGGAAAAGGCAACGATTAACGGAGGCTACTCAAAAACACCTCCTTAGTATTGCTAAGGTTATCAACGATTGTATTCAAGATACACCAGAAGGTATAACAAACGTTACAGAATGGTGTAAAAAAACGCAATGCTGGATTAATGTGCAATATATTGACTATAAACTCGATAGTACCCTATTGTCTGAGCTGGTAGATTTATCACAGCAACAACCAAACAGGAAAGAATCAAATAGGTTCAGAAAAATTGATGATGGTCTTGAAAATTAAATTAACAAGTTATAGATAATTCCTGCAATTTGTTTAGCCAACAAGGGAGGCACTGCATTACCAACTTGGACATATTGTTGTGTTCGAGTTCCTTCAAAAAAATAATTGTCTGGAAAAGTCTGTATTCTTGCAGCTTCACGAACCGTCAAACTTCTGCATTGTGCAGGATCATAATGGATAAAATAATGACCATCTTTTGATATGTGAGATGTGATAGTTGATGCTGGCAAGTGTTTTTCCTGAACTTTAAAACGATCTACAAATTTTCCAGAATTTACATTCTTATGTGCTGGCAACAATTCTTGAGGAAAATCATTTAGTCTTGGAGAAGACCGCGTATTTACCTGTGAATAAATCTCTGCATAACTCGAACAGTAGAGATAACGCGCAAGGTCACTGTTCATGTGTCCACGGGTATCATGGTTTATCACGCTCAATAGCTTTTCATCGCTATACCATTCAGCTAATTTTGCAGGCATATTCTGATACAGCCCTTTGGTAGATTTCAGAACATTTATCCCTCTATCAAGGCTATTGCCTTGTAACTTACGGGCTAGCGTTTCCTCGATTTTTTTCTTCAAACTCTGGTTTTCCATCGAACTTAAAGCAAGTTTTATTTCATCCTGAATAACCGCAGCCCATGCTTCGCTTGAGTCGTTATTTTGCTGCTTTGAAAGTCCGCTACGAAGTTTCGGCAGATCACCAATAACTTGTTCTACAATCACTTTTTCTTGCTCTCGAAGTGTACCTGGTTTTCGCTCGATGTCTTTCCTAACACCAAGAACAATAACTCTATGCCTTTCCTGTGGAATACCATATTTTTCCGAGCAAATAATAAAATCATGGGGATCAGGCATTGAATCAGACTGGCGTTTTTTTACCATCGAATAAATATGGTATCCAGCCTGTTCAAAATCTTCCAGAATTCGATAAAAAATAAGCTCCCCATTAACTTTGGCAGAAAGAATACCCTTTACATTTTCCATAATAAAAACAGCGGGCTGGAACTCTTTAATTATTCGCAGATATTCCCTGTATAGAAAATGACGTAGATCGTTTTCTGCCCTGTATTCACTATTACCCTTATTTCTAGCTCTTCCGACAAGAGAATAAGCCTGACATGGAGGACCTCCAATCAACACCCAGTTCTTTGATACATCAATTCTTTCTTTAATTAAATCATCTAACTTTCGGTTACAGTCATCACCCAGCGTAAATTGTAGGGCTTCCTTGTTAGCCTGTTCTGCCTGTTTCGGATATTTTTTGAACAACTGTTCTTCAGGATTATTACCCAAGTTATTAGCAATATATTCGTAGTATTCTGTAGGAAGCCCATTTTTAAACTGGCGGGTAAAAGCGCGTAGCCGTAATGTTCTCCACGCGCTAGATTCCTTTTCAACAGAAAGTCTTATATCAAATGGTTTGTTTTCATCGGTAATAAATGCTGATATTCCCTCTGCAAGCCCTCCTGGTCCTGCAAACAAATCAAGGACAGGTATCATAATTTTCCATATTGTTCTGTTCTCAGACTTCCATTATTACTTTATAGCGATAAAAGTTTGATTATTACGCAACCATTCGCCAAGTTCATTTATTACGCGTTCAATATTTTTACCCTTTCCGCGTATAGAACATTCCCATACGACACCCACACGCCAGCCATCCTTAAGTAATGCCTGTATAACTTTGTTGTCATTTGCACGATTGCCTTCAATTTTTTCTCGCCAGAAATCTGGGCGGGTTTTAGGCGATTTGAATAACTTACAATCATGACCATGCCAAAAACAGCCATTAACAAAGATAGCTGCATGAAATCGAGGAAGTACAATATCAGGCTTCCCTGGCAAATTGCCGACATTTAACCTAAACCTGAAACCCTGTCGATGTAACAGGCTACGAATCAAAATCTCTGGTTTGGTATTTTTCCCACGAATACCTGACATCATTCGGCTTCTGGTAGCCTTATCTACAACATCAACCATTAAGCGTCCAGTTGTATACCCATACTTTTCATAAAAAATGGATATGCAGCCTCGTAAACATCATCATTAAATTTATTAAACATTTCAGAGATTATATTGTTGAGTTTTTGACATTCATCATCTGTAAAACTTCTCTCATTCGTGATAATTGAAACAATGCTTTCTGGAGCATCATCAGGATGAAATATTAAATCTCGTAATGACATTTCAGAAAACCACGTTAGCATTCCGTCAAAACTTTTATCCGAAAAATCAGGGATGCGTGATGTATTGTTCATGTTATATCTCCTAAACTATTTTTACTACGTTTTATTGTTTCAACTCGTTTACCAAAATCAAATATTTTTCCTGCCTTGAAGAGTCATAACAAGTTCTCGGCTTCCACCATGATTCCCATGTTCACACAGATAAGTGTGCAATTAACCAAACGACACAAATGTCCCATAGTATTTTATAATTGTGGTTTACTGTCACTTAATCAATAAAGGCGATAGGTTTGCGTTACATAAATTATTTGTTAAATAACGCCTTTTTCGATGCTTTAAGGCTATTTTTCATGTGTCACATAATCGTTCGTTTAAGTTACGGCTTACCTATTTCGTGTGAACGTATGTTCTCCCAAAAAGAAGGGCTGAAAAAGCGACTATTTTTGGGAAGTCCTTATCTGCCTTGAACTCTAGTGGGATAAGGGATTGTTTAAAATCCTATGGGACATTTGTGTCGTTTGGTTAATTGCACCCAGATATGGTGTAACGAAATCTGGGAATATTCATAAACCCACCGTTTTACTCGAATAATTCAGCATGAGTGCCAGCGCGTACAAAGATAATTCGCTCATCAGCACTACTTTTTTCTAATTTATAAATCAACAAAAAGTCGCCGCCAATGTGACATTCTCTGTGTTTAGACCATTGCCCTGTGAGAGGGTGATCTAGCCATTGCTCAGGCAGTGGTTCGGCGTTTTCAATCAGTAGCAGCATAACTTTTTTAAGCCGATTCATGTCATACCGCCCACTGTGGCTGATACGTTCCCAATCTTTAGTAAATTCTTTGGTGCGGGTAAAGTCTCGCGGCGGATTGGTGCGTTTACTCTTTGCCGACTTTTTCGAGGTCATCAAATAATTCCTGAACGGTGGCAAAGTGCGGTAAAGATTCTGAGTCGGCTTCTTGCATCGCAGCGCGTGTGATTGCATTAGGGGCTTTAACCGCAAATGGTAAGCCGTTTTGAGCGACAACCTGATGCAAAAATAAACGAATGGCATCCGATACATTAAGACCACAAGATGCTAAAATTCGCGTGGCATTTTCTTTTAAGTCGGGTTCTATACGCGAACGTATTTCGGCAATCTTAAGCGGCTGTGAAATGGTATTTGGCATGATATTACTCCTACAATGTAGCTACATTGTAACATGAGCTATTTACATTAAGTTAATGGTTATTTGAGGTTGCCATAGAGTTTATGAAAAATCCTTAACGAGGTATTTACTCCGTTTCGTGCGTAGACATCCCTTAATAATTTACCACTCAACCGCTCACCAAAGCCCTGACATAAACGCTTACGCTTCTCCTTTGTGATATATAGTTATAACGATATAATGATAACTATATATCTATGTATAAGGTAACTTATGATTTACGCAGTCGTAAACACTAAAGGCGGGGTAGGTAAAAGCACTACCGCAGTGCATCTTGCAACGATGCTAGCTAGGCTAGGGAAAACATTGTTAATAGATGGTGATCCACAGGCTAGTGCTGCAAGTTGGGCAGCATGGCGACGTGACAATGCAAACTATGACCCTAGCCCAACAACTACCTGCCTTGCAGGTAAGGCAATTCTAACTGAAGGTAAACAACTTGCAGCAGGGTTTGAAAATGTTGTGGTTGATGCAGGTGGTCGAGACTCTATCGGTTTACGCTCAGCATTGCTGTTAGCTCAAAAAGCCATTATTCCCATCGGTGCAAGTAATCTTGATGCCGCCGCCTTGACTGATTTAATGACAATCGTTGAATTAGCGCGTGACTATAACGCCGAGCTGGACTTGCGCGTATTACTAACTCGTGTTGATCCACGCACTAAAGATGCAGCAGAAATGATGAGCTTTTTAGCTGAACAGAATTTAGTCGTATTATCTACCCATGTTTCTGAACGTGTTGCTTTTCGCCGTGCTATCGGTGAGGGTGCAATTGTGCAAGAACTAGGGCGTGACCAAGCGGCTATTGCTGAAATTGAGGCTTTTTTTAAGGAGATACAAGCATGAAAGCTAAGCCTAACATTGACCAATTTAAAGACCCAGATGCTTTCCTTGAGGGCGGAGCTTCTGATTTAGCTAACCAGTCAAAGAAACAACCGCAAGCTTCTATTGAGGCTCAAGTTACGATTACACATCCAGTAGCAAAGGTATATCGTGAACAAAAAATCTTTAGACTTCCTGTTGATTTAATTAACGAACTCAAACGCGAAGCCTATGAGCAATCTGTAAAAACAGGTACTCGCGTGACAGAAACAGAATTAGTGGAGCAAGCTTTACGGTCATTTTTAAAGATAGCTATATAGCTATATATATTGATGGATAGATATAAAAATATACTTATATAGCTTTGTAGTGGGTAATTTAGGAGCGACACTTACAGGCAATTTTTTTGATTGATCAAGAACAGCACAAACGTGGATTTAATCACTGGGCGTTCAATAGGATTTTCATTAGCCCTTGCTGTTTTTGCCCACTCCTTCACCACAAAGGTATTATCTTGAATTGATTCGAGGAAGTCCTTTTTTATTCCGTCTTGAATATCTTGGGA
>CAIUVX010000145.1 GCA_903902705.1 uncultured Methylococcales bacterium
ATAGTTAAAAAGCCCGAACCACACGGACTCTACCCGCGTCGTAAGCCTTACCGATGTCCAGCTGGGTACCAGAGCCGAAGTTCTGGGTCCACGCGACGCCACTGTTGGACTCCGTAGAGCTCCAGTAGTAGCTACTAGCGTAGCTACTAACAAAACCACCCACAACGTTTTTCTGTTCGTATAACCATGATAATTCATTCTTGCTGGGTAAGCCGTCGTTGAACAATTTAAACCCGAAGTTCCCGTAATAGTCGTTGTGTTATAAGCTGCTGCGGCTGATATTGCGTTTGTCCAAGTTTGAGATACCCCTGCGTTTGCTGAAGTGCCCCTACATCATAAGGTTGTGCTTCCAAACCGTGACAACCAGAACCATCAACGTAAAAAACTTTACCGCCATCAGGCCCCGTGTCGCCCCAGTGATAAGGCGTACATGATGAAGCAGTAGGTATCCAAACTGTGCCATTCCAAATGAGGGTTTGGCCAACAACCGTGCCATTTACTGCATGAGCACCTGGTAACCCATCACTACCATTAGTGCCGTTTGAACCTGGAGTACCTGGAAGTCCATTCGTACCCGCAGGACCCGTTAAGCCTTGAATGCCTTGGGGATCTATTGGACCCGCAGGACCCGTTAAGCCAACTCCAGCGTCACCTTTATCACCTTTCGACCCCGACTCACCTTTATCACCTTTTACAATTGTATCAACTGCATATGCGTTGGATATTGACAGCGGAGCTATGCTTATTAATATGGCAGCAGCCAGAGGTTTTAATGCGCTTTTTCTCATCTTCTTATTCCTGAATTAAATTAATTATTTCGTGTAAACCTTGCCGCTACTTAACAACAAGGGTGACACCTACGATCCTTCAACAGCTCCTTGCAACGCGCACCACCTTAACGAAGTAACTCTCCAAATCAGGCATCGCTTTTAATAAACCATAAAAAATGGTAATAATAGCCATTACTTAATACGTTTCACTGAATTCACATTGCAGAACTAGGGTATATACTGCCGTTATTTTTGTCACGAAAAGAAATGTAACAGATTGTTACAAAAGGTTTTGAGTGCGACAAAGGACAGTAAATAGGCGGGATGGGATGGGATGGGATGGGATGGGATGGGATGGGATGGGAAATTTTACCGCATTTAATTTCATATCCAACTTGAATTATTGGCACTAAATGCCGCTGACAGGGTAGCCGCGTAGGTTGGGTTGCCTTCGTTAGAGAGCGATCCACTTTATCAACAAGTGGCTGAGCCATGTAGGTCGGAATAAGCCTATTTGAGCGCGAGCGAAAATAGGTGTTTCCGACAAACCGTTATGCACATTACCGCGTATTGTCGGAAACGTCCACCCTGCGCTACCGCTTGGGTGGAGTTATTCCGACCTACAGCTGCATAACTAATTAATCCGTGTGTATCGTTACCTGTCCATTCATTAGCATGGGTAATAGCCAATCGCGGAGGGTTGAGAGGGTTTGGTTTTGTATTTCATTAACCATCTTTTGCTTGAAAATTGGAGCAATTATTTTTTCAAGTTCCAGCGTTAATTTTTCAGTTGGAATGGCAATTCTGCTTTGTTGTAGATGCTCTTGTGTAATATGCCCCATCGTTGTTTTACGATTTTCTGCCATCATTTTAAAATGTTGCAAGTAATTTAAAAGTTGGTAGAAATAAAATGATTTTGGGTATTTGTCAGAAGTGACTTTAAAAATGTGCTGATTAAGCGCACCTTTGCCACCTGTCCAAATTTTAACGTCCAATGAAGCCGACCAAGAAAACAAGACATCTCCATTTTCAATAATTGCTTTTTCTGGAATATCAGGGCTTACAAATTCTGAATTTACAGAAAAACCTTCGTTCATTTCTCGTATTTTTATAACTCTCAAAAATTCATCGCCTGTTGGTCTGAACTTTTGACAAGGCAAGCCGTTTATATAATCTGCAATATTTAGTAACGTCCCAACTTCCCACCCGTCAGGAACTTCTCTTTTCAGCTCGTCATTCCAAACCATTTTGCCGCCACTGGTTTTATAGGGCTTACCGTCTTTATCAGGAAAATCAAACTGCACAAACCAATAGTCATAAAGCGTTTTTGCCATTGCTTCTAACTCAGTATTGATTTTGTTGTTGAGTTCTATTTTTGAATCTAAGGACGAAAGAACAGCGGCTATTTTTTGCTGAGTGTTTATGTCTTTTAATTCAATCTCTAATTTCCCCAATAAATCTAAATTCAGATTTGGTTGTGAAGATTGAGATGATAGCTGATTGATGTATTGATTGATGTGGTTTTGTGAGAAGTAATAAAAAACATAATTAACATCAACCACATTTTTATTTAATCGAACGATTCCTACTGCTTGATTTGTATTTGAAGGTAAATCTTCATCTCTGACTATTCCAATTTTACCAAGATAAGCTCCTGCAATTGAGAATAATAAATCATCTTTAGCTAATCTTGACCGTTTTAGTTTTCTGTCCGTTTCTTCGTCTATGTATCCAAAAACATCACGATTTAAAAATTTAGAACCACAAATACTTTCTGATTTTATAAAATAAATTCCCGAATCTGTGAATACTCCGCCAATAGAAGTAGGTGTAGTGCCTTTTGTAATCAACTCACTAATTTCTTTTAATGTCGTTTTTTCACACATACTTCACCCCCGCCAATTGCTTTTTAATCTCAATTTCTAAATCGCTCGATTCAGCAAAAAGTTTATCCAAATTGGTTTTAAAACCTGTCATTTTGACTTCAAATTCA
>CAIUVX010000146.1 GCA_903902705.1 uncultured Methylococcales bacterium
GTTCTAAGCATTTATTCCAGCGCGTTATATTGGCTTCGCCTATTCCAAAACGCACTGACGCTTCTTTTCCTGTCAGTCCTTCTTGTTCTTTTATAGCCAATACTTTTTTGCGGAAATCTAGTGAGTAGGTCATTGAATTAAACATAATCAGATTATACTGCTTTAGCTATACCAAGGGATTGACGGGCAATCTGAGAATCTATTCGTTAAAATAGGCGAACCGTGAGCTATAAATTCTTATTTGTATCCGACCAAGACATAACGATTTATAGTAACCACTCAGCACACCACCTGAGAGAACTTGACTATCTGGAAAAATAATTTCACCAAACTTGGGCAGGCGATCCGCTTATCAAAACTGCTTTGAATTCAGCAGTATCATTATTAATAATACTCGCAGGTACTATTTTTCAGCGGATATACGGTATGCTGGGTTAAAATATCTCCATTCTGAATTGAGCGCGGGTCGTTAACCATTGACATTCACCAGCAAAAAACAACTATTAATCACTGGAGCTAATGGCTTCGTCGGGCGGGCATTGTGTACGCAAGCCGTCTCTAATTTTTTCATCAAAGGCGTAGTTCGCTCTCAGCAATCATTACCATCCGATGTAAAGACTGTATTAATCGACACAATTGATGGCAATACCGATTGGCGTGATGCGTTGCAAGGTATTAATGTTATCGTGCATCTGGCAGCACGAGTGCATATTATGCACGACCACGCTAATGATCCTCTACAAGAATTTCGCAAAGTCAATGTCGATGGCACAGTGAATCTTGCCAAACAAGCTGCCTTAGCAGGCGTAAAACGCTTTGTTTTTATCAGCTCTATTAAAGTGAATGGCGAAAGCACCCCCTTAGGACAGCCGTTTCAGGCTGATGATTTACCACTGCCTGTTGACGCTTATGGACTTTCTAAGTATGAAGCCGAAAATGCGCTGAAGCAGTTAGCCAGTGAAACAGGCATGGAAGTGGTAATTATTCGCCCACCGCTAGTTTATGGTGTGGGTGTTAAAGCCAATTTTTACAGTATGATGCGTTGGTTAGACAAGGGTATTCCCTTGCCGCTAGGCGCAATTCATAATCAACGTAGTCTAGTGGCTTTAGATAATTTGGTGGATTTAATCATTACCTGCATTGACCACCCTGCGGCTGCCAATCAAATCTTTTTGGTCAGCGATGGTGAGGATTTATCAACCAGCGAGTTGTTGCGCCATACAGCAATCGCATTAGACAAATCGGCAAAACTATTGCCCATCCCCGTGTGGCTATTACAAATGGCTGCAAGTCTGCTGGGTAAACGTGCGGTAGCACAGAGACTTTGCAGCTCGTTACAACTTGATATTACTAAAACGCGGCAACTATTGAATTGGACTCCTCTCGTGAGTGTCGATGATGCGTTACACAAAACCGCTCAATATTATAGGTCATCGTTATAGTGCCAATTTTTATTTGGATTGTTCTTTTTGCCTTGTTTGCTTCGTTAGCATTAACAGGTTTGTTACGTCGCTATGCTTTAGCCGCCAGTTTGCTCGATATTCCCAATGAACGAAGCTCTCACAGTTTGCCAACGCCTCGCGGTGGTGGTGTCGCTATTGTCATTATTTTTCTGCTAGGGATAGTGTTATTTTTCAAGCTTGGACTATTATCGACTGCGACACTATGTGCGTTTTTAGGTGCAGGTGCGTGGGTGGCTGTGGTGGGTTTTATAGACGATCATCAACATATTCCTGCACGTTGGCGATTATTGGCACACTTTATTGCGGCGGCATGGGGGCTTTTTTGGATAGGGGTAGCACCGTTATCGTTGTCAAACACAGCGACTATTGAATTAGGCTGGATAGGAGCTATTTTAGGGGCGTTTTATTTAGTCTGGCTGTTAAATCTTTATAATTTTATGGATGGTATTGACGGACTGGCGAGTATCGAAGCGATAACGGTTTGTGTCGGTGGCGTGTTGTTGACTGTATTAGGCGCGGGCGTAAGTAATCAAGTTTATGTATTGCTATTACTAATCGCAGCAGTCAGTGGTTTTTTAATATGGAATTACCCACCTGCAAAAATTTTCATGGGGGATGCTGGCAGTGGTTTTTTAGGCTTAATATTGGGGCTTTTTTCCTTGCAAGCAGCATGGCAAGCACCACAATTTTTTTGGAGTTGGTTGATTTTGCTAGGCGTATTTATTGTCGATGCCACTTGGACGCTAGTACAGCGGTTTTTGCGTGGGGAAAAAGTTTACGAGGCTCATCGCAGTCATGCCTATCAATTTGCTTCACGGCATTATTCATCACACACAACCGTCTCCTTAGCGGTTGCCGCGATTAATATCGGCTGGTTATTACCAATGGCGTTATGGGTGGGGGTGGGGAGTTTAAACGGATTGCTGGGGCTAGTTATTGCGTATTTACCGCTATTATTTTTAGCAGTTCACTTTAAAGCAGGGTTGGCTGAATGATTTCTTTACCACTACGCACTTGGTTTATAGGGCTTTCTCGACGCACCAAAGCAGCTATTCTCATTAGTGCGGATGTATTTTTTACTCTATTCGCGTTGTGGTCGGCTTTTTCTTTACGTTGGGGTGTGTGGTATATACCAAAGGGAAATGAATGGTATTTGTTTGCCGTCGCGCCTGTGATTGCCGTGCCTATTTTTATTCGCTTAGGTTTGTATCGTGCCATTATTCGCTATATCGAAGTCAGGGCGTTATGGACTATTATCCAAGCAACGACACTGTACGCACTGATTTTTGCTTTTATTCTTTATGAGTCTGGAATTAGAGTCATTCCGCGTATTGTCTCGCCGCTCAATTGGTTGCTGATTATGTTATTGGTGAGTAGTAGCCGTTTTTTTGTCCGCTGGTGGTTTGCCGATGTGTATTTTAGACCGAGTGATGACAGTTATGACAACATAAATTACAACAAAAAAAACGTTGTGATTTATGGAGCTGGCAGTGCAGGCGTACAACTAGCATCGGCATTAGTGCATGGTGGTGAATTTAAAACGGTGGCTTTTATTGATGATAATCCCCTACTACACAAACAAAAAATCAACGGCATTAGAATTTATCCGCTCGATTCGTTAAGCTATTTAATGGAAAGATATAAGATGGCTAATGTACTATTAGCCATGCCTTCTGCGAGCCGAGCGCGTATTGGTGAAATTATCGGCTTGTTAGAACCTTATGCTGTGCATGTACTGTCTATGCCTAGCTTATCGGATATTGCCCAAGGTAGAGTGACTTTTGATGCCCTACAAGAGGTTGATATTGCCGACTTGCTAGGTCGTGATTCAGTTGCTCCTGTGATTTCATTATTGCAAGCAAACGTTACCGATAAAGTGGTGATGGTTACGGGGGCAGGGGGGTCTATAGGCTCTGAACTGTGTCGGCAAATCATTCAATTACATCCACGCACACTGGTACTGTTTGAATTAAATGAGTTTGCTCTTTATGAAATAGAAAAAGAGTTGACTCAACAGCTTAGTAAAATAGAATCAACTGAGGCGATAGCGATATTGCCCGTGTTAGGCTCTGTCACAAATTCAACGCGTGTAGAAAAGGTCTGTAAAACTTTTCAGGTACAAACCATTTATCATGCGGCCGCCTACAAACACGTTCCGATGGTGGAAAAAAATCCTGCCGAAGCTGTGTGGAATAATATTCTTGGCACCTTGCGCACGGCACAATCAGCAATCAATGCAGGAGTTGAAACTTTTGTTCTCATTTCCACAGATAAAGCCGTTAGACCCACCAATACAATGGGAGCGACTAAACGCTTTGCAGAATTAATTTTACAAGCACTGAGTGTGAACGCTAACGACAAACAGCAAACTCGTTTCACGATGGTGCGATTTGGTAATGTATTGGGGTCTTCTGGCTCTGTCGTGCCGTTGTTTCGAGAGCAAATCGCCAGAGGTGGCCCTGTCACTGTTACTGATAAACGTATTATTCGCTATTTCATGACCATACCCGAAGCTTCTCAACTTGTGATCCAAGCAGGAGCAATGGGGCAGGGTGGTGATGTTTTTGTACTGGATATGGGCGACCCTATACGCATTATTGATTTAGCTAGGCGGATGATTCATTTAAGTGGCTTACAAATAAAAGATGACAGTCATCCAGACGGCGACATAGAAATTCAGTTTACAGGACTACGCGCAGGTGAAAAATTGTATGAAGAATTGCTGATAGGCGACAATGTTTCTAAAACCAGTCACCCTAGAATTATGCGAGCAGAAGAATCGATGATTGTTTGGGCTGAACTGGAAAAAATGCTAACTGACTTAGAGCAAGCGGCTCAAAATGATGATTTTGAGCAGATTAGAGTAATTTTACAGCAAGCCGTATCGGGTTTTGTACCGCAATGCGAAATTGGTGATTTACTCTGGCAACAACGAACAGCTATTCATTAGGCAAAAAAAACCTCCTGATACGTCACCGCAGCAGGAGGCAAAAATCAAGCATATCTAATGAGGAGATTTTGCTTGTAGTCATAACACTAGGAGGACGTAAATCGGTAGAGCTTAGCTCTTACGCTTTGCTCTCATCACAATGTTGCTATAAATAGCAGCACTGGCAAATAATACGGTTGAAATGACGAACTGACCAGAAATGAAACTCCATATTCCGATGATAAACATCAGTCCGATAAAAATATCTTTATTTAAGTCGTTCATATTGTCACCCAAAGGTTGTTTTATCAGTAAGTATGTGCTTACTATACAGAGATATTTTTTGGATACAATATGCGAAATAATTAATGAATTGTTTCATTATAGGAAACAGTAGTCAAAGTAATGGCAGTGATTCATTAATTGGGAGCAACTAAAGTGCATGACACGCTGACTGTAGCCTAAGCAAAGCATTGTGTTACAAAGCCAAAAATATGTTTTTTGACCTCTCTGTCTCTTAATTATTTGAGTTTTTTACCACTACCAAGTATTTTCAATCAGTATGGGCTATTAAAAATGGATAAACTAACGGGTATGTCGGTTTTTGTTCGAGTTGCTAAAGCAGGGAGTTTTGCTGCGGGTGCAAGTGAGATGGGTATTTCGCGTGCAATGGCAACCAAACATATTATGCAGCTAGAAAGTAGCTTGGGTACGCGCTTGTTTAATCGAACGACTCGCAGTTTAAATTTAACAGATGTAGGTGCGTCCTATCTTGAGCGTTGCCAGCAAGTGTTGTTGGATATTGACGAAATGGAAGCCGCCGTCACTCATTTACAAACCGAGCCTCGCGGAGTATTAAAAATCAGTGCGCCCCCTGTCATTGGGGCTACTCATATAACTCGGGCAGTAGCAGAGTTTTTAAAAATACATCCTGATTTAAAAGTCGATATGATTTTACAAAGTAGTCCAATTGATTTAATTGATGAAGGTATTGATATAGCGATTTACTTAGGTGATTTAGATGACACCAGTATGGTGGCTCGAAAACTCGCTAGCTCATCAATGGTGGTATGTGGATCACCTGATTACTTAGCACGTCATGGCATTCCCTACACGCCAGAAGATTTATACAATCACAGTTGCTTAATCAATTGGGCTAGTTCACCGCGTAGCAAATGGAAATTTAAAGGTAAAACAGGCTACACCACCATCAATGTTTCAGGGCGTATGCAGTCCAATGTCGCCGATGCTAATCGAATTGCCGCTGTCAACGGTTTAGGGTTAGTTATGTTAGCCACTTATGTTGTTGGTCGGGATATTGAAAAAGGCAAACTGATTCCCGTATTAGAAAATTACACCCTACCACCGTTAGATATTCATGCAGTGTATCCACATCGAAAATATTTATCCGCTAAAGTCAGACGATTTTTAGATTTTTTACAGATATGGCTGCAACCGCGCGTTAATATGCCGAGACCAGAGTAGATTATTCTTGCGGTTATTTAGGTGCTTTTAAACTCGCGGTGGCTTGATGCAACCAAAAGTCCTGTAAGCCACCATCTCTGCCATAAAGCCCCACCATAAATTGAGATAAAAATTGTAGAATTTGATAAGCGTCAATATGATTAGAGGTGTCCAAATAATTGATTAATGGTTCTAATTTGTGCCACACATCGGGTGGTATTGCGTGTCGATTGGCAGCTATCAACTTTTTGGATATATCAAAACGACAGCCCCACCAATGACTAATAAAGGCTTGCTGTACTTTGCGTCCAGCTAACTCATCTAATTTGAATTGGCACAGTACACCTTCTATTCCTTCCCATAACGGTTCTGCATAATACATACGACCATCAAACCCCGCACTAAGATAAAAAGCTTCAAATGAATTGTACATACTCTGTTGATCTGCCCAATTGCTACGATCATAAACCATCCACGCGCTCTTCAAACACATAATATTGCCAACATCAGCAATAAAAAACCGCAAGAATTGATCGTGGTGTGCCAGTTTTACAGGGTGTTGTTTAACAAAGCGAAAATAACGTTGCCAAATTGTTTGGCTATAACAACCATAGAAACTAACCGCTGTATCACACGTTGCCCATGCGATTAAAATATCCGTTGGATTTTGACTAGTTAAATCGGGCGTACTCGCTACTGAGGTGTTTTCTTGAGTATGATGCACAACGGGTGCAGAAAAGCCTTCATAGCCCATAGAGTGTTGAATAGCATGAGCCAATGCCTGTACACCCGTAGAAATAAAAAGATCATCATCACTGACAAACATCACATATTTACCAGTAGTCGCGGTAAAGCCTGCAAAAAAAAATTCTCTGAGGCTTTATAATCGATTTCTGTCTCAGCAAAGACAATCTCATTCGAAAATTAGCTATGTAATTGTTGAGACTTTTTTAAGCAACTTGAATTATCTGTAAGAACCACCTCAAAACCGTGTTGTAAAAATAAATCTATCGTCGAAATCAGGCGGCGTACACTGGAGGTATCAGAGCGATGAGTAGGTATTACAATACTGGCATCAATTTTGTTCATAAGGTAAATTTCTTGATAATAGAAAATGACTGCTATTATAGCCTAGAATTTTTGACTCCCATTGCTCTCACTGAAGAGACGAAAACGACCCGCTTAATATATCCACTTTGACCACACCTTAATGAATGCGATAATAGAAACACTTAAATAAACGGATTGCTTTTTTATGTTGTGATTTGCGGATAGGCTATAGTTGGTTACACAAGCTCTCATAATCTCGACTACCTACTGGCAAAAGATGAATTCTAACTTTTTTGCCCTATTGATCGTGTGTTTTCATCCTTATCGGTCAACACCCAGCAAGGCTTACGAAACAAAGCGCAGTTTATTGGACAAAAAATTGGATAACATCATGATAGAAAACCTAGACCCGCAACACGCATGGGATTTATTAGAACAAAACCCACAAGCTGTGCTTATTGATGTCAGAACGAAAGCCGAATATACCGATATTGGTCATCCCATCGGCGCAATTCACATTGCGTGGCAAGAACAGTTTGGTGGAGCGATTAATCCCGACTTCCTTACCGAAGTTAATAAACGTGTGCCTGATTACAGCACTCCGATATTACTTCTGTGCCGTAGTGGCATACGCTCTTTAAGTGCCGCCAGAGCCTTAGAACACATAGGCTATAAAACCTTGATTAACATAGTCAACGGCTTTGAAGGCGACCCCGATAGCAACCAACAACGCGGCAAACTCAACGGCTGGCAGTTTTGTGGTTTGCCTTGGGAAAAAAGCTAATTGACTTTTGTTATTCATGTCGAGAGGATAATGTAATGACAACGCAACCAGCACCTAAAACGCAAGAATTAGAAAATAACATTAATTATTTTTTTGACAATTATCTGCGTCCGACTGATTTGGATATTCGTCGTTTGAAAAAAGAGGCTGAAAATCTAATAAAAATAAATGCGGCTATTGCTTATAATTATTTAGGACGTATTGCAGTATTAGAAAATAATAGAAAAGCAGTTATTTCAAATTATGAAAAGGCAATAAAATTAACGCCGAATGATTGCGCTATACATAACAATTATTCAATTGCATTATCACACTGTGGATTAAATGATTTAGCATTAGAAGAAAAGAGAGAAATTTTTAGCAGATTCTCCAACAATAAGGATGTATTGTTGGGTTTATTTTATTGTCTTATTAATTCCGCTAGGTTTGATGAAGCCCATAAACTATCAAGTAAAATTGAAGATAATAAAGGAATTGAATTAGTTAATAATGCCGCAAAAATTTTTGTAGCAGCAAATTTAACTGACGATGAAGCGCAACAGTTGCAAATACTCGCTTTTAGTTTAATTGAAAAACATCAATTATATTTTTATGAGGCAGACATAGAAATTATAGAAAACTGCGTGGAATATACGATTTATGTAGATAAAGCCATCGAAGACATATTTGAATTAAATTGGGACTTAGCCAATCTTCTTGCAGAAAGTGTGGATGATATGCGTTGTGATGTACTCAATTTTACATACAGTTCTGTTGAAGTATTAAGGGAACGGCGACAACATGAACGTGAAATAGGAGTGCAAGTATGACGGTTTCCAGTGATGATTTTTTAACATCTGCTGAACTATTATTAAAAAATACAGATGCCCAAGAAATTGATTTTAGAAATGTCATTAGCCGCTCTTATTATGCAGTTTTTCATCTAGCAAAAGAAAAATTAACTGTGCTAGCCGATATTGAAACAATGGAAAAACTAGATGACAACGGAAGTCACAACGCCATTATTGATAAGTTTTATCGTCATGATAATCGTAGTATTCAAGCTTATGGAAAAATAATGAAAGACTTAAAGAAAAAGAGACGAATTGCTGATTATGATATTGATAAGGATGTTTTAAGAAAAGAAACCGCCGAACATTTTAATAATGCAAAACATTTAATCGCTAAACTCAAAAAACTTGATATTAAATAATACCGTTTTAACGAGAATAAACGGCTACTTAATTAACAACGCCTCCGCGTTTTGATAACCAACATTTTAACCTTAACCAAAAGAAAATACAGTGATAGAAAAATTAAGAAATATTGCCATTATTGCCCACGTTGACCACGGTAAAACCACGCTTGTGGACAAATTACTGCAACAATCGGGAACATTTGCCGCGCATACCAAAGTCACCGAGCGCATGATGGACTCCAATGACATTGAAAAAGAACGTGGCATTACCATTTTGGCAAAAAACACCGCGCTGGATTGGAATGGCTACCACATTAACATCGTAGACACACCAGGTCATGCTGATTTTGGTGGTGAAGTTGAGCGCGTTTTATCGATGGTTGACTCAGTATTATTACTGGTTGATGCGGTTGATGGTCCGATGCCACAAACCCGTTTTGTAACGCAAAAAGCCTTTGCTTTAGGCTTAAAACCCATTGTTGTTATCAACAAAATTGACCGGCCTGGTGCGCGTCCTGATTGGGTGGTCGATCAAACATTTGACTTATTTGACCGCTTAGGTGCAACCGATGAGCAGTTAGATTTCCCTATCGTGTTCGCGTCTGCCATTAACGGTTATGCAGGCTTAACCCACGATATTACTGGCGGCGACATGACTCCGCTGTTTCAAACTATCGTGGATAAAGTGAGTCCACCACCTGTTAACATCGATGGCCCCTTTCAAATGCAGGTGTCTAGCTTAGATTACAACACCTATGTCGGCGTTATCGGTATTGGTCGTATTCAACGCGGCATTATCAAAGCCAATCAGCCCTTAATCATTGTTAATCGTGAAGGCGTTGAGCGTAAAGGTCGTATGCTACAAGTATTCGGTTTTCATGGATTGGATCGTGTTGAAGTTGCTGACGCACGCGCAGGCGATATTATTGCCTTTGCAGGTATCGAAAAACTGGAAATTTCTGACACGATATGCAGTCCTGAACTGGTAGAAATCATGACTCCGCTGTCAGTTGATGAACCGACTGTGAGCATGACTTTCCAAGTTAATAACTCACCGTTTGCAGGTAAAGAAGGTAAATTCGTTACCACTCGTCAAATTCGTGACCGTTTAGAAAAAGAATTACAACACAACGTCGCACTGAAAGTGGAAGACACCGCTGATCCTGATAAATTTAAAGTCTCAGGTCGTGGTGAATTGCATTTATCAGTCTTGATTGAAAATATGCGTCGTGAAGGCTTTGAAATGGGCGTTTCACGTCCTGAAGTTATCATCAAAGAAATCGATGGCAAAAAATGCGAACCGTTTGAAATGGTGACTGTGGAAGTCGAAGAAGAGCATCAAGGCTCTATCATGGAAAAATTGGGTGAGCGCAAAGGCGATTTAACCAACATGGTACCCGATGGCAAAGGTCGTATTCGTTTGGAATACATGATGCCTTCACGCGGTTTGATTGGTTTTCAAACTGAATTCATGACAGCGACTTCTGGTTCTGGCTTGCTATACCACGTTTTCGATCATTACGGCCCAATGAAAGCAGGTGATGTGGGTAATCGTATGCGCGGCGTAATGATTTCTATGGTCGCAGGAAAGGCAGTAACTTACTCATTACACCCACTGCAAGAACGCGGCGAATTATTGTTAGTCAATGGCGATGAAGTCTACGAAGGTATGTTGGTCGGTTTACATTCACGCACCAATGATTTATGCGTCAATCCGTGCAAACCGAAACAATTAACTAACGTCCGCGCTTCGGGTACTGACGAAAGTTTAGTATTAGCCCGCATTCAAAAATTAACGCTAGAACAAGCCTTAGAGTTTATTGCAGAAGATGAATTAGTGGAAGTTACCCCTAAATCGATTCGTTTACGCAAAAAATTCTTGACCGAAAATGAGCGTAAGAGAGCTGCTAAGAATTAATTATTGGCATATCGTAGCGCGGGATGCAGAGTGAATAACTCTTTATTCCGAGTTGCTGTATGCAAAAAAATTTAAAGCGATGGCTTTTTTGAAGGAGTACAAACCAAGGTTTGTACTCCTGATGGTTGCTTATTACGCTTCAAATACTACACTGGCGCGGATTTTTTTCATCGCATTTTGTTCTAGTTGTCTGATTCTTTCCGCAGAGACATTATAGCGTTCAGCCAATTCGTGGAGGGTGGCTTTTTTCTCCGATAACCAACGGCTGGATAAAATATCCAAGCTACGTTCGTCTAAGCAAGACAATGCTTTTGCCAGTAAATCCTGCTCATACCCTTCTCGATCAGCATTTTCAAACAGTTCAGCGGGATCTGCACCGTGTTGTTGTAGATAGTTGGCGGGAGCTGAAAAGCTTTCTTCGGCAGATTCATCCATAGGCATATCAAAGGATGTATCACGACCACCTAGGCGCATTTCCATTTCGTAAATATCGCTCAAATCAACGTTCAAATCATCGGCAATGGCTTGAGCTTCATCATTGGATAGCCAGCCTAAGTTTTGTTTGGATTTACGCAGATTAAAAAATAATTTACGTTGGGCTTTAGTGGTGGCAATTTTAACAATGCCCCAATTTTTAATCACATATTCGTGAATCTCGGCTTTAATCCAATGCACGGCAAACGACACTAAACGCACGCCCATATCGGGATCAAAGCGTTTAACAGCTTTCATTAAGCCAACATTACCTTCTTGAATAATATCAGGCATGGACAATCCATAACCGCTGTAACCTCTGGCAACGTGGACAACAAAGCGCAGGTTGGTCATGACCAATTCACGCGCAGCGTCTAAATCATCATCATCCCGATATTTGAGAGTGAGTTCGCGCTCTTGTTCAGCGGTCAGTCTAGGCATTTGCCGAACCAGATTTAAATAGGCATCAAATGTTCCAACCGACAAATTAACAGGTAAGGCTAATATATTACTCATGGTGTATTTCCTGTGCTAAAAACTTTTTTAAATATTAGCACTCTCATAAGCAAAGTGCTAATAATTTTCTTTACTCAGGTCGAGTATGGCGAAGTTGAAAAACTAATACCGCCCATGAACTTAATACGCCTAGCAGTGATGCAATAAGTAGTAATGCTAAGGTTTCAGTGAAACCTAAAAAGATAAGGTGCAAATCACCTTCGTAAAGCCCTGATAGTTTTTCAACAGGTTGTCTTAAAATCAGCATCAGTATGGCAACAATAAACCACGCTGATACGCCTGAAATAAAGCCTATCCAAAAGCCTGTGTATAAAAATGGACGGCTAATAAATGCGTTGGTCGCACCCACTAACTTAGCAATAATGACTTCATCTTTGCGATTTTGTAGCTCCAATCGAATAGTGTTGCCAATAATAAACAGCACGCCTAGAGCTATCATGAAACTGAATAAGGCAGTCGCACAACGAGCCACTTCAACCATTGATTGTAAGCGTTCCACCCATTGCATATCGACTTGTGCATAATCCACCTCGTTGAATTGTTCAAAGGTTTTGAACAGCGTTTCTAATTCTTTTTTATCTTTCAGGGCATTTTTCGGTAATACCTGTATGACGATAGGTAGTGGATTTTTTTCTAATACAGTGATTGCCGCGCCAAAACCACTATAAGTTTTAAATTCCTCTAAGGCTTGTTCTTTGGAAATGACTTTAACCGATTGAACACTGGAATTTTTACGAATATCGCCAGCTAACCTAACCGCATCTTCATTTGAAACGCTGTCTTTAAGAAATAAGGAGATTTGATTACTGGTTTCTAAATTTTCTGTTAATTGCTGAACATTAATTACCATGATATAAAAGCCACTCGCTAATGCAATAGAGAGTGCTAATACGGTAATAGTCATGATGGATGTGAATGGTGTAGCGACTAAACGACCTAAACTAGAAAACAAAGCGTGGGCATGGTGATCGCGGTAGGCTTTTAATTTATCGATAAAATTACCGCCCGCTGTTCTGGTTTGTCGCGTGTCATGTTTAACGGCAGGTTTATTCGGTTTTTTGACAGGTTTTTTCATTATGCACCTTAAACCAGTTGTCCATGATCGAGTTTTAGCAAGCGATGATTCATTTGACTAATCAAAGAAATATCATGCGAAGCAATCAGCACGGTCACGCCCACTTGTTGAAACTGTTCAAACAATATCATGATTTCTGTCGATAATTCAGGGTCTAAATTACCTGTCGGTTCATCGGCAATAATCAACGGTGGTTTATTAACCACCGCTCTGGCAATGCCAACGCGCTGCTGTTCACCGCCCGATAGTGCCTGTGGGAATTTTCTTTCTTTACCTGATAAACCTACTTTATCCAAGGCAGCACGCACTCTGCGCCTAATTTCCAAATGACCAAAACCTGCAATAGCTAAGGGTAGAGCAACATTATCAAATACAGTTCTATCGGCAAGCAGTTTGTAGTCTTGATAGATAACGCCCATTTTTCTGCGTAAAAACGGCAGTTGCCTTTCTTTGACATGACTTAAACATTGTTCATCTAAAAAAATTTCACCGCGTGTGCAACGCTCCATGACGGCTATTAATTTCAATAGCGTAGTTTTACCCGCGCCTGAATGTCCCGTTAAAAAAGCTATTTCACCTTGCCGTAAATGAAAACTGACATTTTGTAGAACATCACCTGTTTCAGGGTAGCGTTTAGTGACATTATCAAACTTTAACATAGTGACCCTGCTAGTCTTTTACAAACAATGCGTCAACAAATAACTCGGCATTAAAATCTTGTAGATCATCAATGCCTTCACCGATACCAATGTAACGAATGGGAATACCAGAATTTTTTGCTAATGCGAAAATCACTCCGCCTTTTGCCGTACCGTCTAATTTAGTAAGCACTAAGCCTGTTAAAGTCACGGTCTCATTAAACAATTTGGCTTGTGATAAAGCATTTTGCCCTGTGCCAGCATCCAACACTAATAACACTTCATGTGGGGCTGTGTCATCGAGTTTACCCATGATGCGTTTTACTTTTTTCAATTCATCCATCAAATTGGATTTAGTTTGCAATCGCCCAGCGGTATCGGCAATTAATACATTAATGCCTTTGGCTTGTGCAGACTGTACGGCATCATAAATCACTGAGGCAGAATCCGCACCTGTGTGTTGCGCAACTACTGGAATATGATTACGCTCGCCCCAGACTTGCAACTGCTCAACTGCCGCCGCTCTGAAAGTATCGCCAGCGGCTAACATCACACTATGACCTTGAGCTTGTAAGCGTTTGGCTAATTTACCAATCGTGGTAGTTTTGCCAGCACCATTGACACCGACCACTAAAATAACAAATGGTTTATCCTGTTTAGGAATATGTAGTGGTTCACTGCATGGTTTAAGGATACTGAGCAACTCTTGTTTTAGCGTGGCAAGTAAGGTTTCACTGTCAGTAAGTTGGTGTTTTTCTAAGCGTTGCGTTAAACGATTGATAATGGCGGCGGTGGCATCCACACCTAAATCTGCCATTAATAAATTAGCTTCAATTTCTTCTAATAGATCATCCGTTTGCCCTTTACCTAGCGGCAAATTCGCCAAAATCCCGCTCAATCCAGAGCGTGTGCGTTGCAACTGTGTTTTAAGACGCACATATAAGGATTCAGGTTCTGGTTCTACATAATGAGGTTCGACAAATTTTTCTACAGGCGTGAGGTGTAGATTGGTGTCAATAGAGGGAACTGGCTTCGGTTTTTCTTTGCTAACTTTAGTAACTATTTTAGGCTCAGGAACAGCAACAAACCCATAACGACTATAAAAAACAATAGTGATTAACGGCAACATCAATAATGCTGCTACTGCATTATGTGCCACATCGACCCACAACGGCATTGATAGTTTAAAACCGATAATGCCTAAGCCAATTTCTATGAACAATAACGCACTTAATACTAGCCCAGCCCTGCTAACGGTTTTGGAGTTGTTGACTGAAGTGGCACTCAATGCCACTAGACAGAATAGGACAAAACTGACTGCGGCTACTAGGCGGTGCAACCATAGTATGGTTTGTTGTGCAGGCAGGGTAAACACGCCATTACTATCAAACGCGTGTTGGTAATCAGTGGCTGCCGACCACTGTTCAGTACATAACGGAAAATGCGTACAAGCAAACGCGGCATTGTTAACGCTAACCCACGCACCCAAACCAATTTGTAAAAATAATACTAACATGGCAAAACCAGCCAACAGACTGCTACCGTTTTGTTGCCTAACTATCAGCGGATTAACCCGCAAATACAGCCAGAATAAGCACCATAGCGTTATCATACCCAGCAATAAATGACTCACAACTAATATGGGTGCGTGTGTGGCAACAGACCATAACCCCAAATAGCCCTGCAAAACCAATAGCGCAAGCAAACCAAATGCTGTGAGCAGTGCTGTCATTCGGTGCTGTTGTTCATACCACGCCCGTACTCCCAATAACAGCACCGTCACCGTCAAGCCAATGGATGGGTATAAGTGATGATCAGCGAGAATATTGTCCAGCAGATTATTATCGCCTAACCAGACATCAAAACCTGATAAGCGTAAAGTCGCGCCTAAGACCACCACGATAAAGGCGAGCAATACGCCAATGAGGGTTATTTTTCTAAACATTTTCTTTTTCCACTAACCGATTTGTGAGGCTTTTAAAAGGTGCATTAGATCATCTTTTACTTTGTAAGGATCAAATCCTGATTCATATTGCATCATGATATTTCCCAATGGGTCTATTAGCAATAACAGACCATCGGGTAGGTTGTCTGTACGAATTGCAGTTATTTTTTTGCGTAAGTTTTCGCTAGGCTTAATTTTTATTAAATCTGATTTCAAGACAGTTTCTCGATTTTCAGAACCAATTAATTGAGCGATGCGTGCTTCATCTAAGGAATTTTCTTCATGTAATAAGGTATTAAAAAGCGCGTCATCGGCAGGCTTTTGTGTTTGTCGTAACCGCCACAATAATGAATCTTTTAGCCACCATTGACTTGCATTGGCTGCTGAAACATCCTTAAAGATAATGACAACGCGGCGAGTGCGTGGAAATTCCTTGTTGAGCATTAGGCGTAATTGTTTGATTTTAAGTAAAGCATCGAGACAGACTTCATTGCAATGCTCGCTAGGAATCACATTAACCAATAGCCAATGCCCAGATAACTCTGATAAGTTAGCCGTTGAAAAAACATCAAAACCGATGAAATCACTAGGCTCTGTGGTGATAGCTGGGCTAATTAATTGACCAATATTAGTACCGCTCTTCAAAAAAGTTGGATTTTGTTGCAAGCCCAAAGCGATAAGAAAAGGAATAATGGTCATTCCAAAAATAATAACTATGAATAAACGGTTTTTTTTCTGTTGCGGAGTCATCATGATGATTTTTTTACACTGTAAACTATGAATAGTACGGTAAGAGTGAGTGCCAAAGCAAACCATTGTATGGCGTAGGCAGTATGTTGTTCGGGTAGCATGAGGGTTGTGGTCTGCCATTCGCGTTTAAAGCCATTCGACTGGGTTTTGTCGAGTTCTAGTTGAAAACTAAATAAGGAATAACCCAATTTTTTCGCTAATATATCGCTATCAACAACTTGTACGACCGATGGATTGGTATCACTCGGTATTTCTGCACCTGCTAATTTTATGCCTACGCTAGGAAAATGATTGGCTCGACCTATAATTACTGTCGATTCGGCAATCATGGACACATCAGGTAACTGGGTTCTATCTGAATTTGCAGCAATCCAGCCGCGATTGACTAGCACGCCTTTGTTTTCACCCTTTAGCATAAAAGGCGTTAGCACAAAATAGCCGACTTTACCTTCGCTCACTTGATTGTCGATTAAAAATTGTTGTCTGGTGTCATAACGACCAGCGACTTCTAATTTTTTATAGCGTAATGTGTCGGCATTGTCTTCAATCGCTGTCGATAAATGAATGGTTTCAATGGTCTGCGCTTGCTGTTGTTGAGACAAAAAATCGCGTTTTTCTTGGGCGCGACCTAACTGCCACATTCCTAAGCTAAGTAGCAAAGCTAATAAGCACAAAAAAGCCAATGTTGGCAGTATTGCAACTTTTATGGTGTAACGCCGCGTGTTAATTATCATGCTTTTTTCTTCCAGCTATTGGCACAAGCAGTAGAATAAACGAGAATACCAGAATCTGCTACTAACTCACATTTTACTGATATGATAAAAACCATCGTTATTGTTGCCTTCATCCTGATTATTGTCAGTCTTGGTTCTGCACTGTTTCATTTATTCCAAAGCAAAACAGGAGAGCAATCCGAAGAACAGGCTAAAAAAACCGTTAAAGCCCTGACTTTTCGCATTGCACTCTCGCTTATTTTATTTGTTTTTGTTTTCATTATGGTTGCGACAGGGCTTTATAAGCCACAAGGCATTGGTGCGGGAATGCTGATGCAAAAACCTGTGGTAACTGAATACAGCAAATAATTTAAAAATCACTCTGACAAAAAAAAAGCGTTACCTGTTAGGTAACGCTTTTTTTGTTATAGGTATCGCTTACAGTAAATAAACAAATACAAACAAGCCTAACCAAACTACGTCAACAAAATGCCAGTACCAAGCTGCCGCTTCAAACGCGAAGTGGTTTTCTGGTTGAAAATGACCTTTCCAGCTACGAAACAGCACCACACTCAAAATAATCGCACCGACGCAAACGTGGAAACCGTGGAAGCCTGTCAACATGAAGAATGTAGAACCGTAAACACCTGAACCTAAGGTTAAGCCCATAGAGGTGTAAGCTTCGTGGTATTCAAAGGCTTGAAACATTACGAATAAAAACCCTAGCGCGACCGTAACGATTAATCCTTTAATTAATTGATCGCGGTTTTTAGCCAGTAAGCCATGATGCGCCCAAGTGCAGCTCACGCCACTACTCAATAGAATCAGTGTGTTTAAAAATGGCAGACCCCACGCACTCATTGGCTCAAATTTACCGCCGACATCGCCAGGACCATTGGTTGGCCAAGTGGCTTGGTATGCAGAATGTAATAATTCTTTGGTCGCTCCAGACCCTAGCCACTGTACGGATAAATTCCGTGTGTACCACAGTGTGCTGAAGAACACCGCAAAAAATATGATTTCTGAAAAAATAAACCACATCATGCCCATGCGGTAGGAAATACCGACATCGTGATTGTACATTCCTGTTTCACTTTCATGGGCTTGTAACGTGAACCAACCCACTAACATGATGATGAAAACAACCAAACCCGCCACCATAAAGGCAGGGCCAACTGATGAAGAACCATTTAAATAATTTGCAAATCCAGCCAACATAGTGACTAAGCCAGCCGTACCAATGACGGGCCAAGTCGCTTTATGCGGAATGTAATAAGCGACATTTGTAGACATAACCTTCCCCTTTTATTTTTTTACTGATTTTTCAGTATTATCAAAAAATGTGTATGACAATGTAATGGTTTTGTATTGCTCAGGTAATTCTGGGTTAATGACAAAACGCATCGGCATGGTTTTCGCTTCTCTCGGCTTAAAAGTTTGCTCGTCAAAACAAAAACACTGGATTTTTTCAAAAAAGCTACTAATCACAGCGGGCGAAAAACTGGCAATCGCTCTAGCAATCATGACTTTATCAGTTTTATTTTCAGCATAATAATTCACCGTGTGATATTCACCTGGATGGACTTTAAGCTGTTTTTTTTCTGAACGAAATTCCATCGGTGTTGATTCATTGAGTGTAGTCATGAATTCGATGGTGATTTCTCGGCTCATATCAACTTTGTAAGCGACTTCTGGAGCCTTTTTAATATCATCGGGTCTATCACGCTCTATCCATTTCCATTCACATAATACATCGTAAATGGGTACCAGTGCGTAACCAAAGCCAAACATACCTACAGCAACTAACAGCAATATCCGCGCTAACTTAGTATTTTTTTTACTAACGTCTTCTTCGCTCATTGCGAAACCGCTTGCGTCACAGCTAAGACATAAAAAGTGATTACAATCACTAATAAAATCACTACCGTTAAAATATTTTTATTTTTTGTTGTCATGTTATTTTCGAATTATTGCCTGACGTGAGTCAGGCAATAACTCTTTTCATACCTTAATGTGAATCCAAAACGTGTTCAGTTGGAACAACAGTGGGCGGTGTTGTCCATGTATGGTAAGGAACAGGCGAAGGTAGCGTCCATTCCAAACTGTGATTGCTAGAACCTTCCCATACTTCAGCAGTTACTTTTTCGCCAGTGCCACCACGAATAGTGTCAATAACAATATACAAAAATAACAACTGACTTAAGCCAAAGATAAATCCACCGATACTGGAAACCATATTCCAATCAGCAAACTGAATAGCATAGTCAGGGATACGACGTGGCATACCCGCTAAGCCCAAGAAATGCTGTGGGAAAAACAGAATGTTCACCGAAATAGCTGACAACCAAAAATGCAGTTGACCAATCTTTTCGTTGTACATGTGTCCAGTCCATTTAGGCAACCAAAAGTAACCCGCTGCCATCAGAATGAAAATGGACGCAGGCACTAAGGTGTAATGAAAATGGGCAACGATGAAATAAGTATCGTGATATTGGAAGTCAAGTGGTGCAAGAGCCATCATCAAACCAGTCAAACCACCCATGGTAAACAACACTACGAAGGCAATTGAAAACAGCATCGGTGTTTCAAAGGTCATTGCACCTTTCCACATAGTCGCCGTCCAGTTAAAGACTTTAACGCCCGTGGGGACTGCAATAATCATAGTGGCGTACATAAAGTACAGTTCACCTGCCATCGGCATACCGACAGTGAACATGTGATGCGCCCAAACGATGAATGAGAAAAATGCGATTGAACCTGTCGCCCACACCATAGAGGCATAACCAAATAAAGGTTTACGCGCAAACACAGGAATAATAGTAGACGCAACACCGAACGTGGGCAGAATCATGATATACACTTCTGGGTGTCCGAAGAACCAGAAGATATGTTGATACAGCACAGGATCGCCGCCACCAGCCGCATTAAAGAAGCTAGTGTGGAAGAATTTGTCAGTCAACAACATAGTTACTGCGCCAGCAAATACAGGCATAACAGCAATCAATAAAAACGCAGTAATTAACCAAGTCCAAACAAATAATGGCATATCCATCATTTTCATGGAAGGCGCACGCATATTGAAGATAGTCGCGATAATGTTAATCGCGCCCATGATGGAGGAAATACCCAATAAATGCACCGCAAACACTGCAAACGGCAGGGCTTTACCCACTGTAATAGGTTGTAATACTAACGGTGGATAAAAAGTCCAACCTGCATTGGGTGCGCCTGTTTCCATCAGTAAAGTGCTAGCTAGCAATAATACACCAGCAACTAGCAACCAAAAGCTCATGTTATTCATGCGTGGCAACGCCATATCAGGCGCACCGATCATCATTGGTATTTGCCAGTTCGCCAAACCAACGAAGGCAGGCATAACCGCACCGAATACCATGACTAATGCGTGCATGGTGGTCATGGAGTTAAAAAACGCAGGGTCTACAAACTGTAAGCCTGGTTCAAATAATTCAGCACGAATCACCATTGCCATTGCACCACCAACGAAAAACATCGCCAGTGCAAATAATAAATACAATGTACCAATGTCTTTATGATTGGTGGTAATAATCCATCTTAACAGCCCTTTAGCAGGGCCGTGATCGTGATGCTCATCGGCATGATGATCATCATGTTCAGCTACGACAGCAGACATACTCTATACCTCGAAAATAATTAAAAAAGTTGGACTGATAAATTTAAGGGGCGACTTTGTTTTTGTCGTCTTCATCATTATCGTCATCATAAACAGGCGTTATTTTATCTGGCTGTATTTCGTCACCAACTTTGTTACCCAAATCGTTTCTAATATAGGTAATTACTTCAGCTAATTCATTATCTTTCAACTTAGAAAATGCGGGCATTTTGCTAGTACCAGCTTGTAGAAAGCCGATTAATGGATCAATACCACCTGTAACTTTTGGACTTGCGGTGATAGCAGGAATTAAACCAGTAACACCCGTACCCTCTATTTGATGACAGCCTACGCAATTTTTTAAATAGACTGATTTACCATGAGCAACCAGTTGATCATGACTTTGGTTACTTAAATCTGGTTTTTGTTTTTGCTGTTCAGATGTTTTCTTCACCCACGCATCATAGTCTGGTTGTTCCATTGCAATAACAACAATAGGCATAAAACCGTGATCTCTTCCACATAGCTCAGTACATTGACCACGATAAGTCCCCGCTTTATCAACAGAAGTCCATGCTTCGTTAATAAATCCAGGATTCGCGTCTTTTTTCCAGCCTAAATCAGGAACCCACCATGAATGGATGACATCACTTGAAGTCAATACAAAACGAATTTTTGTTTTGACAGGAATGACTAATGGCTTATCAACTTCCAGTAAATAATTCTTTACCGAACGGGGATCAGCACCTTTTGTACGATGGGCTATTTCACTGGCTTCATCTAAATGACTTTCAAAATGAATGTCATTATTCAAGTATTTATAGTCCCAATACCATTGTTTGCCAGTCACTTGAATGGTCATCTCTGATTGTTGAACATCAGCCAATTCCAACGTGGTTTTAGTAGCTGGAATAGCCATGCCAACTAAGATTAGTGTTGGAATAATCGTCCAGATAATCTCAACCGTGGTATTTTCATGAAATTGTGCTGCTTGATGTCCTTTCGATTTACGATGATGGTAAATCGAATAAAACATAGTACCGAACACGCCGACACCGATAAACACACAAATCCACAGAATTAACATGTGTAAATCATAAATATCATGACTTACTTTCGTAACCCCTTGCATTAAATTGAGCGCGTAATCCGCGTGTGCGGCTTGTTGACCTATAGTCATTAAGGTCACACCTACGGACAGTTTCTTTATTTTATTCACGGAGCAGACTCCTCGTTGGTAGTTATAAACTCTTGTTGCTTTATATCGTTTCGTAATGATTACCCAAAAAATTTAGGCAATTCCCTTTTACTTATAATAATTTGCACAAATAAAGCTGGCGATTTTAACTCATGATGACATTCTATGCCAGTTGTCCTTGAGCTATGATTCTGTTTTGCATAAAAAAGACCTGTGAATCACGCAAATTCACAGGTCTTTTATTTTTAGAGAAGCAGTCTATTAGCTATTTAACGCGTCAGCATAAGGCATATCAAAAGCTGGGATATGACTGTCTAACCAACCTTTAACCAATTGACCAACGCCATCATCAACCTCTGCTTCACCTGCATGAAACTTTGTTTGTAGACCTGCGCAAATACCCACTAAGGCATCGTGTTCTGCTTTGTGACGCTCATAGCCGCCGTAGCCTTTTGCGATCATTTCTTTTTCTTCATGCGCAAAATGCCCAACCACATACGCAATCAAATCATCCAACTGTGCGCCAATTGCAGAACGCTCTGCTCCACCTGTGGCTAAATCGTACAAGTTATTCAGTTTGCCGAACAAAATTTTATGTTCGTCATCTGCAAAACCAACATTAGTACCATATTGACTTGCTGTCCAAGTAATTAAAGCCATCGTTAAACTCCTCATTAGTTTATGTTTAAGTAACTGATTATTCAATACCAAATAACCGTAATGATTATGTGATATACAGGTTCTCAAGTCAATTTTAGTATTACTTTTTTGAAAATTAATCCATTCGGTAATCACTAATCATTGGGTAAGCGCGGTAAATCCTGTGTTTGGATGCTATCCAGAACTCAACGTAAACGCACACCACTCACTGCATCATAAATAGCTGTTTCTTGTGAAAGTTCGCCCACCTTGCCATCTAGGACAAAAACCTCGCTGTCAGCAAAAACGCTTAATACCTGCGCGGCTGTTTTCATTGCAGGCTGAGTAGTCGCATTGGCACTGGTAGATACTACTGCACCACCATAACACGCGCATAATTGTTGGGCAATAGGATGTGCGGTTACTCTGACGGCAAGCGTGTTGTGTTCACCTGTTAGCCATGTTGGCACGTTGTTTTGCGCGGGAATAACCCACGTCACAGCACCTGGCCAAGTTGGGGTAATTCGCGCTCGTATCTCGTCATTCAAAATCAAATAGGGTTCGAGTTGCTGTATTGAAGCGGCAATTAAAATTAGCCCTTTTTCTATCGGGCGTTGCTTGATATGCAGTAAGTGCATGACTGCTTGTTCATTGAGCGGATCACAACCTAAGCCATATACCGCTTCGGTTGGATAGGCGATAACTTTGCCTGCTTTGAGTTGTTTAGCGGCGTTATTGATGTCAGAAGAATCATATTGTGTCATAACAAAACTCAAAAATAATTTAGGGTAAGTGTCGAATCAAAATATTGACGGTTAGTTTACACGTTACCCGTCTAAGCGTTTTCTCGCAATCAGCAATCTAAGTTGAATTTGTTATAATGACCGTTGGCAATCACTAAAAACAAGAAATTCTCACTCTCCATTATTTTCTTTCATCATCATGACTATCATCGAAAAATCATTGGCTATCGCACTTCGCGCCCATACGGGCATAACCGATAAAGCGGGACGCGCCTATATCCTCCATCCGCTTAGAATAATGGCAAAAATGACAACGGAGATAGAAATGTCGGCGGCTTTGCTCCATGATGTGATTGAGGATTCTGACATCACCGCCCTCGATCTAATTAGCGAGGGTATTCCTAGCGTAGTGGTTGAAGCGGTGTTATGTCTTACCAAACAATCTGGCGAAAATTACCATGATTTTGTGTTAAGGGCTAAGCAAAATCCTATCGCCAGAAAAGTTAAAATAGCGGATATTGAAGATAATATTAATGTGCTTCGAATAACAAACTTGACGGAAAAAGATTTA
>CAIUVX010000147.1 GCA_903902705.1 uncultured Methylococcales bacterium
AAAAATATTTTTGGCGGGTTATAAAGAATTTTCCAGAATGCGTCAAAGCGGTACGATTGAGCCTGCGGTGCAAGTTGAAAGTGCGCAACGAGCCATGCGCATTGAATTATAGCTAAAGCACAATAAAACGATACCGTTCGTGGTGAGCTTGTCGAACCACATTCACGCTTCGACAGTCACGCAACACGCCTATACCCATTTTGGTTTACAACCACCTAAACAACTTGGCGCGTCGGTGGATTTGTTTGAGTAAGCTGTAACACTTTATATAGAACACGATTATTTACCATCTATGAACATATTAAATCTATCGCTTGAATCAAGCGATTCAGCAGAAGATGCCACTGAAAAATTCGCCGATATTGTCGCCGCGATTCGTGAAGAATACCTATCTGAAACACAAAATTACCCGTGGATAGTTGGTTTTTCAGGGGGTAAAGACAGTACGTTAGTGGCTCATGCCGTTTTTGATGCTTTGCTTTCAGTTGCGCCATCAAAAAGAACGCGCCATGTTCATATTGTTTCTAACGATACACTGGTAGAAAGCCCTTTAGTCATGGCACATCTACACGCCACACAGTCAGTTATTGAAAAAGCCGCGCAAAATCTTCGTCTACCCATTACGGTTATCACGACTCAGCCAGACTTAGAACAATCTTTTTGGGTTAATTTAATTGGTAGAGGTTATCCTACACCCAATCAAACCATGCGTTGGTGTACCGACCGCTTAAAAATACAACCTAGCAGTCGTTATATTCTGGACTCAGTTTCTGCGTGTGGCGCGGCTATTATTTTATTAGGTGTGCGTTCAGAGGAAAGTAATTCACGCCGTGCCAGTATTGAAAAACGTGGCAATCTTACTGACAGTAATCTTTCACCTCATTCTGGGTTATCAGGTGCATTGGTTTATCGTCCGATTGTTGATTTAACGACCGACGAAGTGTGGGAAATTCTCGCCTCACAATCTCCACCTTGGGGCGGTACACATCGTGGCTTAATTCAACTTTACCGTGATGCCGAAGGTGGTGAATGCCCCGTTGTTCTGTCCAAAGATGAAGCCGCTGGTTGTGGCACTAACTCTAGTCGTTTTGGTTGCTGGACGTGTACTGTCGTAGAAAAAGACAAAAGCTTACAAGGTTTTGTTGATAGCGGAAAATCACAGTACAGTTGTTTGATTGCCTTTAGAGATTGGATAAAAAGTATCCGTAATGACCCCTCTATGCGGCAAGTAGCAAGGCGTAATGGTCAAGTCACTTTTAATGTAGAACGAGGCATACACATTCCCGGCCCTTTCACGATACAGGCACGCGGAATAATTTTACAAAAATTGCTTGAAACTCAAGCAGAATATGGTGAGCCGTTGATTAGTGAAGCTGTTGTCGAATCATTCGCCGCCTTTGGATAGAAAACCAGCACAACAAACTATGCAAACAGATTGGTATAAGAAACTTTCCAAGCTACGGGTTGATAGGGCATCAAAAAATCCCGCCCCACATAAACCGCTTTTGTTATTGGCTATTCTTGACCAAATAGAAAGCAGTGCGATTACTTCAAACATCGTGAAATTAACGCCAGAGCTTGCCTTTCATTTTTTAGGTTATTGGGAAATAGTGAGTTACAGAGGACGGGGAATTGGTCGAGTTGAATTACCGTTTTTTTATCTTCAAAGCGATGGATTTTTGAAGCCCGTTGCTATTCATGGCTTAGATGCTGCTCTTGGTAGTATTCGCCCCACATCCGTTGATTCACTGAACAAGGTAATTTCACACGCGGAAATGCCCGAAGAGTTTTTTGCATTAATGCAAGATAAAGAAAATAGAGATCGCGCCCGAAAAATTCTAATAGCAGGTAGTTGGTTTTTTCCTGAAGAGCAAATTAAGCTACTTTCACTATTAAATTTTGATGCAAACGATATTCTCTTAAATGGGGGTAGTGTGTTTGTTGCGTCTAATGAGGTGGATATTAAGCAAGGCAGAGACATTAAATTTAGGTTTCAAATCGTGCCACTTTATCGCTTTTCTTGCGCTCTTTGCGAAGTAAAAATATTGTTACCGTCTGGGATCACATTAGTTGAAGCGGCACATATTCACCAGTTTTCACATAGTAGAAATGACGATATTAATAATGGCATGGCATTGTGCCGTAATCATCATTGGGCGTTTGACCAAGGACTCTGGTCAATAAATCCTGATTTTGAAATAGTGGTTGCGTGTGGCGCATTTACAGAACAGGCAATAAATCAAGTAAGTCTGGTATCCTATCATTCTAAGAAACTTGATTTTTCATGGCTACAATCGGTATATCGCCCAAGTCAGAAAAACCTAGAATGGCATAGAAAGCATAGGTTTATTGGTCAATTATGAGTGATATAGACACTACTAAAGTATGGTTAGCTAACTTTACCACCAGTGCAGAAGCGACTAAACAAGGAAAAGAGCTTTTTAATTGGCTGGGCTTTTCAGCGCATTATCAAATAGCACGTTTAGCAATCGGACGGTCATTAGGTGAACCTAACTTTCCAGAAACTGCACCCGATGCAAAAGGTATTACTATCAAAGGCAATTTGCTATTTGGGGATGAACAACAAGGTGCGTTGCTTTGGGTAGGTTTGCTTGTAGAAAATATCAACCAACATTCACCTAATAAAACGATTAATTTGGAAGTGTTACAACACGCGGTTAGAGACCATTGGCGGCGCGGTATTTCGTTATTACAACAGGATTGGGATATAGCGGGAGATTACAATAAATTTGTCGAATTGCTGATAACTCGCCGCGCCTCATTACCTAATGAGGGTGATTATTTAACTACCAATGATAAGAAAAAAAGCCAGCACGATAAATTAAGTTCAGGAGCTGTTGCACTGAATTTAGGGCAGGATAAAGATTCTGGCGAAGTTATAAATTGGGTTATCAATGGTCAAGGTTATTCACCCAATGTCGCTATTATGGGGCAGAGTGGTTCAGGCAAAACCCGCATGATGCTTAAATTACTGACAGAGTTGCGTGAATTAACAGGCGTTCCTGTATTGCTGATTGATGTGCAGAAAGATGAGTTAGCTGAACGGTACGGGTTAGCAAATGCACTAGGCGCAAAATTTTTAAAAATTCCTAGCCAACCTATACCGTTAGATATATTTGCGGGTTCTACTGCAAGTGCAGACGCGGCGCGGGATGTTACTATCGCATTTCGTGAATCGTTAGATAAAGCCTTAGCAAAAGGCTTGACTGACAACCAAAAAATGAATGTGCTTGAAGCATTAAAACCGCTGTTTGCTAAGCGGAAAAATATCACCATGTTGGCTATTCAACAGGCTATCGAACGCCATTATGAAGATGATAACAAAAGCAATAAACCCGACCGTGTTATCGCCATTATCCATGAACTTTGTCAATACACCTTATTTGAACCCACATTATCACCCGCTGAATTTTTTAGTCAAAGCTGGATATTAACGTTTGGTGGCGCACCGACTGAAAGTCGGCGGTTAGCTATCTTTTTATTATTTGATGCGTTACATCGTTATTTACAAACCTTGCCAGAATCACCAATGGATGAAAATAATCACCGTGCGGTTCGTATGGCGGTTGCAGTCGATGAAGCGCGTCCATTATTAGATGCTAAACATGATGGACTAAGCAAAATGGTACGCTTGCATAGGTCGCATGGTTTAACGGTTTTCATGGCTTCGCAAAGTCCAGACGATTATGCGGGGCAATCGGATGACTACATGGAACAAATAGGTTTGCCTATTTGTTTTAAGACCAATGCAACCAGCACGGCTGTGTTAAACAATATGTTTAAAGCCAAGCCTAACTTTGCATCGTTGGAATCGGGAACTTGCTTGACAGTGATAGAAAACAGCACGCGCAAAGTACGGGCTTTTTAAGCAAGATTGTCTGGATACGCCCTAGCTATTAAAATTGAGTATGTTTTAAATTTATTTGAATAAATGACCACAGTGAAAAAATTTACTTACCCGATTCGGGTTTATTATGAGGACACTGACGCTGGCGGCGTGGTGTATCATGCTAACTATCTGAAATTTTTTGAACGTGTGCGAACGGAGATGCTTCGCACATTGGGCTATGAACAAGATTGGTTGAGAGCGAATGCAGGCATTATTTTTGTGGTACGCTCGCTACAGATTGATTATTTGCGTCCTGCATTGTTTAATGAGCTTTTGCAGGTCAGCGCGAAAGTGATTGACTCTAAAAAAGCCAGCTTTACCTTTAGCCAACATATTAACCGTGGCGATGAGCTGTTGTGTACTGGCATCGTTCGTATCGCCTGTTTAGATGCACATACTCTGCGCCCTAAAGCCATTCCTGATTATTTACTTGAGTTGTTAACC
>CAIUVX010000148.1 GCA_903902705.1 uncultured Methylococcales bacterium
ACAGCAATGCTTGTGTACCAGAATTTAATGACCCTGCGTCTAAAATCGTTGGAATGTTAGCGTTTTTGGCGTATTCAGCTAGAGGTAGTGAAATATGCGGTTCGTGACCATCAAACAAAATCGCTTTAGGTTTAACGCGAGAAAAATCGATTGCATTTTCAGGCAAAGATTTTGTCTGTCCTTTGTAATTGATTAAACTGCGCTTGCCATCAGGTTTTACCAATATCGTTGACAACGGTGTGGGTAAATCACCTCGAACAATCAAGCTTGAATTCACGCCTGATTCAATGAATTCTTGCAGGTGTTTTTCGCCATACAAATCTTTACCTAGATAACCAGCAAAAGCAGAGCTGCCACCCAATTTAGAAATCTGCACCGCCGCGTTAGCCGCTGGACCTCCACCACAAGCTAAAAAATCATTGGCAAACACTTTCTCATCAGCAGTTGGGTGATAATCAACGGTAAAAATTAAATCGTAACTGGCATGACCAACACATAAAACGTCAACTTCTAAAACAGAACTCATGGCTTATTCGCCTTGCAAGGTCAAAACCAATGTTCGACCACCGCCGTGATTACGATGTTCACACAAATATATACCTTGCCAGATTCCAAGATTTAACTTTCCATTTGTAATTGGAATGTTCAGGCTGCATCCAAGCAAGCTGCTTTTTAGATGGCTTGGCATATCATCACTGCCTTCATCAGTGTGTTCATAATAAGGTTCATTTTCTGGTACAGCACGATTGAAAAAACTCTCAAAATCTTGGCGAACTGTTGGGTCTGCATTTTCGTTAATGGTTAAGGATGCAGAAGTATGTTTGATAAAAACGTTCAGTATCCCAACAGATAGCGTTTGTAATTCAGGCAATTCACTTAGAATTTCACGAGTAACTAAATGAAAGCCACGTCTTTTTGCTTGTAAAGTTATTTCTTTTTGAAACCACATCTTGTTTCCCTTGTGTTTAGTCGAATAGCTAACCAAATCGTTTGTAAAACCTACCACGGAATCGTGGCATTTTTGGAAGCAAACATTTCACGATGATTTTAATTTTTGAAAAATTGGACAGATTTCATCATGTGCGCCAGGCAAATACCCTGTAGACATGAGAAATTCATTAACGATTTCTCCACCTGTGAATTTGAAGGTTTTCTTAAACAGTTTTGTCCATTCTGCTTTTGAGAAGCCTTGATGTTTGTCCAGCCAGCTTTTAAACGAACCGTAATCACGCTGGAGTTCCAATATGCGTTGAGCATTCACAATACGCGTTTATTTTGAGACCATTACGCACGATGCTCGCATCTGCCATCAAACGCCGACGGTCTTGCTCGCAATAGTTGGCAACTTTCTCAACTGCAAAGCCATCATAAGCAACGTGAAAGTTATCAGCTTTTCGTAAAATTGTGTTCCATGATAAACCTGCTTGGTTGATTTCAAGAATGAGCCTACCAAACAGGGCATTATCATCCTCAAGTGGAAAGCCATATTGAGTATCGTGGTAAATGCGATGAAGTGAATCTTCGGGTTGGGTTTGGCAAAATAGGCAATATGCGGTCATAACGATAAAGATTTCAACTGAGTAACGACATTGGCTAGGCGTAAGGATTCCTGCGTAATTTGCTAGTAGTGGTCTGTAGCCCTTGGTACA
>CAIUVX010000149.1 GCA_903902705.1 uncultured Methylococcales bacterium
AATCATCAGTGTCACAGAATAGTTGATGTAAAATCATGAACAATAGCCTTTTTTGAAAGCGTTTCGCGTGCTTGCTTATATTCTTTCAGATTTTTAAAAAGGCTGCTTCTTAAGTTTATTCTTATGTCGAACTCAGGTTATTTTAGCGTTATTTGGCAGTAGATCTGTTACAAAACCACTAAAGCTAATTTACACAATTGGCTAAAAAAAATAATTTGATGACCTCACGACAGCGATTCAAAATATAAAATCTCGTAGGACTTTGATGACGTTTGTTTAAACTCACCCTCAAACTTTACAACAGAAACGATTGCATTAAAACCAGCTTTTATCCTCGATAATTTCGACTTGGCTAGTGGGCGTTAAATTAATGTTGTATTTATCTTTAAGGGGTACGGAAAGCAGTTTTTTCCATTGTGTACCTGGTTGGGTGAATAAAAAATATAAAGCAACAGCCCCTTGTGCAGGTAGGTTGACGCTGTATTCCTGTTTTGTGCCAGGTACTATCGAAAATACGCCTAATACACTTGGATCTTGCGGATCAGAGAACGCTTTATTGGCAACGTCTTGATAGCTTTCAAGCATAAATTGTTTATCGTTAGTCGTACGCGCGACGAAATAAAATAAACGACTATTGTTAGTCTGATAATCCGCTGTAATTTCAAACCCCACTGGCGGAGGCGGTGTCGGATCGCTAGCACAGGCTGTTAATAAGATTGCTAAAATCAGTGATGAAAAAATAGTCCAAGATGAGAGGCGTGTCATTAATTAACTTCCTGCAAGATTAGTGAACAGAACCCACGGGCTGTTTTGAAAGGTGAATTCAACGTTTAACTTTTGTTCTGGAAAGTTAGGATGGGCGAATAGCCATTGATAATGCGTATTGCCAGTCGATTTACCTTGTTGTAATAGTCTATAAAAATTCCAAGGAGAATCTGTCACGGTCATGTCGGCATAGACTTGAGTCGGATCAGCATCTTTACGAAATTCTACGCCAGCCGCTGCGGGCTGTGCTGTCCACCACTCCAAGGATAATTTATGCCACGTTTCTTGTTGGTTGAAGCCTAATACTGACGCACCACCATTGCGCAAATAAGTCAAAGATACCAGCGGCGCGTTTGGTATTTGTTTACTGTCAAAAGCGGGCAATAATCCAGGTTTAACTGATAATTGCAGCGGTGTTGGATTGCCCTCTTTATCCCACAGGTTAGCGGTGAGTTGTTGAGCCGCGTTGAGCCGTTTAAAATAATTTGCAGGTAACGCCAAACTATCGGTTAATTCCTGACGCTTGACCCATACGCCATTGCCAAAACTGCACAATGGGGCTAGGTATTGCTGAAAGGTCACCCAAAATACGCCTTGTTTCGGATGAAAAGTTTTGATTAAATCATTCGTGGTCAGTTCTTTATCCTTACCAGCGTCGAGTTGGAAAGGAAAGTTGACCAATAGCGGCTGAACATTAGAACTCCATATATCTGTCCATAAGCCGTCGATAGTTTGCTTGATTTCGGCAGTGCCTAATTCCGCGACTTTCTGTGTAGGTGCTAGGAACGGTTGTTGTTCTTTCTTTGGAATACCTGCATTTTGCAACCAGTTTTTGACCAGCTTTGAATAAGAGCTGTCATCATTGAGCAATATAGCCCACGCCCCGCGTCCCATCGGCGTTAATGCACCTTTTAAACCTGCGGCATCGCCATCGGTCTTTTGCGGCAAATAAGGCTCATGCGAGTTCAGATCATTTTGCATTTGTGCCATGATGGCTTGATATTTTTGAAATTCAGGGTAAACGCCATCTTTTTCTGCCATCAGCTGTTTAATATAACGAAATGCCATCAGCTTTTGTGCGAACGGTTGAAAGTTGGGTGAGGCAGGTAACACCAGTGTGGTGTTGTTTTTTATTTGTAGCAGTGTTTCTAATAACGGGGAATTAGGTTGCTGTATTTGGTTCAGAACATAATCCAACTCCCAAGGAGAATTGATGCGCACCTGAAGTTGCTGAAAGTAGTTTAAATACGCACTTACATAGTTATCAGAGTAAATACGCAAATTTGTCAGGACAAAATCATTAAAACGTCTTTTCTCATCAGTATTAATCGGTAGTTTTGCAACCACATCTGACAATGCCATGATGGTGGGTTTAACTTGTTTTTCAAAAGCATCGGCAGACAAACGTCCGTCAATACGCCCCTTACCTGCGAACAGTGCTTCGCCATTATTACTGCCGTTCATCTCCACATTAGGATAATTGGATACCGAGTCGAAGAAAACCCAACCATTATAATTTTTATGGCTAAGCATAATGTTGCGTAGCATTGTGACCACACGGCTGCGCGTCAGCAAATCAATCCATTCGGTATTGGAATAAGAAAAGAACTGGTCATTAATACTAAAGTGCATGGTTAAAGGAGTAAGATTTGTTTTGTTATCAACAACTACTTTTACCTGTTCAATGCACTGGTTTATGGAGTCAGTCGCCGCACAAGCATCGGTATTGTTAAGGCTAAGATTATTAACCAAGCGCAGTAATTGCTCCAAAGGCTTCTGACGGAATATAGTTTGTTCATCGTTATAATGTTGTAAATTTATCGCCAAACCTGTGTTCTGCAATAACCAATTCATCATCAATTGCTCATACGAGTGACTATTAAGCTCGTCAATAAATTTAAGCAGCGCAGTGCTTTGTTGAAAAATACCCGTTAATTCTGACTCGTTAATAGTCTGTTTTTTAAAAATTTGCGTGGATTTTTGGAGCAGAGACAATAAATCCGTCTGTTTTGCGTCATAAATTTCAGTCAATTTATAATCGATTTCATTGAGAGGCAGATCTAGCTCATCAGTATATGAATTATTCGCTATATACTCAGTGATAAGCAATCTATGCTTAATTATGTTATCCGCTGGTTTTTTGTACAATTGTGACAATATTAATCTGCCCATGTCATTGTCGGGCTTTGCATACAACAGAGACAACAGTTTAATCGTTTTAAAAACACTATCAGGTTCAAATTGTGCTTGTGTTACTAACGGGATTAAATAATTGGTGCGTATTTCTCGAAGCAGTAAATGATTACTGTATTCAACCATCTGAGGAAAAAAATTGGGCTGAAACGTCAATAGTGGGTATTTGTTCAAATCGGCACTGAAGTCCAGAAACAAATGACTAATTTTTTCTGGATAGAGATCGATTGGCGTTGTACGAACCAATTTAATATTTTCCATTACCTCGATAAGCAGCGATTTTTGATAACAATAACTGCCAATGAGATAGCTAACGCCCGCTAATAATAAAATGAGTGCAGCTTTTGCATGATAGCTCAGAGTAAATGGTGATTGTGCTACAAAACTGGAGGGTAGTGCGAAAGGGTTACAATCAAAACTATGCACCTGTTTTGACAGTAGGCAAAGCCTTATGACAGGGGGTGATGTTTTATCTTGATGTAAACCTGCTTGATGCAAAAAATCGGATAAAACCCCCAGTACACGCGGGGCTTCATCAAGAAATTCAACTATTTTAAGGTAGTCTTGAGCAGGACAGCCAACTAATGCGCGGCTCAGATAGTGCTGAAAATCGTCTAAGCAGGACTCCAGACGATTAATACCATCCCCTTCTGGAAACTCTATTTGTAGCGGTATACCTGCTGTTTCCAAAAAAGTACAGAACTCCACAAAGCCATGAACCTCTTCCATGTGCGTTAAAGCCAGAGTCAGCGGCAAAGGCGCGTTTTCCAGCTCACCGAATACTTTCAGTTTGCCTAATAATGCCCGACCTGACAGTCGTAGACGTTCTGGTTGTGGATCTAATAAGGTCGTTACGTCTATCACCACCACAGCTTGAGGGTCTGTGGGTAAATGTTGCCATAACTTTCTTATCGCCTGATAAGTGGCACGGTTGGTGTCGTAAAGCAGTGATGATGAAAATTCCAACACCAACGCCTCAGCACCTTGATAAATTTGTAGCAACGGATCACCGATGACACTGGGATTAAAACAGAAATCCTGTCCCTGCCATTCAGCATATTCATCAATGATTTCAGTTTTTCCGCAACCCGCTTCACCAATAACCAAAGACAGCGGCACAGACAGTGCATTGGAACGTAATCGCCACGGAATGGAATGAATAAAATTACGCCATATTTTTAATAAGCGGTTTGATGCCAATAACGGCTCTGCAAGCACAATTGGTTTATTGCTATCTTTGGGGTGTTTACGTCGCCAAATCAGGAATACCAACACGCACAGCAACACCAATATAATCGTCAGACCCAGCCAATCAAACCAACTTAACGTGGTTATTATCGTATTCAGCATAGTCTTTAAATATCCTGAGGCTCTTGAATCACCTCTTCCAGATCAGCATTCTCGGCATCCTCTGGATTGTTTTTTTCACCCCCCGTAAACACTAATTCGCCGTCAGTAATACTAATGATGAGCTGTTGCTCATCACGCAGCTCACCCTTAAGCAAAAGCTCAGCCAGCATATCTTGAACCCGCGTTTGAATGACCCGTTTTAAAGGTCGTGCGCCATACAGTGGATTGAAACCCCATTCTGCCAGCGCGTTTACTGCCTCGTCACTGATAGTGAGCTGAATGTTGCGTTCTGCTAAACGTTTACCCAAACGCTTGAGTTGAATCTCGGCGATAGGGTGCATGGTTTCTGGGGTAAGTTGACGAAAAACTAAAATATCATCCAGACGGTTGAGAAATTCAGGACGGAAATGATTGCGCACACTTTCCATAATTTGCGCCTGCATAAGGTATTGTTCTTCTTCGGTTTCCACTGGTTCGATATACTCAGAACCCAGATTAGAAGTCATTAGGATTAAGGTATTGGTGAAATTAACTAACCGACCTTGGCTGTCAGTCAGACGACCTTCATCCAATAGTTGCAAGAACAGATTAAACACATCAGGGTGAGCTTTTTCTACCTCATCGAACAAAATTACACTATACGGTTTATTACGCACTTGATTGGTTAGCACTCCGCCTTCTTCATAACCAACATAACCTGGAGGCGCACCCGTCAGTCGGGAAACCGAATGTTTTTCCATAAACTCGCTCATATCGATACGCACCATTGAAGTATCGTCATTGAACAAAAAATGCGCCAATGCTTTTGCTAGTTCGGTTTTACCAACCCCAGTAGGCCCTAGCATCAAAAATGAACCCAGCGGGCGATTCGCATCTTGCAGATTGGTATGCGCACGACGAATTGCCTTGGACACCGCCGTAATCGCGTCTTCCTGTCCAACCACGCGCTCCCGCAAATGGCTTTCCAATTGCAATAGTCTCTGTTGTTCAGAATCGAGCATTTTCGACACAGGAATGCCCGTCAATTGTGCGACCGTGACCGCAATATCCTGTTCATCAATCGAGTTTTTCTGCGGATGGATTTCAGTGGTATCAATATCAGCGTATTCAGCAAGGATTTTTTCTGCTGCGGGAATGACTTTGTACTGCAATTCGGCAACGCGCACAAAATCTTCCTCACGAATTTTTTGCTCCATTTCTCGGCGTGATTCTTCCAGTAGCTTGCGGGCGGTTTGTACTTCGGTCATTGCCCGTTTTTCCCGTTCCCAGCGTTCAGTCATCTGAATACTTTTTTCACGCAGCTCGGTTATTTCGCTCTGTAACTGTTGTTTGCGGGTTTCAGCCTCTTCATTCGCCAGTGCAGATAATTCGATTTCCAATGCAACTAAACGGCGATCTAAAATTTCCAGTTCAGCAGGTTTAGCGGACAGACCAATCCGTGCTGTTGCCGCCGTTTGATCAATTAAGTCAATCGCCTTATCTGGCAGGAATCGATCCGCAATATAACGTCGAGAAAGGCGAACGGCTGCCAGCAAAGCCGCTTCGGTGATGTGTATACCGTGGTGCATTTCATACTTTTCTTTAATGCCCCGCAGAATCATGACGGCAATTTCATCATTCGGTTCATCAACGCGCACCACTTGAAAACGGCGATTCAAAGCTGCATCTTTCTCGAAATATTTACGGTATTCTTCGTTAGTAGTGGCACCGATGCAGCGAATTTCTCCTCTTGCCAAGGCGGGTTTGAGTAAACTCGCCGCATCTATCGAGCCTTCCGCCTTGCCAGCACCGACCAGCGTATGAATTTCATCGATGAAAATAAGCACATTGCCTGCATCAATAATTTCCTGCAACAGGCGTTTGAAACGTTCCTCAAACTCACCTCGGTATTTAGCACCCGCAATCAACGACCCCATATCCACCGCTAAAACCGAACAGCCTATTAAATCCTTGGGAACATCACCCGCGATAATGCGTTGCGCCAATCCCTCAACAAGAGCCGTTTTACCGACACCAGGTTCACCGATAATAATCGGATTGTTTTTAATGCGCCGACACAATACCTGAATAGCAAGGTTAATTTCATCTATGCGACCGATGACTGGATCCAGTAAACCTTGCTGCGCCAACTCGGTTAAATCGCGGGTATATTTGCTCAGATATTCAAATTCACCGACACTGCTACCATTTTTATAACCGCCTTTGGGGATTTGTTCCAGCATTTTTATAAACGTTTCTTTGCTGCCCCCCGCCTCGGTTAATACAATAATACATTCCTCCTGCTCCCACAGTGCGATCAATAAATGATTAATACCGATGTATTTATCACCCATGCGGAGGGATGTTTGTTCAGCAAAAATAAACACCCGTTCCAGTTCACGATTAATAGGCGTTTGTTGTGCATTTCTCAACGCCTTGGGTTGAGCGATTAATTGCCCGCCGACAGCAGCATCTAACATCACTAGATCAATATTTGCCTGCTCCAGATATTGCCGTCCTATACTGTTTTTTGACTCCAACAGCGCGTATAAAAAATGCCAAGGCGTAACCACACCATGATCTTTTTCAACAGCTAAACGACAGGCGCGTTCAATCGATTCCTGAGCTTTTAAATTAAATTTTTCAATAATCATAATTATTATTTTTGTGCTTAGAGTAACTATTAGCAGTTAGGAAGTAGTTGATTTTATTGATTGTCGTATAAGTGGCTTTTCATGCGGCGCAATACGCTATCGCTATTGCGCCCTACGAGCTTATCGGGTTCCAAATGCGTGTTAAATTCATTTAATCGTGTTTTATTGATAAGAGCATTATGATGTGCCGACGATAGGAGGCGCATCAATCGCGTCGTCACTCGAACGATGCGCTTCGTACCTCAGCACATCCTATATAGCGCATCTTATCGCGTTTTTGTTCATCTACTTAAGAGCATTATGATGTGCCGACGATAGGAGACGCATCAATCGCATCGTCACTCGAACGATCGCGTTCGTACCTCAGTACATCCTATTTAGCGCATCTTATCGCGTTAAAATGTTAGAATAATTATATTCACGGGAGTAATTTTTTTATCTCAAAAATCAACGCCTTACCATCTAGTAAAGGATCACCTTTCTGACATAGACCCGATAGTATTTTATAACCCTCCTTGACATATTGTTGAGCGGCTTTAGTAGTTGACCCACGAGTAAGCGTCGATCCTTTAACATTCATATATTGAGTACCTCCAGTTGTCAACTTGTCTAAAGCCGTTGTTAACACATGTTTAGTCAGAGGATGTAAATCACTTTTCATATTATCCGCTAATGGTGCTTTTGCTATCTTAGCCAACAGGCTACCAGCAGCTGGTAACACACCCGTTGCAGAGTTTGTTAAATCAGCTGTAAGCAGCTTCATTGTATCCTCGTAGGCATCTACGATAGCCTTCTGAACATCAAAAGTTATCGCACTTGCGCCTCCCGCACCATGTTTAATAAAAGCAGTTCTGCTATATGTAGCTTTAAAAGCCGCCGGCGGTGCCTTTGCTTTACTTGGTGGCAGCAGACCCTTTAATTTCAGAGCACCATCGACTCCAGTATTTGCAATAGCTGAACTCTTCATTGCTTGACTTCTGCCTAGTGCTACAGGGGGAGTTGACTTAAGATTCCATCCTTTAATTTCACTAACGCCATCAACGTCAGCTACTACAGCCGTTGATATGGCTGATGATCCCGCTCTAATAAAACCGTCCACATTATTACTCGCCGCCGCTGACACAGCAGACCCCGCAGCGGCAAGCACAGCTCCTAGTACACTCATTCCACCTCCAGTAAGAACATTACCTCCTATCATCACCAAGGTTCCTGCAACATTCATCACCAATGCAGCCGTCCCCTTACCAGTTATTTCACACTTTACTTCTATCATAGTGTTTGTTATCGCATCACAGCTATTAGCTATTTCCAGACGGACAATGGCAAACATATTTTGTGCGATCATTCTGTTCGCTTGATTCATTTTATCTTCCAAGGTCACTAAACGATTGCTTAGATCTATTAACGTCTCTTCTACCGTCGGCATTTTAAATCCTCATTATTTTGTTTTCTTCGCTTGAACAGAGGGTGCTTCACACTCTGAATGTATATTATCTTGTGTTCACTGCGTACGGCACAATAGCGATAGCGTATTGCGCAGCAGGTAAGGCGGGTTACGCTATTGCTAATCCGCCCTATCGTTGTAATCAATGAATGACTACTTTTCTCTCTCATTTCCATAGGTTTTAAATCATACTCATCACAGCATAAACTGGCAATATGCTATCGCTAACACCCTATGTTAAAATTTTTTGTTTTAACTCTGACAAACAGCGATAAATTTCGTGCCGTTGTCGTCGATAAAGCTCGCCAGTTAAATAATGGAACTGACACCATTCTTGATCCGCACCGCCTGCTTTATTGCGTTTGGGTAACAGCGGTAACACTTCAATGCGGTCGGGTAAAAATTCACTGCCTAATTCGGTTTCAATGCGGGCTTGCAAGGCTTTGGTATCTACGTCCTCGCCAAATGCCAACAGCACTTGACGTGGATCGGCATCGCCGCCATGTACCGAGGCTTCGATTAATGCTAAATAGGGTTCACAAGCCGACAGTACGTCCAGAATTTCTTGACGCGGGTAAGTGCGTGCCGCCCGACCACGCGGATAGTTGCCTAGATAATGCCAAGCGTTTAAATACAGTGCCAAAATATGGGGGGTGGGTGTCCAAAGCATTTTTCCTTTTTCTTCTTTGCCCAAGGCTATGCGTCCCGAACCATCCAGACAAGGCAAATCGGGGGCGGCGATCATGCCAAATTGCCAACACAACGCCGCAGCGGGTATGGTCTCGTGATGGGCTTGTCCTAGGCATTTGGAGGAAAAAAATATCGCTCCGCCCAGAGTCGTGTTCCAGAGTATATTACCCGAATAACTGGATTGCAATTGTGCTTTTTGAATAAAGTCCAACCACAGCGTTAAGTCCGCTGATTCAGCGGGATGGCGAAACCAATAACGCCATGATTTTTCACCATTGGGAGGATTTCGCCGCAACAGATCACGCAGACTACGGCTTACTCCCAATATATCAATGTGCTGTTCCAACAGTCGCTCTGGTTGCTTTTCCAACGCTGAAAATTCGATGTGTACCCAAGTGCCACCATTCAATAACACCGCCAACACCAGCGCGGGTTGGCTTTCCATTGAATGCCAGTCGGGGGCGGCACACGCTAAGCCTGGTTTAATTCCTAAAGACAAAACACCATCACGCACAGCACCTAAATAGAGGCTGGCGGCATCAACAGGACACGGTATATCGGGCGTGAGGCTGGTTGGATCAAAGCATTGGGCAATAATAGCCGTGCCTGAATATAAATGGGATTGCCGCGTAGGCGGTGAGGATGACGGGGTGTTAGGCAAGGCTATTTTTTGCCAGACTTCAGCAAGTCGGTGTCGGTACAGTGAATCCATTGCTAACCATTGCGGTGCGAGCTTTTCCAGACGATGCTGTACAAAGGTGTTGCCTTGTGGCGGTAATAACGATACCACCAAGCCCAAACGCAATCCAGCCAGCAAAGCTGTTAGCCAGCGCGGGCCTTGTGGATACAAAATAACCAGTGTCTCTCCCGCCTGTACGCCAACGTCTTCCCACGCGGCTGCCAAGCCATTTACCGATTGTTCCAATTCGGCATAAGACAAGGTTTGCCAGTTATCGCCATCAAACCAAATATAAGCGGGTGTGGTATGGCTTTTTTGCCGCACCACCAAATCATTGTAAAAATCGTAACAGGATAAGGCAGTACTTTTTGTTTGCATTCCCTGCTGCCGTTTCCAATAGGTATGTAGAGCCATCCAAAAATGATCAGGATTTTTCCAACTCAAATCCAGCCAGCTTAAATCGGTGGGCGAGCCTTGGTCTTCACGCCATAAAGACGCTTCGATAGCGGCAAAATTCGCGTTAAACCAAGAGAAGCTATCGTCATTGATTGGCATGACAGTCTCGGCAGGAGTAAAGAATCATTACAAAGACACCTTGACTTGACCCGCAAAGCTGATACTGATACACCCTGCCCACATGCACATCAATTTACTATCACTGGTGAGGGCTGGCATATTACCTATTAATACAGTGGGCTTTCCTACAATCCAAGGTGCTACGGTCGCTGGTATACAGGGCATAGGAATTAGAACACCTAAAGCCGCTGCCGTGGCGGCTGCCACCATTGGATTTGCTAAGCTGGTGCAGACTCCGAATGGTGTAATATTTAGAAACGGTTTGTTATCCATGATATTGGCTGCGGGCATATTGACCAATACTTTGTTGATTGGTAATACGGTCAGCGGTGTCGGTGCTGCTCCGAAAGAACAGCTAAGTATCGCGGTGCCAGTCACTAAAAGTGCCATCATAGCCTCCTAATCATTCATAAAACTATCAACATCAATTTTCAACCAATCTTGCATGGCTTGCCATTGTGTGCTTCCCCTATGCTCTTCGTAGACGGATAATTCTTCAAAGTTAAGCACTTGTAACTTGACGAAAGTTCCGAATGTTTTCGGAAAATAAATCATCGGGTCGAACGATGCTAAAGTTTGGTTAATATCATCTGCGAGCAGTGCCGCTCTAGGAAAATTTTGTTCTTGAAGCAAATATTCAAAAGCAGCTAACTTTTTTAGCAACAGCTCCATGTGATGAGACACTTCAATTTTAGAAGCATCCGTTACAGGAGCGGCAGGACTTATTTTTTCTATAATATCGACCTCTATTTTTTCAGGTTCTACTACCTCCACTTCGGGTGGCTTATATACTAAACGTTGCAATGCCCTTAACCACGTTTCTATCTTGCTACACACGACTACAGACTCGGTATTATCCTGAAGCTGATGATTAATGCTTAAACGAAACGCTTCGCTGGATTTCAGCATATTATCTACTTCATCCGTACTAATAGAATCCTTCCACTGTTGCCACAACTGGGTATTTTTTTTTTCTTCGTATTGGATTTTTTTCAGTAATTGCCGAAATAACCAGCTCAGACTATTTTGGACAATTTTTTCTCGCTGGGCGACAGGGCCAATAGCCTCCCAATTTTCCAGAATAACATAATCTAAGCAGTCGATAACCGTTACCAAACTGGCTAAACCATGTTCCAGCCAGTAGCCATAGAGGAAGTAACAAATCAGCCGAATGTCATAAATCCCGTCCGCAAGAATAATTTCGCTCAAACGGGATGCTTCAGCATAATTTCCTTGCTGTACTAACGTTGCAATTTCATCGAAGCGGGGGTCAGTGGAGTTAAGCCAAGAATTTTCCCTTATCGGTAAACTGCGCTGCAATAAGTCAATTTTCATAGTGTGTTTCTCTTCATGCTAATCACATAAATAGCCAGAAAAAATTCGAATTCGCCGAACCTGTAACTTGTCACTGAATATATTTTCATAACCCAAATAACTGTTTTGTTTCAAGCTAAGCGCACTGCCTTGAGTCCGAATTACTAACCATATTTCTAAATCTACGCCTACATTCCGTAATAGTGGAAAGATCAAACTTTGCAGCCGCATATTTATTTCATGCACCCAAGGTTGACCATTAGTAAACATTTCTTCATCAGTGATGAGGGTGATGTATTTTCCAGACACCAACATCTCTTTCCTTTTTCCAAATACAGTCTGGTGACCCAGATGGAATTTACCCAAAATAGGCGAATTTAGGGTGATATTTCGTTTGAGTGTACGCTTTTCCACTCTAACCTGTAGTTCTGGAAAAACTAACTGACTTAACCAGTGCAAAGTGGTAATGCTATCTAATTTCAGCGTATAAAGTGAGGCATTTTTTCTGGATTCCCAACTCTGAATAAACGTTTGATCGAATTCAGAATAAATGGAAAACAAGAAACGGCGTAATAACTGGTCATCGAAATAGCCAAAGAACTTCGCAAACAATTCCGAGTCAACACTGCCATTATCGACCTGCTTAAACAAATAATTGGGCAGTACACTTTGTCCACCTAACAGACCGATATTAAGGGTAATAACGACTTTCCTTGGCGAGTCATGAAACTCAATGCCCTCAACCAGCCGCGTTTGAGAGCAATTATTAAAGTGGCTACAAAATAAAATCTCATCCATACCATAACCCAGATAATCCAATAACATCAGCAGGCTGATTGGATCAAATCGCCAACTATGCTGAACAATGCGGGTTTCAATCGGTGTCATAATACATCTGTCTTAGACAAATCCATTGCCCATAATAGTTCTTCCAACGTTTCTAATAGCCCAACAATCGTGTCCTTTTGTTTAGCATCAGCGGGGAGAGCGGTAGCGTCTAGCGAAAATGCGAGTTCTATTTCTGCGGTTAAGTTTTTAAGCGAGTCTGACACGCTGTCGGTGTTAGAAAATTTATCAGTAATCAACCGCTGTAATTCAAGGTATTGATTGTAAATAGTGAGATTAATTTTATTCTGTGCTGGCACAATGACAGGCACGACGCTGTTTTTCCAGTTCTGGCGTAAGCTGTCAAGTGAAAATAGCGCATCAAGTTTAGCGGTCATGGCTTGCCTGTATTATTTAAACTATCGGATGCCAAGTGCTGGCTAGAAAAGTGAGAAAACAATAAACAAGTAATAATAGAAAAACCACACCACCGTAATAAATACGGTTTAGCATACGAAAATTTGCCCATTTTTTCGGCGCAGGCATGGGAGGCGTTATCGTAACTATTGGTTGCAAAATGATATGTGGGCGTAACTTCTTAAGTTGATCGCTAAGCCTTTCAACGTTACCACCGTAACGACCACAAAAACCATCGTGCAGGCAAAAATAATACACCTCATAAACTAAAGGCAAAGTGTCTGGTTTTGCCAAGGCATTATCTAATAACTCATAAAATAAATCACCCGCATCAACGACTTGATATAACTCTTGCTGTAACGGCGGCCATTCCAACTGGTTAATATCCAGAATCATTTTTTTAACCAGTTCGTCACAATGTGCTGTCAGTGGAAATAACACTAAGTAAGCATCACGCTCTGAATATCGCTCGGTAATTGCAGTGCGCAACTGCTCTAGTTGATCGCGTAATTTACTGCGCAATTTCACTAAATCTATCATCGCAATAGTATCCAGCGAATCCGCCTCTCGAAAAGGATTCAGACAAGCATTGATAGTAACAATTATGCCCCACAGTTCCTTATTCATCATTTTTCACCTAAAAAATTGCTATCCAGTGCATCCTGACTTTCCCATCGTGTCTCAACCAGCGCATCCTCAATCCATAGATTGAGTATCCGTCCTATATGCTGGACAAAGGTGTCGATTAATTCGATATTTTCATTTATGGATGATTTAAACTGTAACGTGTAAATTTGCTTGGTAATTCGTTTTTCTACGCCCCCCAAAGATTCTTCTTCGGTGCGTAAACCAATCAAGCTGTTAAATACGTTTTGGAACGGACTTGTCGAAACACTACCCAACGCTATGAGCAAATCACGGGTATTTTGAAGGTTAAAACGAGGTTTGTGCATTAAAGTTAGCAAATGAATATAACCAGTATTACTGTTTATTTGACCGTTTTCAGCATGGGGAATTGCGGTATCTAAGAGCTCCCATTTTACCCCTGCCATTTGCCGACGATACATTGATAAGGCATAGGTTTTTTTCAAGTATTGGTCGTACCAAGGTTGTTGCCATAATGCGTCAACGACCAAGGTACGCGACTCCTCAAATGCCGCTGGAAAATGAGGGACTAGCCAGTATAAGTGACTGCCGTCTTCTCGTAGTAGACCTTGTTCAATTTCGTAAGAGCCATTGCCTCCTGCCAATATACCAGGACGAAAAGGCAACATACCTTGTTTAGTGACTTCATAAACCCCAAGCACTTTTTGCAAGCTAAAACCAAATTCGGGTTGTGGATGGCGGAGCGTATAACGTTCTTGAGTGCCGTCACAAATAATGGGTTGAGCCGTAGAGCGTTGATTATTGATTATTGGGACGGTAAACAATTGAAATAAATCTTTGTGTAATCGAAGTTGCCGAGGCATTGGCTCATCACAATCCAATGTCACCGTAAAACGAGTCCAATTTCGTGGAGCTGACGGCAGTTTTAATTCGAGATACAGTTCTTGTTGAGGGCAATGAAAATAATAACGTTCTTTCTCTAGCGGGTGAATCCAATCATCTATCTCAATATTGGCGGTGGGCGTGCCGAGACTGAATTGACAGGGCATACAGGGCTGGTCAGTATCATAAATACCGAACTGAATCCCCGCTGTTTTCAATGATTTCCCTAGAAAGTGAGATACTTTCAGTGACAGCGGGAAGTCATTTAAATAGTTAATATGCAGACTGAGGGTTTCTAGCTGTTCGTTTAGCGGATAATTAGCCTGAAATGATAGCAATAATCTAATGCCAGATCCTGATGAACGCGGCTCTTGCGTGACGGCTACCAATGCCATTGGCAATATTCGCAAAGGTCGGGTGGTGGTGTACATGACCAAACCACCTTTTTCTGGCTGCAATTCAAATTCAGTCCCTTCCGCTAAGTCCAAAACTTCGGTAAGGTGACCTGTCGGCATAGCCTGAATCATTGCCATTGCCGCAAGCGGTGTCAGTAGATAAGAAAAAAATTGTTGATACAAGCGGAGGTGCGTGGCATCTAAACTGCGCAGAGCCGCAAGATGAGTGCGTGCGCCAAAAAAAGCCAAGGCTTCAATGATACGTTTAACATCTGAATCTTCTTTGTCTAATTTGGAAGCAGGGTAATCCAGTGCGTAATTTAGTCGAAAATCTGCTAAATCATGTAACTCTTCGAGAAATTCTTGATACTGCCTGTCGTCTGAATTCATGAAATTTATCCGAGCTTGATCAGGCTGCCCTGAATATTGGTAATCGATCCTTTGACTGTGGTTATCCCGCCGCCTTCAACATTCATCAATCCTGATGCGGCCACTTTGACCGTAGCACCTTTTAAATTGGCTGTTGCTGTCGCGGCAATATCCACTTGCGCACCCGTAATGCTAACTTTAGTATCTCCGTTAATTGTGGTGGTTGCGGCTGTTACTTTTGCACTGCTGGTGGCTGTAGCGGCAATATCAGCCGCAGTCATATTTAGCTTAGATGTGACTTTCACATCCGTATCTGCTGCTGAGGTAAAGGTGGTTTTTTTCGTGCTGTCAATGTCGAATGTGCCATCGGCATGATGTAGAGTGTCCTTCGTCGATTTGCAGGTAATTGCTTCTGCATTGACATTAAAATTTTTGCAATCTATGGTGATGGTGTCAGATGTCTGGGTGATGGTACTGGTGTCACTGTCACCTTTGCAAGTATGAACCATGCTGGTGCCGTTGAAGACCATCGTTTGCGTAATCTTGCCGTCCTTATTAATCACCGTTACGGTAATTCCATCCGATTGACTCAATTCAATTTTACAAACTAAAGTCATCTCCAACCGCCTTATTCTTCTGTCTGGGTTTGTAAGATAATGTAACCAACCGAAAATTGCAGTAATTCGGTGTCTTTGTTTTCAGTACGCTGAATTTGTAGCTCTGGCTTACTGTCCACATAAGTATGTTTGATAATGTTATGACTGGTCGTTGATTTTCCCATGACTAATTGGTTTCCCTGTGAATCCATAGGCAAAGCAGTGCCACTACCCCAATCCAGAAAATCGGCGATAACCGCGCTGTTAAAATTTAATCCGACTAACACCCTCGCATTTTTATAAGGCGGAAAATAAAACTGCCCCGCGTCTAAATTTGGTTGATAGGCTGCGCGTACTTTTTTGTTGTCCCATAACGGAATGCTAATTTGGTAATAATTGATTGAGGTATTCTCATCGGTGTAAAACTGATAGGTCGCATCGGTGTCCTCGCCTGTTTCGCTGACAATTTTGCCTTCCACGAAAAAAGGATAAACAGGTAATGTGTATGACGGCAAATCTACCCACAGTTCCGTGCTACTTTCCAAACGCATCGATTGTTCTATCTCATAGCAACTGTAACCAGGAACATCGCCCTGTTTCGTCCAAAGTGCGTGTAGTTGCCATTTTCTTACCCGATAGGTATTTGCTTGATTAAATAAGGACGCATTCCAAGCAGAAGAACCCTGAAAGTTGACTAGCTGACCAGGTGGAGTAACCTGCAATTGAAACTTTTGGTATTCTACCCATACCTCGTGCGAGCATTGCTTGAATCTTGCTGTCTCCAGATCAACCCGCGCCTGCATATCAGCCGCAATTGGATAGCGGGCAATATAATCATGGCGAATGGGTGCTGCCACTTGTGCATTGGTAATCGCAGTAATTTTTGGCGACTCCGAGTAAGCATTCAAAACATTCGGCTGGTGACGCAAAACTTCAGGGAAATCGATACCAAACTTGGCAATTTCAAACGCATCTAGCGATTTGGCTGTGCCTGTCTGGCTTTTGCTGGCAGTGAGGGAGTATTGATTTGTGGTAATGTCATAACTAAAAACCCCATTTTGACTATCCACCAACCATAATAAGAAATCGTAAAAACTAGCTTGATTACCCGATGCCCCTAAAGATAAAGACAGTACGGGATATACGGTCTCTAAGACCGACCAATCATAAGTTAGGTTAATCTTGACACTGGCGTGGGCAGTAATGAGCGTTTTTAAACTGGAATCGGTCAGCAGGTCGCAAGGATAATGTTGTTTCCATAAAACTTGGGCGGGATCAGCAAAAGTGAGATGGTAATGACGAAATAACATCAAGGTTTGCGATGGCAACACATCGGTCAGGGTTTGTTCAGTAAAACCTCTGGTGGTTACCAATCCACTCAAGATGAGCGGATTGCTTGTAGTATTGGAAGGTTTAATAAAGACCTCCACCTGCAATGATAGCTCGATTAAATCATTTTTCGTGGTTATCGGCGTAAATAGTGCGTCAGTTGCTCCTTCGGTAGAGACAACAAAACTTATCTTACCGTTGAAACCGTAAGGATGCAGACTCAGTTCCAAAGATTTGACATCACCAGCAGGAATATTATAGCTCTGACCAGCAATAGTCAGTGACAGTGTAATAGCCAAATCATCGGTAAAACTTATCATACGCTAACCTGATAACAGTCGCGTATTGGGTCTAGGAACAATTTTAACGGAGTCCCATTATTGCGTAGCACGCAGTCAATACGAAAAGACAGTCGAAAAAGTCTATCATCTTTGATAGTCTCAACATTGATCAACTCAATTCGTGGTTCAAAACGCTCAATATTTTCGCTAATTTCGCGGGTTATCATCTCAGAAATATCCTCGCACGAACTAAGGTGATGGTGATCGGATAGACCAAAATCCTGCAAAAAAAAACCGTAGCCGCGCTTAGTGTTGAGCATATTATTGACATTATCGATGATACTGGCGATTTCATCATCGTCAGTTTCACTCCTGTCACCCGCCAATTTACGCAACAAAGCCATCAGACTGAACGCCAATAAAGGAAAAATTTTTCTTCCACAAATTTGGGGTCGGCATAAAAACCTGCCGCCAGTTCATTCAAGGCATGATCCCACTCTTCCCCTATACTTAATTGATAAATATCCACCTCAGGACCAAAAGAATGCTGAAATGGTGGGCGATCTATGCGTTTGATAGTAATGCCTTGCAGATAGAATTTATGCACCACAGGAATACGAGTAACAGCGGCAATTTTTAAACCATCAAGATTGATGTTTTTGTTGACCAATCCTTTCTGCACCAATAGATAAATTTCTTTTGCTTCTCGAATCGAAATTGGCAAGTTTACGCGGACAATGCCGCCCGTCAGCACAAATGGCAAGTAAGGTGAACGTGATTGACTAAATTGTAGTTGTTCATTCAGAGGGGCAATAATTTCACGAAATACTAAAGCAAGTTGCTCATGGCGATAAGGTGTCGTGGCAAATTGTGGGGTGCTATTATGATAAAAGCATAATTCGACATAAAAGCCCTTTAATTGCTCGTACACATGGTAGGGGTGCGGGGAAATTTCTGCAAAAAGATTGGCAAGAAAACGCAGTATTTGCACTACACTTCTTTGGCATTGCTTAGCATTAACTAAATCAGTTCCAGACAAATAGATAGCTGTAATTTCTTGAGTTAGGTGATAGTGATAGGCTTCAAGATTACGAACCAGCTCCGTTAATTCTTCTTTTAGAAATGGTACTAAACTCAAGCTCATTAACGGTGGAATGTAACGGGATGACAGTTGCCACGCACCATTAGGCTGCTTTGTAAAATCCACTAAACGAAAACTTTCTACGGTATCATCACTTTCTTGTTCAGTAGACAGATCAAGTGACCAAAGCCAACAGCTTACATTATCGCGTTCACTTATCTGCCGACCTGCTTCATGTTCGCCACTGTTTTCAGGGAGACCGCGCACATGCAGGTAAATTGGCAGTGAAGTGCCACCCGACATATTAAGATTTAATGTTCCGACAATTGCATTTTTTTTCAACACTAATAACAAACCCGAAGGTAGCACCAAGGTCATCTCTTCCAGTGATAACATTCCTTCACTCAGCAAGGTTTCATTCCAACGCAATCCATAAAGCCCATAGTCAGGCATTCCATGCAGACTGGAGCGCAACGCGCTGTCAGCCAGCATGGATTCTTCCAGAGCAACTAAATGCTCTGGAAGTAGTGCCTGCCCCATGGCCCAGCGAACTCGTGAAAGACGATTGGACATAAATTAATAGCTACAAAGTTTCTGGTGTTAGTCAACAAAGGAGTTTAAGCACCCGCTACCGTCACTCCCCACGTTTTAACGAATTTGTCGGTATTGGAAACAGCGAAATTGAGGACTTGAGCGGAAGGCTTGGGCATAATGCCTATCGCCATTTCAAAATTCATCGGTGAGACTACTTGATTACTAGGAAGTGGATCCATAGAAAGATCCAGCTTGCCTCCCTGTTTATATATCAGTCCATTCATGTCAGTTGCATTGGAATGAAATGCCAGATAATACACCTTGGCAATTGCATCATAAGCATAGATATTGAACTGAAACACCACAGTATTATCCAGCAAATTGGTATGGAGCATAACACTCACCTTTTTTTGATTTTCATTGCTGAGCTGGCAAGATATGTGCAGTGGATCCGCATAGCCACCTTCCCAACTGATGGAGGAAATCACCGCAACGACCGCTGTTCCTGCTGTTACATCGGTATTTCCTCCAGCTGCAAAAGCGGCTGTTGGTATAGTCAAAGTTTCATCAGCCGCTAATGCAACGGTGCCGATTGTCATACTGACAAGATGACCCACCAAGTACTGCTGATCTTTTTCGAAGTTAAAGCCTTGTCTTACACTGCAAGCATAATATGAGGATGCCATGATAATTCTCTCTGTAGTTAATTATTATTTTCAATTTTACAAACGCGCATCTAATCGCAATTCAACATCCATTCCCTCGAATTGGATATGCGGCAACACGGAAATTTTACAATCATACCAGCCGATCATTCCAAGACGCTCTTCTACTTCTACAGTAGCTGCTTTGAAAGGATAATAGCGCAAGGTAAGATCATCGGGATTGACGATGGTGGTTACATATTTGAACATCCAACTATCCAGCACACCTTGTATATAGGGGGCATCTGCACTGCTGCCAATATTGTCACGCATGATACATTTGACGTAATGAGCAATCCGAGTAATTGAAAAGGTGTAAGAAATATTTGTCACCAACTGAGAGTTTTCTGAATCTTTTGGATCTTTGAAATTCTTGGGTTTCTTCAATGACTGGCAACTGAAAAAACACGCATCGGCAAAGCCTTTGCGATAAATCAACGGCATGAAGCCCGCATTGGCAAATTCGAGTTCGCGGTAATCAGGAATAACCATTTCCACAGGGATTTTCATTTCTTCTTCACCGCGTATATTGAACATATGCACGGGTAATCCTGTTATCAAACCACCGCCTTTAGGTCCACGCAGATATTGACACCAGCCTGAATTAGTAAAAGAGCGAACCATATTTTGTGCGAACAACATTGTTGCACTACCCCAAAGATAATCGGCATTGTTATCGCCGCGTACTTCTTCTTTGAAAGTGAAGTTACGAATAGGGTTAGTGTCTGGATCATAAGGCTGGCGCAGAATGTAACGAGGTAATGTCAAGCCGATATAAGCGGCCTCTTCTGACTCGCGGAGCTTATTCCATGAACCATAACGTGGATGGTTCATCATGCCTTCTAAATCCTTGAGAGCAGCTAATTCTTCAATGGTTTCGCAACCAAAAAATTTGGGAGATACCGCACCAATAAAAGGTGCGTGACTAGCAGCAGAAATTTTACCCATGATTTTTAGCCAGAACTCATCATCAGGGATATGATTAAATTCGTATAAACCAATGATGCTGCCATAAGGTTTACCGCCGTATTGATCATACTCGGCTAAATAAACCTTCTTAAATAACGCACTCCCCGTAATATCAACAGCGTTGCTGTCAAAATCAGTAAATAACTCATCCTTGCCCACATCAATAATGTCAATCATTACATCAGCTTTGAAATTAGTGGTTCTTACCAAATCATTTAATGCACGCCAATCGGCTTCCATGCGTTTAAAGCTTTCATTGTGAATAATTTGATTTAATTGCGCATTGACCAATTCATCAATATCAGCAATTAATTTTTGTACCGCGCCCCTATCAAATCTATCTGCGGTAAAATCAATATTCATCAATACGGCAGCCATGCCTGAAATAAACCGATCCTCATCGCGAATATTTTCAGCAATAGTTTCTAAATTGTTGGAAACCATGGGAATCAAATCGGAAACTTCAGAGTCAAGTCTCATGCTTGATAAAAAACGTTTTAAATCCAGTGCTTCACCTGTTGCGGGTGCAGCACTTTTAGTTGCTGTAGCAGTATCAGGAAGATCAGTCGTCTCGGTAGTCATATATCACCCTTTAATAGTCTAGTTGTTAAGTTAGTGCTAATCAGCATCTGCCGCACTGGGTAACTTAAAGCCCTCAAAACCTTTGAGATCGGATAAAATTTTATCTTTATTCTCAGCGTTACTCATTAGTTCATTCAGCAATTTATTCAACTCCTTGCGATTATTGACGTTGGTGAGCATCTCGCCAACTAACTGCTTTAATGTGAGTAAACCTTTAAGTTTAGGCACATGTTCAGCGACCTCATCAGGAGAAAAGGATTTCATCGAGTTGATAGGGAGAGATATTTCTAGTTCTGCTTCATTCTTAGGGTCAATCTTGTTATCAACGGTAAAATTCAGACTCATCCCCATGTCTTTCATTATCGTATTAGTGTTAGTTCCATCCAAATTGCGCACCCGCCGCTCATCCAGATCCAGTTTTCGGTCAGGAGAAGAACCTTGTGAAAAATCGCCGAGGATCATTAGTCGCATAGGCAACGTTATGTCCGCAGGTTGTCCATTAACTTCGGTTTTATATCGTAAGGTCAATCGTGATTTTGGAATTTCGTCTTGTATTGCCATTTTTTTCTCCGAAACACAGTGAATGATGGATGGATGGTAACATTGGTTCGCGTATTACCGCGCTTGAAATACTATAGGTAGAGAGGTAAACCTGTTATTTACGTTTTAGATGTTTTAATCAGTCCAAACCGTACCTTAGACTCCGAACTATAGACTGTGGAATCTAAATATGGAAAATTATTACCATCTGTACATGACAAAAATCACCCCGCCTCACAAAGCTCTTTGAAAACAATAAAATGCAATAATGCTTTCAAGGAATCTGTATCTTCTTTCGCAAAAAGTCAGTATTTTTCCAGCATTTCAATGGGCTGTTTTTTTTGTCATGTACAGAGCCTATTACCATACTATGCTTAATACTAAGTCAATGCAATCTAAAAACTGATGTGGCTACACTAAACAGGAAACATAACATTGGACTATCAAATTGATGCTACTTTTGTTCTACAATGTAACTGAGTAGACACCTAAAAATAGCCTGTTTTTCGTGTCTAAAATTTCGGTTTTTTGCATTAGTAGACACATTAATTCTATTAATCAATTTAGTAGACAAAAAACCATCACTAAAATAGTGAACTGGCAAGGTCTAGCCAGACTGACACTGATAAACAAGCTCTTCAATTGTATTAATGTGTTTACGGATTGTGGGGCGGGAAAGAGTAAAGGCTTTCGATAACGAGCTAATCGACTCTTTATCTAAGTGGTAACGCCGTCTGATTTCGGCTCTACCGTTCATGACTAACACTCCAGGATTCTCCAGTAAAAAACTGGATATTGAACAACCTGGGGTGGAAACTTTTCAACGCTCTTTTCCCCAGGACTCTGGAAAGTTTTGCACGCTTTTTAACATTACAGGAAGGCATAAGGCGTAAAAGAGCAGAAGTGGGTGATTTGATTCTGATTCGGTTTCTAGGAAAACAGGCAGGGGAACGTTTTAACCGCTTTCATCTTGAAATTGAAAAAACTGGTAGTCATAAACAGTGAGTGATTTGATATTATTATAAATTTAGCCGAAACGAGTAGTGAAAAATGCAGTGTCCGTATTGTGAACATAGCGATATAGTAAAGAACGGTAGTAATAGAGTTGGG
>CAIUVX010000150.1 GCA_903902705.1 uncultured Methylococcales bacterium
AGTCCTTTAAAGGACTGGCAGTCATTAATGTCGCTATAACAGTTTTACCCATTACCCGAAAAATAAGCAAAACAACCGCGTCCGTTATCTTTCGCTTGATAAAGTGCGCTGTCTGCATGATCCATGAGACTTTCGGGGGTGTTGCCGTGTAGCGGATAAAGACTAATACCAATGCTCGCGCCAATTTGTACCGTGTCATTGTCGGATAGTTGAAACGGCACGGTTAACTCAGCGATTACTTTTAAGGCAATGATTTCAGCAGCTTCGGGGATTTTCAGGTTTTCTAACACGAGGACAAATTCATCACCGCCTAAACGTGCCACCATGTCGCTATCACGCAAACAGTTGATAATTCTTGCCGCCACTTGTTTGAGTAACTCATCACCAGCCGCGTGTCCTAGCTTATCGTTCACCGCTTTGAATTTATCCAAATCCATCATAAAGACCGCGAATTTGGTATTCGCCCGATGATTAATCGAGAGGCTATAGTGCAATCTGTCCAATAAGTTGCGCCGATTGGGTAAGCCTGTGAGTGGATCAAAAAAAGCTAATTGTTTAATTTCTTCTTCAATAGCTTTGCGTTCAGTAATGTCGCGAAGTGTTGCCTGTAGCACGGGTTTTTCATTTAAAATTAAGGCACTGAGTAATACTTCAGCAACAAAGATTTTTCCTGTGTCTATTTTTTTATGTGTCCATTCAAAGCGAAAACTCCCTATTTTCAATGCAGTCGCGATGTATTGTTGCTCAAGTATCAGGGAGCTTGTTCCACAAGGCTGTTCTAACGGTGACAAATCCGAAGGATGATAGGTGCAAAATTCGGCAACTGTTTTACAAGCGAATAGAGTAAGAGCCGCCTGATTACAATCAAAAAACAATGTATCCGACAACAACATGATTGCATCATTGGTTGAATTGAAAAGGGCGCGAAACTTTGATTCTGAATCGTGTAAAGATTTTTCCAGCTGCTTGCGCTCGGTAATATCGGTCATAGTTGCTACATAATGACTAACCTCCTTGTCATGACCTTTTACAGCCGTGATGGTTATCCATTCAGGATAGATTTCACCATTTTTACGCCGATTCCATATTTCGCCTTTCCACTGCCCTGTCGTATGAATACTTTGCCATAACGCCGCATAAAAACTTGCATCATGTTGTCCAGAACTCAATAAGCGTGGCGTTTGACCAATAACTTCGACCGCACTATAACCCGTAACCTCACTAAATTTCTGATTAACTTTAAGAATAACGTCATTAGTATCAGTCACCATCATCATCTCATCTGATTCAAACATGGCGGCAGCAATACTCAGTTCAATTTCAGCCAGTTTACGCTGGGTGATGTTTTGATGACTGACCACAACGCCTTGTTCCGTCCCACTTAACGGGGTAACGCGCATATTAAACCAGCGTTGTTCAGTAGGCGAATGACAAGGATATTCTAATTCAAAACTTTGTTGTGTCCCTGCTAATACCGCAGAGATACCATCTTTAACATTGATAGCGTCTTTAAATTGCGATTCCTGAAAAGACGGTGAGCCTTGCTCAAAATAACTGCGATTTAGATTGTAGTTATAGCTGTTAGGCAGACCATTTGCATCGCTAAATTGCCGCCACGCCTTATTGACGGCGACAATTGTTCCGTTTGTATCCAACACGGCAATCTGAGCAGAGAGTGAATTCAAAATGCTGTGAGTAAAGGCTTCGTTATTGCGCAGTTGCTGTTCTGCTTGTTTGCTCTCGGTAATATTGGTTAAAGCAATCCACAGTGTGGGTTGCTTATCCGCTTTTAACATAGGAAGACAGTGCAGTTGTACATGAAGCCAGTTATCGTTAGGCTGCTTTAGGCTGACTTCAAGCGTTTTTTGCTCATTACCCCGCATGACTTGAGCGAAAAAAAGATGCCAGCGATCCGCATCTGTGGCATTGACAAAACCTGCAAAACGCCGTTGCAGTAATTGGGGAAATTTTTCCCCCAGTAACGTCGCGCCAGTCAGATTGATTTTTTCAATC
>CAIUVX010000151.1 GCA_903902705.1 uncultured Methylococcales bacterium
AAGTAGATGAACAAAAGTTTTCTGGTATTTGGAACAAGGTTAAGCCGTTCGTGGTGAGCCTGTCGAACCATGAACGGCTTAACCGTCCACCCTTCGACTGTTCGACAAGCTCACAGCTCAGCGCGAACGGTTTTTTAATCATTTTATTGGCTGTTAGCTATAGAACCAAACATTATCAAAAAATCATTAACGCACTGACAGAAACCGCCCGTATTATGCAATTGATAAATTTAATCAAACCTTCAACGGATTCACAATGACCCGCCGCAAAATTCCCAAGCAACCACCGTTTAACGCTCGTTCAAATTCAGCTACGAAGATGCAATCAGTCATTAAACGCTGGTCGTTTTTGCTGCTTGCTGTCTGCTTGTCTGTGTTAGTTATGGCGGGTATTTATATTTACCTAGCCGAGACCAAGCCCGCTGCTGGAGTGGATCTTAGTGTGGAAAAACCAGCCGTTACACCAGTCGTATCGCCGCCAGAGGTTGTGGCGAGCGTTGAACCAGAAAATTATGTCGGCGCGGAGAGTTGCAAAGAGTGTCATCAAACAGAGTTTCAGGCGTGGCAAGGTTCGCATCACCAATTGGCAATGCAGGAAGCCAATGAACAAAGCGTATTGGGTGATTTCAATAATGCTAAATTTAATTATCACGGATTCGTCTCGACGTTTTTTAAACGTGATGGCAAATTCATGGTACGCACTGATGGCAAAGACGGCAAGTTGACCGATTATGCAATTAGCTACACCTTTGGCGTTACCCCATTACAACAATATCTGATTGAATTTGATGGTGGGCGTTATCAAGCCCTGAGTATTGCGTGGGATAGTCGTCCGAAAGCTGACGGCGGGCAAAAATGGTTTCATTTATATCCCAATGAAAAAGTGAATCACAATGACCAACTGCATTGGACGAAACGCTATCAAAACTGGAATATGGAATGTGCTGAATGCCATTCTACCCATTTGCAAAAAGGCTATGACGCGGCAACTGACAGTTATAAAACCACGTTTAATGAAATTAATGTTGCCTGTGAATCCTGTCACGGCGCGGCATCTAAACATATTGATTGGGCAAAACAAGCCAAGCCGCCAACTTCAATTGATAATAAAGGCTTAGCGGTAAAACTACAAAGCAACTGGCAAACGGCGTGGCAGTTTGCTGATAAAGCCGATATTGCGCAGCGTGATGAGCTTGCCAGTGATGAATTAATGAATACTTGCTGGGCGTGTCATGCACGTCGCTTACCGCTGGTTGAAAATAGCCCACCTAGTTTGCCATTAGAAGACACGCATAAACCTTCGTTATTAACTCAACCAACCTATCATGCCGATGGTCAACAACGTGATGAGGATTACACTTGGGGTTCATTTCGTCAAAGCAAAATGTTTCAACAAGGCGTGACCTGCATGGATTGTCATGAGCCGCATTCGCTTAAACTTCGTGCCGAAGGTAACGCGCTGTGTACTCGTTGCCATAATGCCGAAAAATTCGATACCGAAAGACATCACAAGCATAAAGCCGATTCAAAAGGTGCGTTGTGCATGGATTGTCACGCGCCTGAGCAAAATTATATGGTTAATGATGGACGGCACGATCACAGTTTCCGTTTGCCTAGACCTGATTTATCACAAACGCTAGGCAGTCCAAATGCCTGTACGCAATGCCACGCAAAACAAAAACCCGAATGGGCGGCGAATGCAATGGATAAATGGTACGGCAAAAGCTGGCGTGAGCGTCCGCATTACGGCACGACCTTGCACGCAGGTGTGACCGATGGTATTAAGGCGTTACCTTCATTGCTTGAACTGGCGCAAAATGCAGCCACGCCTGCCATTGTCCGTGCTACCGCTGTGACGCTGATTAAACCAATGATGAGTCCAGATTTACTCACTTTTGCACGCGAGCAGTTAAAGGATACTGATCCGTCGGTGCGCGTAGCAGGGCTAGAACTGATTGAATCGCTTGATCCCATTAATCGCAGCTTATCTGCGTCACCGTTGTTGGATGATTCAGTGCGCGGCGTACGCATTGAAGCGGCGCGTGTGCTTGCTGATATACCCGATAGTGAAATGTCGGCAAGTCGGCTGGAGAGTCGTAATAACGCAATGCAGGAATATATGGACGCAATGAAGCTCAATGCCGATTGGCCCGCAGAGAATAGTAATTTGGGTAATTTGTACCTACGGCAGGGAAAAATTGATGAGGCGATTACTGCTTATCAACGTGCTTTAACCTTAGACCCACAGTTTGTGGGTGCATATATCAATCTCGCCGATGCTTACCGTCAACAGCAGCATGATGATGAAGGTGAACAACAGTTACGCAAGGGCTTAGCATTAATCCCTGATGCAGCGGATTTACATCATGCGCTGGGCTTGCTATTGGTGCGCAAAGACGACAAAACAGCGGCACTGAAAGAATTCGCTAAAGCAACTAAGCTCGCGCCGAATGATGTTCGTTATGGGTATGTTTATGCTATCGCCCTGAATTCAATGGGCAAACAGCATAAGGCATTATCCGTATTAAAAGCCATTGATAAACGACAACCCCATAACTTGCAAATACTCAGTGCGTTGATTTCCATAAACCGTGAAGCAGGTGATAACAAAACCGCCCTCGTGTACGCACGAAAAGCCGCTGAAGCCTTGCCTAATAATAAGGAAATAGAACAGTTAATTACAGAATTGGAAGGCACGAAATAATTTGGTATTTTGAGTACAAGCTTCGCTTGCAAGAGCAAGCAAAGTTTGTACAGCAGTATTTGACGACTTATGCTTTAACGCGGGTAATTTTTAACACGATAGTCAGTTCTTTCAAGCGGCGGATAATTTGCGCTAAATGTACGCGGTCTTTAACGGTTAGGGTGATTAAGTCAATACAGACACGAACATCTTGATCGACTACAGTGACATTTTCAATATTGGAATGCAATTCGGAAATCGTTGAGGCGATAGTAGCTAACGCGCCGCGTTGATTAAGAATTTCTAGGCGGAGTTCAGCGGGAAATTCGCCTACTACATCGGCACTCCATTCCACATCTAACCAGTTGGTGTGTTTTTTTCGAACGATGGTACGATTACGGCAGGCGTGGTGATGCACAACAATACCCTTACCAGGGTTAAAAAAACCAATAATGGAATCACCTGGTATCGGTCTACAACACTTGGCGAGGGTAATTACCATGTCTTCTGTACCTTTGATAACCAGAGGTTTTCTTTGAATCTTGTCGCTATCATTGAGTTTAACATTGGCACTGACATCGTCTTGTGTCAGTCGTTTAGCCACTAAAAATGGCATTTTATTACCCAAGCCTATGTCTTCAAATAACGCATCTAATGAACGTGTTTTAGTTAATTGCAACAAGGCTTGCAAGCGTAATTCGTCAATGTCCTCTAACTGTAACTGCATGGCTTGTAGTTCTTTTTCTAGCAGTCTGCGTCCTAAATTAATGGCTTCTTGTTGTTTGAAATTTTTCAGGAAATTACGAATACTAGAACGCGCTTTCACAGTGGTGACGTAATTTAGCCAAACAGGATTGGGTCTTGCCCACGGTGCGGTCACTATTTCGACAGTTACGCCATTTTCTAATTTGGTTTGTAAGGGGACTAACTGCTTATCGATCATTGCTGAAATACAGGAGTTACCGACATCGGTATGCACCGCATAAGCAAAATCGACAATAGTCGCGCCTTTGGCGATTTTGATAATCTTACCTTTGGGGGTAAAAACAAACACTTCTTGGGGAAATAAATCGACTTTTAAATTATCAATAAATTCCAGTGAATCGCCTGCTGATTTTTGAATTTCCAGTAAATCTCGAAGCCACTCATTAGCTCGCGCTTGAAGTTTTTCTGTTTTGCCGTTATCAGATTTATACAGCCAATGAGCGGCGATACCTGATTCTGACATGTGGTGCATTTCGTGGGTTCTGATTTGTATTTCTATCGGTTGACCATAAGGTCCAATCAGCAGGGTATGTAAAGATTGATAGCCATTGGCTTTTGGTAGGGCGATATAATCTTTAAAACGCCCAGGAATTGGTTTGTATAAATTATGCACTGCACCGAGTACGCGGTAACAGCTGTCAACATCATCACAAAAAATGCGAAACGCATAGACATCAAACACTGCCGCCAGTGATAATTTTTTAAGGTGCATTTTTTGATAAATGCTATAGATGTGTTTTTCTCGCCCTGATACTTTGCAGGGTAGATTGGCTTGTTCTAAACGGTTTTTTATCGAGCACTCAATGGGGTCAACAATTTTTCGGCGGTTGCCTCTGGCTTTTTTTAGTGCGTTACAAATGACCGCATACCGATAGGGATACATGGCTTCAAAGCCTAAAGATTCCAACTGATGGCGAATATTGTTCATGCCTAAGCGGTTGGCAATCGGTGCGTAAATATCTAAGGTTTCACGCGCAATACGGCGTTTTTTTTCGGGTGGCATTGCACCTAGCGTTCGCATATTATGCAATCGGTCAGCAAGTTTGACTAAAATAACGCGTAAATCTTTGCCCATTGCCAGAAACATTTTGCGTACATTTTCTGCTTGGGCTTCGGCTTGGGAACGGTCAGCAATTTTGGTGAGTTTGGTGACACCGTCCACCAGTTCAGACACTTCTACGCCGAACTGGTTAGTAAGTTCTTTTTTGCTAACATGACAATCTTCAATGACATCATGCAGTATGGCAGCCATAATGCCGCGTGCGTCCATGTGCATATCAGCAAGTATCATCGCAACTGAAATTGGATGACAAATATAGGCTTCACCACTTTTGCGAAATTGACCCGCATGTGCCTCCGCGCCAAACTCGTAGGCACGGACACAATCATCAATTTGGGTTTGATCTAAATAGCCAGATAGGTTTTGACATAAACGCGCCATCAGCTCATCTTGAGGACGCGGTGGCAAAAGGCACTCTGGCGTATCCATGATCGATTAGCGGCTAGAACAATGGATTGTAATCATGCACTTCGCCAACGCGGTGCAGCAGATTAATGTTTTCTGTGGTCACATGACCAGCGGCGATTTCGCGTAATGCCAACACCGTGTCTTTATCTTTGCCGCGTGGCAAAAATTCGGGTGCGCCGTGGCTTAATTGCCGCGCTCTGGTACTGGCTAATAACACCAGTTTGAAACGGTTTTCTACGTTTTCTAAACAATCTTCGATAGTGACTCTTGCCATTTTTTTAAACCTTGTGTGGTGGTTATAGTTCCCACGCTGGAGCGTGGGAACTATGAAATTATTATTAACCGCGTGAGTTTAACACAGCAACCGCTGGTAATTCTTTTCCTTCGAGAAATTCAAGAAATGCACCGCCGCCTGTGGACGTATAAGAGACTTGGTCATTAATGCCATATTTGTCGATAGCGGCTAAGGTATCGCCACCGCCAGCAATTGAAAACGCACTACTTTCGGCAATTGCAGTAGACAATGATTGTGTGCCGTGACTGAATTGTTCGATTTCAAATACGCCCACTGGACCATTCCAGACAATAGTACCCGCTGATTTGAGTATCTCCGCGTATTGCTTAGCAGTATCAGGTCCTATGTCTAAAATTAAATCATCGGCTTCCACGTCAGCAACTTGTTTAACAGTAGCGACAGCGGTTTCGGAAAATTCTTTCGCACACACGACATCAGTAGGAATGGGAATATCAGAACCAGCGGCTTTAGCAGCAGCGATTAAACGTTGTGCTTCGGGAATTAAATCGGCTTCATACAGTGATTTGCCGACTGGAAAACCAGCGGCGGCAATAAAGGTATTAGCAATACCGCCACCAACTATCAGTTGATCTACTTTTTCAGATAAGGATTTTAACACTGTTAGTTTGGTAGAGACTTTAGAACCACCAACGATTGCCACTAAGGGTTTAGTCGGAGTTTCTAAGGCTTTGCCTAGTGCTTCTAGTTCACTGGCTAATAAAGGTCCAGCACAAGCGATAGGCGCGAATTTCGCCACGCTGTGGGTTGAGGCTTGCGCTCTGTGCGCCGTACCAAACGCATCCATGACAAATACATCACACAGTGCCGCCATTTTTTGACCTAATTCATCGTTGTTTTTTTCTTCGCCGAGATTAAAACGCACGTTTTCGCACAATACCACTTCACCAGCGGCGATAGCCACTCCATCAATCCAGTCTTTTTCTAAGCGTACAGATTTGCCCAATAATTCAGCTAATCGTTCTGCAACAGGTTTTAAAGACGCGGCTTCGTCATAGTGACCTTCTTCAGGACGACCTAAATGTGACATAACCATCACGGCTGCACCTTTTTCTAAAGCGAGTTGTATGGTTGGCACACTGGCTTGAATACGAATATCGCTGGTGACTTTGCCATTTTTGACAGGCACGTTTAAATCTTGACGTATCAGTACGCGCTTACCTGCTAAATCCAAATCAACCATTCTTTTAATCGACATATTTTTTCTCTCTTGTTGTGGAGGTAATGTTAGACCTTTGAGGTTTTTAAAACCTCAAAGGTCTTTCTTTCTGTGTGAGTATCTAGTTTTGTCGCCATTTAATTGAGCATCCGATGCTAACTTTTTGCTCGGCTGGCCCGTTACCTGTGGCGGAAATTTGTTTCATGGCTTCAAATAAGTCGCGTATTGTATCAGCTGGAGCAGTTTCTTTGCGACTGGCATCTAACCGCCCACGGTATTGCAGTTTTAAATCCGCGTTGTAGCCAAAAAAATCTGGCGTGCAAACTGCGCCGTAGGCTTTAGCCACTTCTTGCGTTTCATCAAACAGATACGGAAACGAATAATCAAATTGCTTGGCAATTCGCTGCATATTTTCGTAGGAATCGTCTGGATAGTCGCTAGGGTCATTAGACATAATGGCGACAGAGTTAATGCCAAAGGCTTTAAGCTCACGGGTGTCTCGAATAATTCGCTCATGTATGGCGCGTACATAAGGACAATGCTGGCAAATAAACATTACCAGCAAGCCTTTTTCGCCGACACATTGGGCAAGTGTCCATCTTTTTCCATCAACACCGAGTAAATCAAAATCGGGTGCTGGTTTGCCAAAATCACACACGGGGGTTTCAAGTAATGCCATAACTACCTCTCAATTAGAAAAATTAACCCCACTTAGATTATTTCATGCCAAAATAGTGCGAGTATTTTGTGTATCTAAGTCAGGAAATTATGAAAATTGCTATTTTATCGCGTAACCCTAAATTATATTCAACAGTTCGTTTAGTTGAAGCTGCAAAAGCACGGGGACATGAAGTACGGGTACTGGATGTATTGCGTTGTTATATGAATATTACCTCGCATAATCCCTCGATTCATTATCGAGGTGAAGATTTAACTGGTTTTGATGCGGTTATACCCCGAATTGGTGCATCCGTCACCTTTTATGGCACAGCGGTGTTGCGTCAATTTGAAATGATGAATGTATTTCCGCTCAATGAATCGGTTGCTATTTCACGGTCTAGGGACAAATTACGTTCCATTCAATTATTGGCTAGAAAAGGCATAGGTTTGCCCGTGACGGGGTTTGCCAATAATCCAGATGATATTGCTGATTTGATTGCTCAAGTTGGCGGCGCACCTTTAGTTATTAAGTTATTGCAAGGCACACAAGGCATCGGTGTGGTATTGGCAGAAACTTACAACGCCGCTGAAAGTGTGATTCAAGCCTTTATGGGTTTAAAAGCCAACATCATGGTGCAAGAATTTATTAAAGAAGCCGATGGTAGTGATATTCGCTGTCTTGTAGTGGGTGATAAAGTGGTAGCTGCGATGAAACGCCAAGGTCCTAAAGGTGAATTTCGTTCCAATTTACATCGTGGTGGCTCGGCTAGCGAGGTTCGCTTAACACCCGAAGAACGTGCTACCGCAGTCAGTGCGGCAAAAGTCATGGGATTAAATGTCTGTGGTGTGGATATACTACGCGCCAGTCGAGGACCTGTAGTGATGGAAGTTAATTCTTCACCTGGTTTAAAAGGCATAGAAGACACCAGCGGCAAAGATATTGCCGATTTGATGATTCAGTTTATTGAAAAACGTTTTGATGCAGTAGAAATCAAAGACAAGTCGCTCACACGAACGCGCACGCGTGGTAAGGGGTAATCCTTACTGCATCGTTCATTAAATCTGATCACACAGTTTCACCAAGATATGAATATGACTCCTGATATGATTGGCTATTTAGGTTATCTAGCCGCCACGCTTACCACTGCCTCATTTTTACCTCAAGCCATTTTAACAATCAAAACCAAAGATACCCAGTCGCTGTCATTGACGATGTACACGCTATTTACGCTGGGCGTGTTTTGTTGGCTAATTTATGGCATTTATATTGATAATGAAGCTATTATCTTTGCTAATACCATTACCTTTATCTTAGCGGCATCGATACTATCGTTTAAAATTTACAACGTACTAACTAACAAAGAATAATGTGTTTTAAACCCAACTTGAATAATGACGTTCCAATGGAGAAAACGCGTGGCGAATAAATTAACATTAACGCAGTTCATTATTGAGCAGCAACGTGGATTACCTGATGCTTCAGGTACATTTACTATGTTATTGAATAATATTGTAATGGCGTGTAAAGAAATATCCCATCTCGTTAATCGAGGGGATTTAGTCGGCGTACTAGGCAGTGCTGAATCAGAAAATGTGCAAGGTGAAGTACAAAAAAAACTCGACATCATCACCAATGACATCATGGTCAATGCGCTGAATTGGACGGGGCATTTAGCGGGCATGGCATCGGAAGAAATGGACGACATTATTCAGATTCCCCCGCAATATCCGAAAGGCAAGTATCTGGCTTTATTTGACCCGCTGGATGGTTCGTCCAATATTGATGTCAACATGACAGTAGGGACTATTTTTTCTATTTTGCGTTGCCGTGAAGGCGTTAATCCTGCCGAAGAAGATTTTTTACGCAAGGGCATGGAGCAAGTGTGTGCGGGTTTTGTACTTTACGGACCATCTACTATGATGGTACTCACTACAGGGCATGGGGTGAATGGCTTTACGCTGGATCAAGATGTTGGTGAATTCATTTTGACCCATCCTGATATAAAAATCCCCGAAGACACCAGCGAATTCGCCATTAATATGTCCAATCAACGTTTTTGGCAACCGCCCGTACAACGCTATATTGCGGAATGTTTACAAGGTACAGACGGTGTGCGCGAAAAAAACTTTAATATGCGTTGGATTGCCTCATTAGTCGCGGAAGTGTATCGAATACTAACGCGTGGCGGCGTGTTCATGTACCCATTGGACACCCGTGATCCTAGCAAAACAGGCAGATTACGGCTGATGTATGAAGCCAATCCAATGGCATTTATTATTGAGCAAGCGGGCGGGCTTTGTTCAACAGGACGTGAACGCATACTCGATATGAAGCCTACGGGTATTCATCAACGTGTGCCTGTGATTCTAGGTTCAAAAAACGAAGTTGAACGTATTTTGGCATATCATCAACAAGACTGATTTTTTAGACTGTATGGAAGCAATGCAGAGTGAGAGACTGAGACTATCAACGAATTCAAAATAACCTAAACATTGATCATGGAATCAATATTTAGCTGGTTTGGGTTTAATCATTCATGGTGCTATCAGCAGTAACACACCACCCGCAAATAGTCCCGCTAATACATCATCCAGCATAATACCTAAACCGCCGTGGACTTTTTCATCGATCCATTTAATTGGCCACGGTTTTAGAATGTCGAAAAAGCGAAACAACACAAAACCAATAATCATGGCTTGCCAAGTGAACGGCACAAACCACATGGTAATCAAATAGCCCGCTACTTCGTCCCAGACAATGCCGCCAAAATCATGTTCATCGAGTTTTTTCGCAGCAACATCACAAAACCATATTCCCACTACGGTGGCGAGTATGGTTAGTACGCTATAAATCAGCAGGCTATGCGCTTGGACAAGCAGATAATACACGGGTATGGCAGCGACGGTGCCGCACGTTCCAGGTGCTTTTTTTGCTAAGCCTGAACCAAAACCGAATGCCAAAAATAACACAGGATCGGTCATGATTTGTTTCGCGCTTAACTTGGCGTTACCGTAATGGGGTTTAAGAAAAATGCTCATAACCTTTGACCTCTAGTGTTTGAATAATACCTGATTTGTTTAATCGTAAGCCGTGTTGTGCCTCAATAATGCCGATTTTTTGGCAATGATTAGGGACTAGCGATGCTTTTTCGGGGGACACGGTAAAGCACAGTTGATAATCATCACCTGCTACTAACGGCATAATCCAATCGCCTGTGTCTTGAATGTAACTTAAAACAGCATCAGATAAAGGTAGCTCTTCCCAGTGTAAACACGCACCGACGTGGCTTTGTTGCAGAATATGCCCTAAATCACTGGCTAAACCATCCGATATATCAATACAGGCATTGGCTACACCGATTAGCATTTGCCCTGTATCACACGCAGGGTCGGGCTGATTAAATTGTTTTAAGGCATTATCAGGTTGAGTGCAATCATAGCCTTGGGTAATTTTTAAACCTAAGCCAGCGTCGCCAATATTACCTGACAGGTAAATAAAATCACCCACTTTTGCCGCTGAGCGGGTGAGTGCGCGTCCGCGTGGCACTAAACCTAGTGCTTGTACGGTGAGCGTCAATGCACCCGCAGTAGTATCGCCGCCAATTAAATCAACTGAATAGCGTTCAGCTAGTGTTAAAAATCCTTTCGCAAACGCACTTAACCATGCTTCATTGACGCTAGGCAAGGTGATTGCCAGTGTTACTGACAGCGGTTTCGCCCCCATGCTGGCTAAATCGCTTAAATTGACCGCGAGTAATTTGTGTCCAAGTTGCTCAGGATTGGTGTCTTTAAAAAAATGCACATTTTCTACCATCGTATCAGTGGTGATAGCAAGTTCATAGCCGTTTGGAATAGCTAGCAACGCACAATCATCACCAATTCCCAGACAAGTCGAGGCATTTTTAACAGCTTGCTGGGTAAAAAATCGCTGTATCAGGGAAAATTCAGAAAGCGGCATAAGCTTATTTTGACTGGGCTTTAGCTTGAATTTCTATGGCGCGTTTTTGTTGGGCAATTTTGTCCAAAATGCCATTGACATAACGATGACTGCCATCGGCACCAAAACATTTAGCCAGATTGATGCTCTCATTTAATATGACTCGGTAGGGCATATCCAAGCGGTGTATCAATTCATAAGTGCCAATTCGTAAAATAGCTCGCTCTACGGGATCGATATTATCGACAGGACGGTCAACAAATTCACTTAATGCGGCATCAATCAGCTCTAAATTTTTGGGTATGCCATAAAAAAGTTCAGTGAAATAACTTTTTTGTGCATCTTTTAAGCGTTCTTCTTCTAAAAATTGTCGTTCAATTTCACTTAGGTTTTGTCCTGTCATTTGCCATTGATACAGGGCTTGAACAGCGGCTTTTCGTGCATTGGTACGCGCTTGACTCATTAGGTTTCCAAATGGTTATATAAATCTTTCGATGGTTAATGGTGTGATGCTATCTTTTTTAAGCTTAAGCATTCATGAATACGTTGGCAACATGAAGTTGTTGAATAGCTATTCTTAGGTTACAGCTGATAAGTGTTCAATTGTACCAGTAATACGCGCTTGGCTTGGTGAATAACAATGGCTGATAATAGCGATTCTATCATCAAAAAAGACAGTGCGAATACAAGCCTTAAGATTAAAGTGATGCTTGTGATAAGCCTGATAGAAGCTTTATATCTTAAACAGCATTAGCTTTTTTGCATTGTTAAAGTCAGTGATACACTGCATACAGAGTTCAATAGCTAATTTTCTTAAATAAATTTATTGACTCAATAGGTTTTATAAAATATAATGCGCAGCTTATCCAAATATTGGAGGGGTTCCCGAGCGGCCAAAGGGATCAGACTGTAAATCTGCCGGCTCTGCCTTCGGAGGTTCGAATCCTCCCCCCTCCACCATCTTTGAGTTAATCGAGTCTGCGGGTGTAGTTCAATGGTAGAACTCCAGCCTTCCAAGCTGATCACGTGGGTTCGATTCCCATCACCCGCTCCATAGTCTATCGAATTTAGCTCATATAGCTCAGTAGGTAGAGCACTTCCTTGGTAAGGAAGAGGTCACCGGTTCGAATCCGGTTATGAGCTCCATTTAAGTGCGATGCGGTTTTGTTCTGAATCAGATGGGTTTGAAATGGCACTCTTAAGGTGTGAATCAGTTCGTCTGGTATAAGTTTTAGGTTGTTTTCTAGCTAATAGCGTATCGGGTTAGTTATGAAATTTAATAGCCATCGTTGTGTTGGTAGTTGAATAATAGCTTTGGTTGATGTATCATAATAGGTTCAATTTTTTCTGAATAGGTCAGTAGTTCAATTGGTAGAATGGCGGTCTCCAAAACCGCTGGTTGGGGGTTCGAGACCCTCCTGGCCTGCCATCAGTTAAAATAATAAATACCACTCATCTTCATAATAAATAACACATGAAAATCCAAGCAGAAGCACAGACAGCTGTATTTGATGTTGTCAAGCAAGTCTTTTCCGTTGTCTTTGTAGTTGCTGGTGTAGCTGCATTTTATCGTTTTTCAGAAGCTGTTCCTCTTTTGTATCGGGTTATTGGTCTATTGGTTGTTGTGTTGGCAGCAATGGGCTTAATGCTTACCACAGAGATTGGGAAAAATGTATGGCTTTTTGTTTTAGAGTCTAAGCAAGAAGTTAGAAAAGTCGTTTGGCCTACCCGCGAAGAAACAGTGCGTACTACCTTGTTGGTGTTTGCAATGGTAACTATTGTGGGGCTTATTCTTTGGTTTTTAGATATGTTCCTCTTTTGGGGTGTGCGTTTTCTAACAGGACAGGGCGGATAGATATGGCTTTGCGCTGGTATGTTGTACACGCCTATTCCAATTTTGAAAATAAAGTTAAACAAGCTTTGGAAGATAGAATTAAGCGCGAAGGTTTAGAGCAGTTTTTCGGTAAAATCTTGGTGCCTACTGAGGAAGTCGTAGAGATGCGCATGGGGCAGCAAAGAAAAAGCGAAAGGAAGTTTTTTCCAGGTTATGTTTTAGTGCAGATGGAACTGACTGATGAAACGTGGCATTTAGTCAAGGATGTACCTAAGGTACTAGGGTTTATAGGCGGTACATCTGATCGACCTGCTCCTATTTCTGAAAAAGAAGCCATGTCTATACTTGATAGAGTGGAAGAAGGCGTGAATAAACCCCGTCCTAAAACTTTATTTGAGGCTGGCGAAGTTATTAGAGTTGTCGATGGGCCGTTTAAAGATTTCAACGGTGTTGTTGAAGAAGTGAATTATGAAAAAAGTAAGTTGAAAATATCAGTGCTTATTTTTGGTCGTTCTACTTCTGTTGAGTTGGGTTTTAGTCAGGTTGAAAAAAGCTAATTATTGAATTATGTTTGGTAGTTAGTAGTTAATAATCTCTATCTGTTAAGGTAGGGATTTTTTGTGTCTAGGGGAGCATTACAGTGCGTTTGTACCCGATTTGGAGTAGAAAATGGCAAAAAAAATAGCTGCATATATTAAATTGCAAGTACCAGCGGGTGATGCAAAGCCGAGTCCACCTGTAGGTCCTGCATTGGGTCAGCGTGGTGTTAACATCATGGAGTTTTGTAAAGCATTTAATGCTAAGACTCAGGATGTAGAAAAAGGCTTGCCTTTACCTGTTGTTATTACTGTTTACAGTGATCGTAGTTTTACCTTTATCACCAAAACACCACCCGCCTCTATCTTGCTGAAAAAAGCAGTAGGTATAAAAAGTGGTAGTAGCACTCCAAATACCAAAAAAGTTGGTACGGTGACGCGTGAGCAATTAGAAGAAATTGCCAAAACTAAAATGGAAGATTTGAACGCTGCAAATCTTGAAGCGGCGGTAAAAACAATTGCAGGCAGTGCGCGTAGCATGGGTCTGAATGTGGAGGGATTGTAATGGCTAAGTTATCAAAAAAAGCGAAAAACATTAAAGCAAAGGTTGATAAAACCAAGCAATATTCAATCACTGAAGCTGTTGCCTTATTGAAAGAATTAGGTACAGCTAAATTTGCTGAAGCCATTGATGTTAGCGTTAATTTAGGCGTAGATCCGCGTAAATCTGATCAAAACGTGCGTGGCGCGACTGTGTTACCAAACGGTACAGGTAAAACAGTGCGTGTTGCTGTATTTACTCAAGGTGCTAATGCAGATGCAGCAAGAGCGGCAGGTGCTGACATCGTCGGTATGGACGATTTAGGCGATTTGGTCAAAAAAGGCGAAATGAATTTTGACGTGGTTATCGCATCTCCTGATGCAATGCGTGTTGTGGGTCAATTAGGTCAAATTTTAGGTCCTAGAGGCTTAATGCCTAACCCTAAAGTGGGCACAGTAACTGCTGATGTCGCTACTGCGGTCAAAAATGCTAAATCTGGTCAAGTACGCTATCGTACTGATAAGTCAGGCATTATTCACTGCACGTTGGGTAAAGTTTCATTTGATGCTGAGGCACTTCAAGGTAACTTGGAAGCGTTGCTAGCTGATTTAAGAAGAATGAAGCCAACAGCTGCTAAAGGCGTTTACATCAAAAAGATTACTCTATCTTCAACGATGGGTCCTGGTTTGTGGTTAGACGCTAGTAGTCTTACTAGCTAAATATTAAAGAACTTTGGGTTGCCGTTATGCGGTAACCGTCAAAGACCGCAGGCGTTGTAAAACTTAATAGCAGCATGGTTGCGAAACTATGTTCCTGCGTAGACGGACTGGAACCGTGTGGGGAAAGAAACCGTAAGGAAGCACTCTATTTGGAGTGCGTTTTATTTATCTGGACACCCCAGAACATTACCGGAGGTAAACAGTGGCACTAAATTTAGATAGCAAAAAAGCTGTCGTAGAAGAAGTTGCTCAATACGCCGCTAAAGCGCATTCTGCTGTTGCGGCAGAATATCGTGGTTTAACAGTAACGGAATTGACCGAGCTGCGTAAAACAGCGAGAGAAACAGGCGTTTATTTGCGGGTGGTAAAAAATACTCTGGCAAAACGTGCAGTAGCTGGTACTGAATTTGAATGTATGCAAGAGGGTCTAGTAGGTCCATTGTTAATTGCATTTTCAATGGAAGATCCAGGTGGTGCGGCGCGTTTGATCAGTGGTTTTGCCAAAACCCACGACAAATTAATCACTAAGATTGTTGCTATTGGTGGGCAATCTTACGGTGCTTCTGAATTAGCTCGTTTGGCAAGTTTGCCAACACGAGATCAAGGCATTGCGCTATTAATGTCAGTCATGAAGGCACCTGTAGCGAAGTTAGTACGCACCTTGGCAGCACTGGGCGACCAGAAGCAAGAACAAGAAGCGGCATAATTTCGTTAAACCTGTTATCCCGTCGTATTGACGGTTTAAAACTATTATTTAGAGAAACTCACAATGGCAATATCAAAAGAAGACATTTTGGAAGCAGTCTCCAATATGACCGTTATGGAAATCGTTGATTTAGTATCAGCGATGGAAGATAAATTTGGCGTAACTGCTGCTGTTTCAACTGCGGCTGCTCCAGCAGCAGCAGCAGCGGTGGTTGAAGAGCAAACAGAATTTGATGTAATTCTGACTGGCTTCGGCGAAAATAAAGTAGCTATTATTAAAATAGTTCGTACTATCACAGGCTTAGGCTTAAAAGAAGCAAAAGACGCTGTTGAAGGTGTACCGACTGTATTAAAAGAAGGTATTCCTAAAGCTGAAGCAGACGCAATTAAAACGCAACTGATAGAAGCAGGCGCGACCGTCGAAGTTAAATAAAATTTTGACTCACACTAAGGCTTTTGCCTTTGTAGAGGGCTGGTGGCTTATGTCATCGGCCTTTTACTGCTTGACATAAATGCTCAATGTTTATATCTCCAGCAGTTACCCTCTGTTGCACACCGCACAGTAGAAACAATTCATGATGAAAAGGTTTGGAAGCGATATGTCCTACTCTTTTACCGAAAAAAAGCGTATACGAAACAACTTTGGGAAAAGCACTGAAGTGCTTGATGTCCCGTATCTTTTAGCAACACAACTAGATTCTTATGCCAGCTTTTTGCAATCAGGTGTTACGCCAGATAAGCGTACTGATACTGGCTTACACGCGGCATTTTCTAGCGTATTTCCGATTGAAAGCCATTCTGGCTATGCAGTATTGGAATATGTCAGGTATAGATTAGGCGAACCTGTTTTTGATGTCAGGGAATGTCAACAGCGCGGCGTAACCTTTGCGGCACCTTTGCGTGTATTGGTGCGTCTTGTTATCTACGATAAAGAAGCCGCAGCTAATGCTAAAGTCGTTAAAGACATACGCGAACAAGAAGTCTATATGGGCGAACTACCCTTAATGACCGATAACGGAACCTTTGTTATCAATGGCACTGAGCGCGTTATCGTCTCACAATTACACCGTTCACCAGGGGTGTTTTTTGACCATGATAAGGGTAAAACCCACTCATCGGGCAAACTTCTGTTTAACGCGCGGGTCATTCCTTATCGTGGTTCTTGGTTAGATTTTGAGTTTGACCACAAAGACTGCGTTTATGTGCGCATAGACCGCCGTAGAAAAATCCCCGCTACCATTTTATTGCGGGCTTTAGGTTACGATAACGAAGAAATGATCAAGATTTTCTTCGAAACCAATAAATTTACCTTAAGTGCAGATAAATGTTTATTCCACATCATTCCAGAAAGAATGCGTGGCGAAATTGCTGCATTTGATATTAAAAATAACGATCATGTTTTGGTCGAAGAAGGACGGCGAATTACCTCCAAGCATATTCGCGAGATGAACAAAGTAGAACTTACCCAAGTGGAAGTTCCCAGAGCTTATCTAATCGGTAAAATTGTTGGGCGTAACCTTATTGATCAAAGTACGGGTGAAATCATTGTCAACGTCAATGATGAATTGACCGATGCCTTGATTGATCGTTGCATCGATAGTGGTATTACTGAACTTAATACTCTGTTTGTAAATGATTTGGACAATGGTCCTTACATTTCTAACGCAATGCGTATTGATAATTCAACCAATGCGTTAGAAGCATTGGTCGAGATTTATCGCATGATGCGACCAGGCGAACCGCCCACAAAAGAATCTGCGGAAAATCTATTTCAAAATTTATTTTTTACTGATGAACGCTACGATTTATCTACCGTAGGGCGAATGAAATTTAATCGTCGCTTGGGTAGAGAAGAAATTATCGGCACAGGGACGTTGACTAAAGCCGATATTATTGATGTTCTGAAAGAATTAATAAAAATTCGTAATGGTAACGGCACTGTTGATGACATCGATCATTTAGGTAATAGACGGGTGCGTTCAGTCGGTGAAATGATTGAAAACCAATTCCGTGTTGGCTTGGTGAGAGTTGAAAGAGCCGTTAAAGAACGATTAACCTTGGCTGATTCTGAAGGTTTAGTGCCGCAAGAAATTATTAATGCCAAACCAGTTTCAGCAGCAGTAAAAGAATTTTTTGGTTCTAGCCAATTGTCACAGTTTATGGATCAAAATAATCCATTATCTCAAGTGACCCATAAACGCCGTGTGTCCGCTTTAGGGCCTGGTGGTTTAGCTAGAGAACGTGCAGGCTTTGAAGTGCGTGACGTACACGCAACCCATTATGGTCGGGTATGTCCAATTGAAACGCCTGAGGGACCAAACATTGGTTTGATTAACTCGCTGTCTGTGTATGCGCGTACCAATAACTATGGTTTCTTGGAAACGCCGTATCGTAAAGTAGTTGATGGCAAAGTAACCGATCAAGTGGATTATTTATCCGCTATTGAAGAAGGTGAATTTGTTATTGCACAGGCGAGTGTACCCGTTAATAAAGACGGTCAATTAGTCGATGGCTTAGTGTCTTGCCGCCATAAAGATGAGTTTGCGCTGGCTATGTCCGATACTGTGCAGTATATGGATGTATCATCCAAACAAATCGTCTCGGTGGCTGCCTCGATTATTCCGTTCCTAGAGCATGACGACGCGAACCGTGCATTAATGGGTTCTAATATGCAGCGTCAAGCGGTACCCACACTAAGAGCTGAAAAGCCATTAGTCGGTACAGGCATGGAAAGAACAGTCGCAAAAGATTCGGGTGTAACGGTAGTTGCTACGCGTGGTGGTAAAATCGAAGCGGTAGATGCTGCGCGTATCGTGGTTCGTGTCAATGACACAGAAACTGAAACGGGTACATCTGGCGTTGATATTTATAACCTGATTAAATATACGCGTTCTAACCAAAACACCTGTATTAATCAAAAACCATTAGTTAAACCAGGTGACATCGTCCAAGCGGGCGACATTATGGCAGATGGTCCTTCGACCGATATGGGTGAACTCGCACTAGGGCAGAATATGCTGGTTGCCTTCATGCCGTGGAATGGCTACAACTTCGAAGACTCGATTTTAGTCTCTGAGCGCGTCGTCAAAGAAGATCGTTTCACCACTATACACATCGAAGAAAAAACCTGTGTTGCGCGTGATACTAAACACAGCCCAGAAGAAATCACCGCTGATATTCCAAATGTCAGTGAAGAAGCGTTGTCCAAATTGGACGAGTCTGGCATTGTTTATGTCGGTGCAGAAGTGAAAGGTGGCGATATTCTAGTTGGTAAAGTCACACCTAAAGGCGAGACTCAACTGACTCCAGAGGAAAAATTGCTACGCGCTATCTTTGGTGAAAAAGCCGCTGATGTGAAAGATACTTCATTGCGCGTGCCTAGTAGTATCGAAGGTACAGTTATTGACGTGCAAGTGTTTACTCGTGACGGTGTTAAAAAAGACAAACGTGCCTTAGACATTGAGCAAGATGCGATTAAGCGTTACCGTAAAGACCTAGACGATCAGCTAAAAATTCTCGAAGGCGATATTTATTCGCGTGTCGCAAATTTGTTGATTGGTAAAGTGGCTTTATCAGGTGCGTCTCAACTTAGAGCTGGAACAGAAATAAGCCAAGAATATTTGCAAAGTATCAAGCATTCAGATTGGCTTAAAATCAAGATGAAAGAGGAAGAGCTTAATCTTCAACTAGAATTGGTTGTTGCTCAAATTGAGCAGCAACGTAAAGATTTTGATGAGAAGTTTGAAGTAAAACGCAAAAAAATCGTCATGGGCGATGATTTAGCCCCAGGTGTGTTGAAAATGGTTAAGGTTTATTTAGCCGTGAAAAGACGCATTCAGCCAGGTGATAAAATGGCAGGTCGTCATGGTAACAAAGGGGTTATCTCCATGATTAGACCGATTGAAGATATGCCTTTTACCGCTGATGGTAATCCTGTTGATATTGTATTAAATCCTCTCGGTGTACCTTCGCGTATGAACGTAGGGCAGGTATTAGAAACCCATTTAGGTTGGGCTGCAAAAGGGCTAGGTATTAAAATCGGCAAAATGCTGGAAGCTAAAGCTAAAATAAACGAAATCAGAGAATATCTGGATAAAATTTATAATAGTAGCGGTCGTAAAGAAGATTTAGAGTCGTTTTCTGATAAAGAAATTTTAGAAATGGCAGCCAATCTAGTTGCTGGCGTACCAATGGCGACTCCTGTATTTGACGGTGCGAGTGAAGACGAAATTCGCACCATGTTAAGACTGGCGGATTTACCAGAGCATGGGCAAGTGCAGTTATTTGACGGTTTAACGGGTGAACCTTTTGAGCGTGAAGTGACAGTCGGTTATATGTATATGCTAAAACTCAACCACTTAGTGGATGACAAAATGCACGCCCGTTCTACTGGACCTTACAGTTTAGTTACTCAACAACCGTTAGGTGGTAAAGCGCAATTTGGTGGACAGCGTTTCGGAGAAATGGAAGTCTGGGCGTTAGAAGCTTATGGTGCAGCTTATACTCTGCAAGAAATGTTGACAGTCAAATCTGACGATGTGACAGGTAGAACGCGAATGTACAAAAATATTGTAGACGGTAATCATAAAATGGAAGCGGGTATGCCCGAATCTTTTAATGTATTACTGAAAGAAATTCGTTCTTTAGCAGTCAATATCGAGTTAGAAAGGGAATAACACTCCTCGTAGTTAGGGTATGAGGAGTCCGATAGCTTTAGCTATTGGCTACTCCTTTACTCTACACGGCTGAACTACACCAGAAACTATTTAAAGAGGACAAGCTCTTGAAAGATTTAATGAACTTCCTAAAGCGTCAAGGTCGAGCTGACGATTTTGACGGCATAAGCATAGGCCTAGCCTCTCCCGATATGATTCGGTCATGGTCTTATGGCGAAGTGAAAAAACCAGAAACCATCAACTATCGCACGTTCAAGCCTGAGCGTGATGGGCTGTTCTGCGCCAAAATATTTGGTCCTATCAGTGATTATGAATGTCTGTGTGGAAAATATAAACGCTTAAAACACCGAGGTGTTATCTGCGAAAAATGCGGCGTGGAAGTTACTCTGTCTAAAGTACGCCGTGAGCGTATGGGGCATATCGACTTAGCTAGCCCTGTTGCACATATCTGGTTTTTAAAATCACTCCCCTCCAGAATAGCCTTGTTATTGGATATGACATTGCGGGAAATTGAGCGTGTGTTGTATTTTGAATCCTTCGTTATTTTAGACCCAGGTATGACTCCTTTAACTAAAGGGCAATTGCTAACTGATGATGAATACTTGGATGCAGTTGAAGTTCATGGTGATGATTTTGTTGCCAAAATGGGTGCAGAAGCCATTTACGACTTGTTAAAAAGCATTAATTTAAAAGAACAAGTTGAAATTTTACGCGAAGAAATCAATTCCACCAGTTCAGAAACCAAAATTAAAAAATACGCTAAACGCCTCAAAGTAATGGATGCGTTAGTGAGTTCAAAAAATCGTCCCGAATGGATGATTTTGAAGGTATTGCCTGTATTACCACCCGAATTGCGTCCGTTAGTACCTTTGGATGGTGGTCGTTTTGCGACTTCAGACTTAAATGATTTATACCGTCGGGTTATTAACAGAAACAATCGATTGAACAGACTGTTAGACCTCAGCGCACCTGATATTATTGTGCGTAATGAAAAACGGATGTTGCAAGAATCAGTTGATGCGTTGCTTGATAACGGCAGACGTGGTCGCGCTATTACAGGCACGAATCGTAGACCGCTAAAATCGTTAGCGGACATGATTAAAGGCAAGCAAGGACGTTTCCGTCAAAACTTATTGGGTAAACGTGTCGATTACTCAGGACGTTCGGTCATCGTGGTAGGCCCGACCTTAAGATTGCATCAATGCGGTTTACCGAAAAAAATGGCATTGGAATTGTTTAAGCCCTTTATTTTCAGTAAATTACAACTGCGTGGCTTAGCAACAACGATTAAAGCTGCTAAAAAAATGGTCGAACGCGAAGGTGCGGAAGTTTGGGATATTCTCGAAGAAGTTATTCGTGAACATCCAATTCTGTTAAACCGTGCGCCAACTTTACACAGATTAGGTATTCAAGCTTTTGAGCCGACCTTGATTGAAGGTAAAGCCATTCAATTGCACCCGTTAGTCTGTAGCGCGTTTAACGCTGACTTTGACGGTGACCAAATGGCAGTACATATTCCACTGTCTATAGAAGCACAGTTGGAAGCGCGTACTTTAATGATGGCAACTAATAACATTTTATCGCCAGCGAATGGTGAACCTGTTATTAATCCATCACAAGACGTGGTATTGGGTCTGTATTACATTAGTCGTGAAAAAATAAACGCTAAAGGTGATGGTAGTATTTTTGGTAGTGTTTCCGAAATACATAAAGCTTTGCTGACTAAAACTGTAGAACTGCAATCTAAAATTCAATTACGAATTACTGAAAAAGTTACCAATGAACACGGCGAATTAGTTGATAAAACTCATCGTGTTCATACTACGGTAGGACGTGGTTTAATCTGGGAAATATTGCCAGATCGTATGCCGTTTGACATAGTCAACTGCGATATGACTAAAAAGAATATCTCGCGGTTGGTCAATTATAGTTATCGCTATTTGGGCAATAAAGATACCGTTATTCTTGCCGACCAATTGATGTACCTAGGATTCCGTTATGCCACTATATCAGGCGTATCTTTCGGTATCGAAGATATGGAAATCCCAGCTAAAAAAGTGGATATCATTAGATCGGCCGATAACGAAGTTAGCGAAATCCAGCGTCAGTATTCGTCGGGTTTAGTGACTGACGGTGAACGTTACAATAAAGTCGTCGATATTTGGTCTCATGCCAATGATCAAGTGGCTAAAGTAATGATGGAAGGTCTCGGTGAAGAATCGGTAGTGAATGCGGAAGGTAATGTTGTCAAACAAAAATCCTTTAACTCTATCTTCATGATGGCTGATTCTGGTGCTAGAGGTTCAGCGGCGCAGATTCGGCAGTTAGCAGGTATGCGGGGCTTGATGGCGAAACCAGACGGTTCGATTATTGAAACGCCGATTACTGCGAACTTCCGTGAAGGTCTGGACGTATTACAATACTTTATTTCCACACATGGTGCGCGTAAAGGTCTTGCCGATACCGCGTTGAAAACAGCAAACTCAGGTTATTTAACTCGTCGTTTAGTTGATGTAGCACAAGACCTTGTGATTATTGGGCAGGATTGCGGTACCAATAATGGTCTTATCATGACTCCCATCATTGAGGGTGGTGATGTTGTAGAACCACTATCAGAGCGCGTCTTAGGTCGTGTGGCTGTTGGTGATGTTATGGATGGTGCGGGTGAAAATATCATTGTATCTAGTGGTACTTTATTAGACGAATACTGGGTAGGCGTACTGCAAGAGCAAAGTATTGATAGAGTTGTTGTTAGATCAATTATTACCTGTGAAAATAGACACGGTGTCTGTGCTGCGTGTTATGGACGTGATCTAGGTCGTGGACATTTGGTGAATATTGGTGAAGCGGTTGGTGTTATTGCCGCGCAATCAATTGGTGAGCCTGGAACACAGTTGACCATGCGTACTTTCCATATTGGTGGTGCAGCATCGCGATCAGTTGCTATCAGTAATGTTCAAGTTAAATCAGCGGGTGCTATTCGCTTGAATAATTTGAAATCAGTTATCAACCGTGAAGGCAACTTGGTCGCTGTATCGCGGTCGGGTGAAGTCGGTGTCGTCGATGATTACGGTCGTGAAAGAGAGCGTTATAAAATTCCTTATGGCGCGGTGTTATCGGTACAAGAAGGCAGTCGTGTCAATGCAGGCGATACTATCGTAAAGTGGGATCCCTTCACTCATCCTGTTATTACTGAGGTTGACGGGGTAGCTGAGCTGATTCATTTTGTCGAGGGTGTCACGGTACAAACCGAATCTGATGCTGTCACTGGCTTAAGTTCACTGGTTGTCACTGATCCTAAGCAGCGTGGTAGTGCAGGTAAAGAATTACGCCCTATGGTAAAACTGCTCGATGCGGAAGGTAATGGTATATTTTTGCCAGGTACAGAAATGCCTGCGCAATATTTTCTACCCGCAGGCGCGATTGCAGGTATTAAAAATGGCGGTGAAGTAAAAGTTGGTGACGTGTTAGCTAGAATTCCGCAAGAATCAAGTAAAACGAGAGATATTACGGGTGGTCTGCCGCGCGTAGCCGATTTGTTTGAAGCTAGAAAAACCAAAGACCCTGCTATATTGGCAGAGGCCAGCGGTACAGTATCGTTTGGCAAAGAAACTAAAGGTAAGCAACGTGTCATTATTACTGATGCCGAAGGCGAACAGGTAGAGACTTTAATTCCAAAATGGCGACATATTACGGTATTTGAAGGAGAATATGTTGAAAAAGGTGAAACCATCGCTGAAGGTGAATTGACTCCACATGATATTCTCAGATTGCGCGGCATAGAAGAACTGGCTAACTATTTGGTCAAAGAAATTCAAGATGTTTATCGACTGCAAGGTGTAAAAATCAACGATAAACATATTGAAGCGATTATTCGTCAAATGCTTAGAAAAGTAGAAATCACTGCTTCAGGGGATACTAGTTTCTTGAAAGGTGATCAAGTGGAGCGGGCAGCAATGCGCGTAGAAAATGACAGAATGGAATCTGAGGGCAAAATTCCTGCTAGTTATGAATCTATTTTGTTAGGTATTACCAAAGCATCACTTGCGACAGAATCTTTTATCTCGGCGGCATCATTCCAAGAAACTACTCGTGTTTTAACAGACGCGGCAGTACGCGGTTTAAGTGATAGTCTACAAGGTTTAAAAGAAAATGTTATCGTTGGTCGATTAATTCCAGCAGGAACGGGACTTGCCTACCATGAGCATAGAAAAAATAGATTTTCTCAGCATGCGTTGATGGAAAATGAAAATACCTCTGTCGTTGATGCAGGGGATGTAGAAGAGGCACTAAAGTTAGCATTGAATGGCTAAAAAAGGCGATAAATCGCTTTTTAAAAAAATGAGCTTGACCTAAACACGATTAAACAGTAATATACTCAGCTCACATAAGCTATATGGTTTTGAGTTAGGTTGAAATACTGTAACCGCTTGTGTATTTATGTCACGGTTCGGTATCTGACAATTAATTTGTAAAACTGGAGTAGATAAAATATGGCCACGATCAACCAATTGGTTCGTAAGCCGCGTGCTAAAAGAATTGAAAAGAGCAATGTTCCAGCATTGGAGGCCTGTCCTCAACGTAGGGGTGTTTGTACACGGGTTTATACAACAACGCCTAAGAAGCCAAACTCGGCATTGCGTAAAGTGGCGCGTGTTAGGCTGACTAATGGTGCTGAGGTTAGTAGCTATATTGGTGGCGAGGGTCATAATCTTCAAGAACACTCTGTGGTTTTGATAAGAGGTGGTCGTGTAAAGGATTTGCCAGGCGTACGGTATCACGTTGTGCGTGGTAGTTTGGATGCTTCAGGAGTGAACAACAGAAAATGTGGTCGCTCTAAATACGGAACAAAACGCCCTAAAGGCAAGTAACTAGGTTATAAGAAATGTCGAGAAGAAGAGTCGCAACAAAAAGAGAGATCATTCCTGATCCAAGATTTGGCAGTGTAATGCTAACTAAATTCATGAATATGATTATGGAAAGTGGTAAAAAATCAGTTGCTGAAGGTATCGTTTATGGTGCTTTGGATGCAATTGAAGCAAAAGGACACAGTGAACCGCTGGAAGTATTGTCAAAAGCACTGGAGAATGTTCAGCCTAGAGTCGAGGTTAAATCTCGTCGTGTAGGTGGTGCAACTTATCAAGTTCCTGTTGAAGTGCGTCCTTCACGTCGTATGGCGTTAGCAATGCGATGGTTAATTGATGCGTCACGCAAAAGAAACGAAAGAAATATGTCTGCTAAATTAGCTGGCGAATTGATGGATGCTTTTGAAAGTAGAGGCTCGGCAGCTAAAAAGCGTGAAGATACCCATAGAATGGCAGAGGCTAATAAAGCATTCTCTCATTACCGTTGGTAATTGATATACACCAGTCCTGTCAGTAGCAGTGCGTAAAACTCCTATAGAGCATTATCGTAATATCGGTATCATGGCTCACATTGATGCGGGTAAAACCACAACAACAGAGCGCGTACTCTACTATACAGGCGTATCTCACAAAATAGGTGAGGTACATGACGGGGCAGCTATCATGGATTGGATGGCTCAGGAGCAAGAGAGGGGGATTACTATCACCTCTGCGGCAACTACCTGTTTTTGGAGCGGCATGGAGAAACAATTTCCGCAGCATCGAATTAATATTATCGATACGCCAGGACACGTTGATTTTACCATTGAAGTTGAGCGTTCATTGCGTGTATTGGATGGGGCGTGCGCTATATTTTGTGCTGTAGGTGGTGTCGAACCACAATCAGAAACGGTATGGCGACAGGCTGATAAATATCATGTGCCTAGATTGATATTTGTTAATAAGATGGATCGTTCGGGTGCTGATTTTTTAAGGGTTATTGGGCAGATTAAGACCCGTTTAGGTGGTAATGCTGTGCCAATGCAAATTCCTATTGGAGCAGAAGATGGTTTTGAAGGTGTTGTTGATCTTGTCAAAATGAAAGCCATCTATTGGGATGAGTCCAATATGGGTATGACTTTTCAGGAAAAAGAGATTCCTGTGGATATGCAAGTGCTTTGTGAAACATGGCGTGAGCTTATCGTTGAAGCTGCAGCGGAAGCAGATGAAAGATTAACGGAAAAATATCTTGAAGAAGGTGTTTTGACAGATGAAGAAATAAGATGGGGTATTCGAGTCCAGACGATATTTGGTCGAATAGTTCCAGCTTTTTGTGGTTCAGCTTTTAAAAACAAGGGTGTTCAGGCGATGCTGGATGCTGTTATTGAGTATATGCCAGCACCAACTGACATTAAGGCAATCGCTGGTGTACTTGAAGATGGTGAGACGGAAGCGCAACGTCATGCAGATGACAATGAACCTTTTTCAGCATTAGCTTTTAAGATAGTTTCCGATCCTTTTGGTACATTGACTTTTTTCAGGGTATATTCGGGTATGCTAAATTCTGGTGACAGTATTTACAACTCTGTTAAAATGAAAAGAGAGCGTGTTGGTCGTATTGTACAGATGCACGCTAATAGCAGGGAAGAGATTAAATCGGTTTGCGCTGGCGACATTGCTGCGTTCATCGGTCTTAAAGATACTACCACAGGTGATACTCTGTGTGATGCTAAGGAAATTATTATTCTTGAGCGCATGGAGTTTCCTGATCCAGTTATTTCTGTTGCGGTAGAGCCTAGAACTAAGGCTGATCAAGAAAAAATGAGTGTCGCTTTAGCTAAATTGGCACAAGAGGATCCTTCATTTCGCGTTCATACCGATGAAGAGTCAGGTCAAATAATTATTTCTGGAATGGGTGAACTGCATCTGGAAATTATTGTTGATCGTATGAAAAGAGAGTTTAATGTTGGTGCTAATGTCGGTGCGCCGCAAGTAGCTTACAGAGAGACAATTCGTCAGTCAGTTGAGCAAGAAGGTAAGTTCATTAAACAATCAGGTGGTCGTGGACAATACGGTCATGTTTGGTTGAGAATTGAGCCGAAAGAAGCAGGGGCTGGTTACGAATTTGTAAATGAAATTGTTGGTGGAGTTGTTCCAAAGGAATATATACCAGCAGTGGATAAGGGGGTTCAAGAGCAGTTGAAAAGTGGTGTTCTTGCAGGCTACCCTGTTTTGGATGTAAAAGTGTCTTTATTTGACGGTTCGTATCACGATGTCGATTCGAACGAAATAGCTTTCAAAATTGCAGGTTCTATGTGCTTTCGAGAAGGCGCGAGGAAAGCAAATCCAGTGTTGCTTGAACCAATAATGAAAGTCGAAGTTTCTACACCTGAAGAATATATGGGTGATGTTGTTGGTGATATTAACAGGCGACGTGGTATTATCCACGGTATGGATGATGCACCATCAGGTAAAATAGTTAGCTGCGAAGTGCCGTTGGCGGAAATGTTTGGTTATGCAACTGATTTGCGATCAGCAACGCAGGGGCGAGCTACATACAGTATGCAGTTTGAAAAATACAATGAAACACCTGCGCATATAGCAGAAGCAATCATTAAAAAATCTTCATAAAATTGAATAACACAAGGTATTAACTCATGGCCAAAGAAAAATTTTCACGCAATAAGCCACACGTCAACGTTGGTACAATCGGTCACGTTGACCACGGTAAAACGACATTGACAGCTGCTTTGACGACTGTAATGGCTAGATTACACGGTGGTGTGGTTAAGGCATTTGATCAAATCGACAATGCACCTGAAGAGCGTGCACGCGGTATTACTATTGCTACTTCGCATGTTGAATACGAATCACCTAATCGCCATTACGCTCATGTTGATTGTCCAGGTCATGCTGATTATGTAAAAAATATGATTACGGGTGCCGCGCAAATGGACGGTGCGATTTTGGTTTGTTCAGCAGCGGATGGTCCTATGCCACAAACTAGAGAGCATATCCTGTTATCAAGACAGGTTGGTGTTCCTTATATAGTGGTGTTCTTGAATAAAGCTGATATGGTTGACGATGATGAGTTGATCGAATTGGTAGAGATGGAGCTTAGAGAATTACTGGATATGTATGATTTTCCTGGTGATGACACGCCAATCATTAAAGGTTCTGCTTTATTAGCCCTGCAAGGTGATCAAAGCGAAATTGGTGAACCATCTGTTATTAAACTAGTTGAAGCATTAGATAGCTATATTCCTCTGCCTGAAAGAGCAGTAGCGGGCGCATTCTTGATGCCTGTTGAGGATGTATTTTCAATCTCAGGTCGCGGTACAGTAGTCACAGGTCGTATCGAACGAGGAATCATTAAAGTAGGTCAGGAAGTTGAAATTGTTGGTATTAGACCAACTGTGACTACTACTGTTACTGGTGTTGAGATGTTCCGTAAATTACTGGATCAAGGTGAAGCAGGCGATAATGTAGGATTGTTGTTAAGAGGCACTAAAAGAGATGATGTTGAGCGTGGTCAAGTATTGGCTCACAAAGGCACTATCAAACCGCACGATTATTTCAATGCTGAGATTTACATCTTGTCAAAGGATGAAGGTGGTCGTCATACACCATTTTTCAACGGTTATCGTCCACAGTTTTATTTTAGAACCACTGACGTAACAGGAGCAGTTGAGTTGCCAGAAGGTGTAGAAATGGTTATGCCTGGTGATAATATTTCTGTAAAAGTTAAGCTGATTTCTTCTATTGCTATGGAAAACAACCTGCGTTTTGCAATTCGCGAAGGCGGTCGTACCGTGGGTGCTGGTGTTGTTGCATCAATCATCGAACCAGTAATTGAGAAGAAGAAATAACTATGGCCAATCAAACTATCAGAATTCGATTGAAATCATTTGATCATAAATTAATTGATCAATCGGCTGGTGAGATAGTAGAAACAGCAAGAAGAACAGGAGCTCAAGTTAAAGGTCCTATTCCCTTGCCTACTAAAAAAGAACGTTTTACGATTTTGATCTCTCCGCATGTCAATAAAGATGCGAGAGATCAATATGAATTGAGAACATATAAACGATTGCTGGATATCGTTGAGCCCACTGAAAAAACCGTAGATGCGCTGATGAAGTTAGATCTCGCAGCAGGCGTTGATGTTCAGATAAAGTTGAATTAAGAATAGAGGAATTGGCAGATGTCAATAGGTCTTATAGGTCGTAAATGTGGTATGACCAGAGTTTTTTGTGAAGATGGATCGTCAGTACCTGTGACTGTTCTCCAGATTGACTCAAATAGAGTTACTCAGGTTAAAAGTATTGAGGTAGACGGTTATCGTGCTGTTCAAGTAGCAGCGGGTGATAAAAAATCTTCAAGAGTCAATAAAGCAATGGCAGGTCACTATGCAGCGGCTAATGTGACAGCTGGACGTGGTCTTTGGGAATTTAGACTCGAAGATGGTGAAGGCACTGATTTATCTGCTGGTTCCCCATTACCGTTAGATATTTTTTCTGTAGGTCAAGTAATTGACGTTCAAGGTAAAAGTATCGGTAAAGGTTTTGCTGGTGGTATAAAACGTCACAATTTTAGTATGCAAGATGCTACTCATGGTAACTCACGTTCACATCGAGTATTGGGTTCTATCGGTATGAATCAAACGCCTGGACGTGTTTTTAAAGGCAAAAAAATGGAAGGTCACATGGGAGCGGAGAAAGTAACTGTTCAGAATTTGACAATCCATGCCATTGATACTGAAAGAAATTTAATTTTAGTGAAAGGCTCAGTGCCTGGAGCCAAAGGTGGTGATGTAGTTATTACTCCTGCCATGAAAATGCGAAATAAAGGTTAAACCATGGGTTTGCAAATACCTGCTTTAAATAAACAAGATACTGCTGGAATAGTTGATGTTAGTGAAACTGTTTTTGGTCAGTCGTTTAACGAAACATTAGTTCACCAGTTAGTTGTTCGCTATATGGCGGGTGCGCGTGCTGGAACTAAAGCACAAAAAACACGCTCAGATGTCAGTGGTGGCGGTGCGAAGCCTTGGAGACAAAAAGGCACTGGTCGTGCAAGAGCTGGAACAACTCGTAGCCCGATTTGGCGTACAGGTGGTGTTGCTTTCGCAGCAAGACCTAGAAACTACGAACAAAAGCTGAACAAAAAAATGTTTCGCGTTGGTATTCGTTCAATTTTGTCTGAGTTATTGAGACAAGATCGTTTAGTGGTAAGTAGCGATATTATCCCTACTACTGTAAAAACTAAAGAGCTGAATGCAAAATTAAAACTAATCGATGCTAAGCGTATATTAATTGTTGTTGATAGTGTGGATGAAAATCTAGCTTTAGCATCAAGAAATATTCCTTATGTAGAAGTAATTGAAGCAGCTAATTTAAGTCCCGTGCTATTGGTTGCAGCTGATAAAGTAATTGCGACACCAGCAGCATTGAAACAGTTAGAGGAACGATTAGCATGAGTGTAAATCAATATCAATTGTCAAATGTACTTGAGGCTCCAATTATCTCTGAAAAGAGTACGATTGCTGCTGAAAAGAATAAACAATTTGTTTTTAAGGTGCAAAAGCAAGCCACTAAAAAACAAGTCAAAAACGCGGTTGAGCAGATGTTTAAGGTTGAAGTCGATTCAGTTCGAGTTTTAAACGTTAAAGGAAAACAGAAAAGATTTGGTAAGTCATTAGGCCAGCGGTCTGATTGGAAAAAAGCTTATGTAAAACTTAAGTCTGGTCACGATATAGAATTCTCTGCTGCTTAATTTATAAAGCAAAAGATCAATAGGAAACGGTAGAAAGCATGGCGATTGTAAAATCAAAACCAACGTCACCAGGATCACGGTTTGTAATACGCATTAAAAATGATGAGTTGCATAAAGGCAAACCTTATTCTCCTTTGCTTGCTAAAAAAAGCAAGACTGGTGGTCGTAATAATCAGGGGCGTATCACAACACGTCATGTCGGTGGTGGTCATAAGCAACACTACCGTATTATTGATTTCAAACGAAATAAAACTGATATTCCAGCCGTTGTTGAACGCTTGGAATATGACCCAAACAGAACAGCTAATATTGCATTAATTCTGTTCAAAGATGGTGAGCGCAAATATATTATTGCTCCTAAGGGTCTTGCAGTTGGTCAAGAAATTATTTCATCTGACTCTGCACCTGTTAAACCAGGTAACTGTATGCCATTAAGAAATATTCCGATGGGTACAACAGTTCATTGCGTTGAACTAAAGCCTGGCAAAGGTGCGCAAGTCGCAAGAAGTGCAGGTACATCAGTACAGCTAGTCGCTAGAGATGGTGCACACGCAACAATTAGACTACGTTCAGGTGAAATGCGTAAAGTTATGGCAGATTGCCATGCAGTTATCGGTGAAGTATCGAATTCAGAGCATAACTTGATATCACTTGGTAAAGCAGGTGCGACAAGATGGCGAGGCGTTAGACCAACAGTTCGCGGTGTGGTCATGAACCCAGTTGACCATCCACATGGTGGTGGTGAAGGGCGTACCTCTGGTGGTAGACATCCCGTATCTCCTTGGGGTATGCCAACCAAAGGCTATAAAACAAGAAAAAACAAACGTACTGACAACATGATTGTTAGACGACGCAAGCAGAAATAGAGAGGACACACATGCCGCGTTCAATTAAAAAAGGTCCTTTTATTGATCACCATCTTCAGAAAAAAATTGAAGATGCAGTGAGTAGCAATAATAGGAAACCGATTAAAACATGGTCAAGACGATCAATGATTATTCCAGATATGCTGGGCTTAACTATCGCAATCCATAATGGACGGCTGCACATCCCCGTTCTCATTTCTGAGAATATGGTCGGGCATAAATTAGGTGAGTTTGCACCCACTCGTACATATAAAGGCCATGTGGCTGATAAGAAATCTAGGTAAGTGTGATGGAAATTTCAGCAAAATTAAACAATGCCCCACTATCAGCGCAAAAAGCGCGTTTAGTTGGTGATCAAATTCGTGGCTTGCCCGTTGATAAGGCACTGAATATTTTAAAATTCAGCTCTAAAAAAGCAGCGGCTATCATAAAAAAAATTCTGGAGTCTGCGATTGCTAATGCGGAGCATAATGAAAGCGCGGATATTGACGAATTGAAAGTGTCTACCGTTTATGTCAATGAAGGGGCGACCATGAAAAGGTTTAAGGCAAGAGCTAAAGGGAATGCGAACCACATTCTTAAAAGAACCTGCCATATCACAATTAAAGTCGCAGAAATCGAGTAGGGGCATAAAATGGGTCAGAAGGTACATCCAATAGGCATACGCCTTGGTATCGTCAAGGATTGGAATTCAAGATGGTACGCAAATAGTCAGGATTATTCGGTATTCCTGCACCAAGATTTAACTGTTAGAGAGTTTATTAGGAAGAAATTGGCTCACGCATCCGTTAGTCGAATTCAAATTAATCGCCCTGCGAATAATGCACACATCACCATTCACACAGCCAGACCAGGTATCGTTATCGGTAAGAAGGGTGAGGATATTGAGGTATTGAAACAAGAAATATCTAAAATGATAGGTATCCCTGTGCAATTGAATGTTGAAGAAATTAGAAAGCCAGAGTTGGACGCGCTTCTAGTTGCTGAAGGTGTTGCTCAACAGCTTGAAAAACGTATTATGTATCGTCGTGCTATGAAACGTGCGGTAACTAACACCATGCGTTTGGGTGCTGAAGGCATTAAGATTAACGTTGGTGGTCGATTAAACGGTGCCGAAATCGCGCGTAGTGAATGGTATAGAGAAGGTCGGGTGCCTTTGCATACATTAAGAGCTGACATCGATTATGCAACCGCAGAGGCAAATACCACCTATGGAATTATCGGCATTAAGGTGTGGATATTCAAAGGCGAAGTATTCGATATGGATGCCCATATTGCGTCAATCAATTCTGAATCTAAGAAATAGTTGAAGGGATAAAAAGATGCTTCAGCCTAAAAGAACTAAATTCCGTAAGCAACATAAAGGCAGAAATAACGGTACTGCTGTTCGTGGTTCATCTGTTAGTTTTGGTGAGTATGGACTTAAGTCAATTAGTCGTGGTAGATTAACTGCGCGTCAGATTGAATCAGCTCGTCGAACTATTACTCGTCATGTCAAACGTGGCGGTAAGATTTGGATTAGAATTTTCCCAGATAAGCCAATTACTAAAAAACCTTTAGAAGTTCGTATGGGAAAAGGAAAAGGTAGTGTAGAATACTGGGTTGCTCAAATCAGACCAGGAACCATGTTGTATGAGATACAAGGTGTTTCTGAAGAATTGGCACGCGAGGCATTTACATTGGCAGCCGCTAAACTGCCTTTGAAAACACTTTTTACCGTTCGGACAATAATGTAATGAAAGCAAGTGAATTACGCCAGAAATCAAAAGACGAGTTAGGAACGCTACTGCTCGATTTATCGCGTGAGCGGTTTAATCTTAGAATGCAAAAAGGTACAGGTCAGCTATCTAAACCCGATCAAGTAAAAAAGGTCAGACGTGATGTGGCTCGTATCCAAACCATACTAAATGAAAAGGCGAGCGCGAAATGATGAACGAGAACGTAACTAAATTGCGGACAATCACGGGTCGTGTTGTCAGCAACAAAATGGACAAAACAATCACCGTTTTAGTCGAGCGAGTAGTAAAACATCCCGTTTACGGCAAGTACATTAAGCGTTCGACCAAAATGATGGCGCACGATGAGCAAAATGTTTGTCAAGAAGGTGATGTTGTTGCTATTACCTCATGCAGACCGCTGTCCAAGCATAAAACCTTTAAACTGGTTTCAGTTTTAGAAAGTGCCAACAAATAGCACACCGCTATTTATATACAGATAACAGGAATAAATCATGATTCAGATGCAAACTAACCTTGACGTCGCCGACAATAGCGGTGCCAAAAGGGTCATGTGTATCAAAGTATTAGGGGGTTCGCATAGACGCTATGCTGGCATTGGTGACATTATCAAAGTCAGTATCAAAGATGCCATTCCTCGTGGAAGAGTAAAGAAAGGTGAAGTTTACAATGCGTTAGTAGTAAGAACTGCTAAAGGTGTGCGTAGACCAGACGGTTCTGTCATTCGTTTTGATGGTAACGCAGCCGTTATTCTTAACAACAACCTACAACCTTTAGGTACGCGTATTTTTGGGCCTGTAACACGCGAGTTAAGAGGAGAGAAATTTATGAAAATTATCTCTCTTGCTCCCGAAGTACTTTAAGATGGGGTTTGACGATGCAAAAAATTAGAAAAGGCGATGATGTTATCGTTCGTACTGGTAAAGACAAAGGTAAGAGCGGTAGAGTCACTAAAATTTTGAAGGATGATAAAGTTTTAGTCGAAGGCATCAATCAAGTTAAAAAGAACCAAAAACCAAACCCTAATGCTGGTGTTACAGGTGGAATTATCGTCAAGGATATGCCGATTGCTATTTCCAATATAGGTTTATACAACCCTGTAACAAAAAAAGCAGATCGTGTCGGCTTTAAATTTCTGGAAGATGGAAAAAAAGTCAGGTATTTTAAGTCAACAAATGAAGTTGTTGACGCGTAAGGTGAATCATGGCTAGATTAGAATCCGTATATAAAGAAACCATTCTTCCCGCGTTGGTCGAGCAGTTTGGTTATAAGTCTGTGATGCAAGCACCTCGTATCACTAAAATAACCCTGAACATGGGTGTGGGTGGTGCGGTTGCAGACAAAAAAGTTTTGCAAGCTGCGGTTGGCGACATGGAAAAAATTTCTGGTCAAAAACCCGTTGTGACCTTGGCAAGAAAGTCTATCGCGGGTTTTAAAATCCGTGACGATATGCCTATTGGATGCAAAGTAACTTTGCGTAGCGATAGAATGTATGAGTTTTTAGACCGTTTAATCAGTATTTCTATTCCGCGAATTCGCGACTTTAGAGGATTGAGTCCTAAAAGTTTTGATGGACGTGGTAACTATTCAATGGGCGTTAAAGAGCAAATCATATTTCCTGAAATTGATTATGATAAAATCGATACTTTGCGTGGCATGGATATTACAATTACCACAACAGCTCAAACTAACGAAGAAGGTTTAGCGTTGTTAAAGCTGTTTAACTTTCCATTTAAACACTAAAGGCGTTTTGACATGGCAAAAAAATCAATGATTGCGCGTGAAGATAAGCGCAAGAAGTTAGTAAAGAAATTTGACGTTAAACGTAAGGCTTTGAAAGAAGCGATCAGAAGTCCAAATACTTCATTTGAAGACAAGGAAGCTGCTCAATTACAACTGCAAAAATTACCAAGAGACTCAGGCGTAACAAGAGTACGCAACCGTTGTAACATAACGGGTCGTCCACATGGGTATTACCGCAAGTTCGGTCTTAGTCGTAACAAACTAAGAGAAGCAACTATGCGCGGTGACGTACCTGGCGTAGTCAAAGCAAGTTGGTAATGGTTGGAGAATTAGAATGAGTATGACAGATCCAGTAGCAGATATGCTGACTCGTATTAGAAACGGTCAATCTGCTGGTAAAAAAAGTATTAAACAACCCTCGTCGAAATTGAAAGTATCAATTGCTCAGGTCTTGAAAGACGAAGGTTACATCACAAATTTCAGCACTGAAACAACAGGTAGTCACACTGAAATGACTGTCGAGTTGAAGTATTACAAAGGTGCGCCTGTAATCGAGAGCATAAAAAGAATTAGTAGACCTGGTTTGCGTATTTACAAATCTAAAGACGAATTGCCAAAAGTGCTTGGTGGCTTGGGGATTGCTATTGTATCAACATCAAATGGTGTGATGACCGATAGAGCTGCGCGTGCCATTGGACACGGCGGCGAAGTTATCTGTACTGTTTGCTAACGTAGGCTAGAGATTTATGTCAAGAATTGCTAAAGCCCCAGTGAATATTCCCAGTGGTGTGGATATAAAACTAGAGGGTAACAATGTGACCGTGAAAGGTAGTAAAGGTCAGTTATCGTTTGATTTTAGTCCAGCTGTTAGTATGGAGATTGCTGATAATGTAATTTCTATGCAGTGGGATAAGGATGATAAAAATGCTACTGCTCAGGCAGGTACTGCAAGAGCAATCGTTAGCAACATGGTAACAGGTGTTTCTGCTGGATTTGAAAGAAAGCTGACGCTGATTGGTGTCGGTTACAGAGCGCAAGCGAAAGACAATGTTCTTAGTTTATCACTCGGTTTTTCGCATCCTGTTGATTTTCAAGTACCAGTTGGCGTTTTTATCGAAACACCGACTCAAACTGAAATAGTCATCAAAGGAAGTGATAAACAGCAAGTAGGACAGGTTGCTGCAAAAATCAGAGCCTATCGCCCGCCTGAACCTTATAAAGGTAAAGGTGTTAGATACGCTGAAGAGCATGTTGTAAGAAAAGAAGCTAAGAAAAAGTAAGGTAACGTGATGGATAAGAAAAAATCTCGTATGAAGCGCGCATTAAAATTGCGTAGCCAAATTAAAAAAATAGGTGCAACACGGTTGTCAATTCACAAAACATCGCAGCATATTTATGCTCAAGTGATTAGTAGTGATGGTACAACAACCTTAGCTAGTGCATCAACTACTCAAACACAAGTGAATGCCGCGTTAAAAAATACTAATAACATAGAGGCTGCAACTGAAGTAGGCAAGTGGATTGCTCAAAAAGCGATTGCTGCGGGTGTAACAGAAGTTGCCTTTGATCGTTCGGGCTTTAAATATCATGGTCGCGTTAAAGCATTAGCTGATGCTGCACGCGAAGCTGGTTTGAAATTTTAGGAGAATAAAATGGCTACAGCACCCGCCGCTCAAGGCAGTACTGACGGTTTACAAGAAAAATTGGTTAATGTAAGACGCGTGGCAAAAGTAGTAAAAGGTGGTAGAGTGTTTGGCTTTACTGCATTAACAGTGGTTGGTGACGGCGAAGGTCGAGTTGGCTACGGTGTTAGCAAAGCCCGCGAAGTGCCTATTGCTATTCAAAAGTCTTTAGAGCAAGCGCGTAAAAATATGCGTAAAGTCTCTTTAAAAGGCGACACTTTGCAGTACCCAATTATGAATACTACGGGCGCGGCAAAAGTTTATATGCAGCCCGCTTCTGAAGGTACAGGAATCATTGCTGGTGGAGCGATGAGAGCAGTATTTGAAGTAGTTGGTGTACATAACGTATTAGCAAAATGTATTGGTACTAACAATCCAATCAATGTAGTCAGAGCGACTATTAATGGATTGACAGGTATGCACAATGCTAATCAGATAGCCGCAAAACGTGGCTTATCAGTTGAACAGATTATTGGATAGTTACAATGGCTGGTACTAAATTAAGTGTTACGATGACAAAAAGCAAGTTTGGACGTTTACCACGTCATCAAGCCTGCTTAAAAGGCTTGGGGCTACGCAAAATCAACCAAACAGTTGAAGTCCTCAATACTGCTGAAAATAGAGGTATGATAAATAAAGTATCATATATGCTAAAAGTCGAGGAAGTATAATGTTTTTAAATACCATCCAAGCAAGCGAAGGGTCTCGCAAAAAATCCAAACGCGTAGGACGCGGTATTGGTTGTACACTTGGCAAAACCTGTGGCAGAGGTCATAAAGGTCAGAAAGCGCGTAGTGGAGGCTTTCATAAAGTTGGTTTTGAAGGCGGACAAATGCCTCTGCAACGTAGATTGCCCAAAATTGGTTTCACATCACGCAAAAGTATGTATTCAGCTGAAGTTCGTTTAAGCGAGCTAAATGGCTTAGTCGCTGATGTAATTGATTTAAAAGTGTTGATCGCTGCGAATATTGTTCCAGCATTCACTAAGACAGCGAAAGTCATTAAATCAGGTGAAGTTAGCAAAGCAGTTACGCTGAAAGGCATTAAAGTAACTGGCGGAGCTAAAGAATCTATCGAAGCTGCTGGCGGCAAAGTAGAGGCGTAAGTGAGTACATCAAAAGCTCAAATGGCTAGCAAAGTGGGCGGTTCTTCAGAACTAAAGGCGCGGTTGCTTTTCGTTTTGGGGGCTTTTTTTGTTTACCGAGTGGGAGCTCATATTCCTGTTCCAGGAGTTGATCCTAAAGCACTTGCGATTATGTTTGAGCAGCAAAGTGGCTCTATCCTAGACATGTTTAACATGTTTTCGGGTGGTGCTTTAATGCGTTTAAGCTTATTTGCTCTTGGTATCATGCCCTATATTTCTGCATCAATTATTATGCAATTGATGACTGTTGTAATCCCTACAATGGAGCAGATGAAAAAAGAAGGCGAATCTGGGCGACGTAAAATTTCTCAGTTTACCCGTTATGGGACAGTGGTTTTAGCAACGATTCAGGCTATAGGCATTTCTGTTGCTTTGCAGAATCAAACCGCTGGTGGGTTTTCTGTTGTTTTAAATCCAGGGATAGGTTTTATCTTTATAACAACTATCACATTGGTTACAGGTACTATATTCTTAATGTGGTTAGGTGAGCAAGTGACCGAGCGCGGTATAGGCAATGGTATTTCGATGATTATCTTTGCTGGTATCGTTTCTGGCTTACCTAAAGCAGTTGGTAGTACATTGGAGTTGGCTAGAACAGGTGAAATGAACGGTGGATTTATTATTTTATTATTTCTACTTTCCATCTCTGTAACCGCTCTGGTGGTTTTTGTCGAAAGAGGGCAAAGAAGAATACTAATTAACTACCCAAAAAGACAACAAGGTCGTAAGTTGTATGCGGGGCAAAGTAGTTTTTTACCATTAAAGCTTAATATGGCGGGTGTTATTCCTCCTATTTTTGCATCAAGTATTATCTTGTTTCCAGCGACTATAGCAGGTTGGTTTAGTAATACAGAGGGATTGTCTTGGCTTCAGGATGTAGCAACCAAGTTATCGCCTGGACAGCCGATTTATGTCATGTTTTACGCAACTGCTATTATATTCTTTTGTTTTTTCTATACTGCGTTAGTATTTAATTCAAAAGAAACAGCTGAAAATTTAAAAAAATCTGGTGCGTTTTTACCAGGTATTAGACCAGGTATTCAAACCAGTGCTTATATAGACAAGGTAATGACTCGATTAACCTTAATTGGTGCTTTCTATATTACTTTAGTTTGTTTGCTACCTGAGTTTTTAATAGTATATTGGAATGTTCCTTTTTATTTTGGAGGAACATCTTTATTGATTATTGTTGTTGTTGTCATGGATTTTATTTCGCAGTTGCAAACCCATGTAATGTCTCAACAATATGAAGGCTTAATGAAAAAAGCCAATCTGAAAAAATAATTTAGGAGTTAGCTGTGAAGGTTCGTGCTTCGGTTAAAACAATTTGTAGAAATTGTAAAATTGTAAAAAGAAATGGTGTTGTTAGAGTCATCTGTGTTGATGGACGACATAAACAACGTCAAGGCTAGAATTTGTTGTGCCAAGATTAGTGTAATGCTATAATCTGGCACTTAACTTTAGAATACTACTCAGGGGAGTATCTGGATGGCACGTATTGCCGGGATAAATGTACCAGATCATAAACATGCGGTCATAGCGTTGACTGCAATTTATGGTGTAGGTCGTCAAACAGCAAGTGAAATTTGCGTTGAGGTGGGTATAGCACCTTCCATAAAAATAAAAGAACTGACAGAAGAGCAATTGGATGCTATTCGTAGTGTGGTTTCAAAGATGACCGTGGAAGGTGATCTGCGCCGTGAAGTTTCTATGAATATTAAGCGTTTGATGGACTTAGGTTGCTATCGCGGAATAAGACATCGCCGTGGCTTACCTTTGAGAGGGCAAAGAACAAGAACAAATGCTCGTACTCGAAAAGGTCCGCGTAAACCGATCAGAAAATAAGTATTCCTTTAAGAGATAAAAAGTAATGGCTAGTCCCAATCGCGCTAGAAAACGTATCAAAAAAGAAGTTGCCGATGGTATCGTGCATGTTCATGCTTCTTTCAATAACACCATCATCACGATTACAGATAGAAAGGGTAATGCTCTTTCTTGGGCAACATCAGGCGGCTCAGGCTTCCGTGGCTCACGAAAAAGTACCCCATTTGCTGCACAGGTTGCTGCTGAAAAAGCAGGTATTGTTGCACAAGAATTCGGCATGAAAAATCTTGATGTTATGATCAAAGGACCTGGTCCTGGTCGTGAGTCCGCAGTGCGTTCTTTGAATAACTTAGGATTTAAAATTAACAATATTGTTGACGTAACACCCATTCCTCATAATGGTTGCCGTCCACCTAAGAAACGCCGCGTTTAGAAATCTGGAGTTGTATTATGGCAAGATATCTTGGACCTACCTGTAAATTAAGTCGAAGAGAAGGGACTGACCTGTTTTTAAAAAGCAGAGGAAAGTCTTTAGAAGGTAAATGTAAATTAGATCAGAGACCTGGTCAACATGGCACTAAACGTGCAAGAAGTTCTGATTACGCAACGCAGTTAAGAGCAAAACAACGCTTGCGCAGAATCTACGGTATTTTAGAAAAGCAATTCAGAAATTACTACAAATCCGCTGATATGAAAAAAGGCGCGACAGGTGAGAACTTGTTGAATTTGCTCGAATCAAGATTGGATAACGTGGTTTATCGTATGGGTTTTGCTTGTACTAGAGCCGAAGCACGTCAATTGGTTTCTCATAAATCCATTCAAGTGAATGGCTCATTGATTAACGTACCTTCTTATCAGGTTGCACCTGGTGATGTATTGTCCGTTAGAGAAAAAGCAAAAAAACAACAAAGAATCGTTGACGCATTGGCAGTCACTGAGCAATATGGATTTCCTGCTTGGGTTGAAGTCGATGCAAAAGCAATGTCTGGCACATTTAGTTCTTTACCAGATCGTGTTGATTTAGGTAGTGATATTAATGAGCAGCTAGTTGTTGAGCTTTACTCTAAATAATCGTAGTTTCGAGGGATATAAATGCAGAATTCTATTTCTGGCTTATTAAAGCCTCGATTAGTTGAGGTTGTAAGCAAGACACCTAATCATTCTAAGATAGTGATTGAACCGCTAGAGCGTGGTTTTGGTCATTCTCTGGGTAATGCGTTAAGACGTGTGTTGCTGTCTACCATTCCTGGTTGTGCAGTCACTGATGTGGAAATTGAAGGCGTTCTTCATGAGTACACTACCATAGAAGGTGTTCAGGAAGATGTCATTGATATTTTACTGAACCTCAAAAAATTGGCAATCATACTTTATTCAAAAGATGAAGTTGAATTGACACTGAGTAAAACAGGTGCAGGTTGCGTTACCGCAGGTGATATTACCCTGCCTCATGATGTTGAAATAGTTAACCCAGAATTGGTTATTGCCAATTTGACCCAAGCTGGTGTTTTAAATATGAAGATCAGAGTGCGTCGTGGTAGAGGTTACGAGCCAGTCAGTGTTCGCAAATTAAATGCTGAACACAGTTTGGTCGCGGGTGCGTTACAGTTAGACGCTTCCTATAGCCCTGTTGTCAAAGTGGCATATCAAGTTGAAAGCACACGAGTTGAGCAACGTACCAACTTAGATAAGTTGATTATTGAACTGGAAACTAATGGAACTATTGATCCAGAAGAAACCATTAAACTTGCCGCAACTATACTTCATGATCAATTATCTGTTTTTGTCGATTTTGAAAAAGTCAACGAACAGCTTGAAGATGAAAAAGTAGAAGTTGAAGAAGTATTCGAACCTGTTTTACTTCGTCCCGTTGATGATCTTGAATTAACCGTACGTTCTGCTAATTGTTTGAAAGCCGAAAATATTTTCTATATTGGTGATTTAATTCAACGTACTGAAGTTGAGTTATTAAAAACTCCCAATCTTGGCAAAAAATCGTTAACAGAAATAAAAGACATTCTTGCTTTAAAAGGTTTATCGCTGGGTATGCGCTTAGAAAATTGGCCGCCTGAAAACCTTGCAGATCAAACTCATACAGCAACACACTAACATTAGGTCTTCTTACAATGAGACACCGTAAATCTGGTAGAAAATTTAATATGAATAGCAGCCACCGTAAGGCTCTATTCAGTAATATGGCAAGTTCTTTGTTTAAACATGAACTTATCAAAACGACTTTGCCAAAAGCTAAAGAATTAAGAAGCTTTGCTGAGCCGTTAATCACTTTGTCAAAAGAAGACAACGTCGCTAAAAGACGTTTAGCTTTTGCTAGACTTCGTGATCGTGAAGTCGTGACCAAGCTATTCAATGTGCTAGGTCCACGTTATAAAAATAGAGCAGGTGGCTATTTGCGTATTATGAAATGTGGATTTAGATCAGGTGATGATGCGCCGATGGCGTATGTCGAGCTAGTTGATAGACCTGAAGCCAGCGCGGAATAATTCCTACGCAAGCCGAATAAAAAAGCCAGTTTATCTGGCTTTTTTTATGCGTCACAAACCCCAGTTCAAGCTGGAGCAGGGCGGGTATTTATCCAGCCCAAAATGTTTGAATTCTGGTGTCGATGTTCAGCACGATGCTTAACAAGAAGTTGCATGATAGAATCCAAAAATGAAATATAAGTTGACTAATCATGCACAAAAGCAAATTATAAAACGAGATATTCTTGTTAAATGGATTGAAGCTGCTCTTACATTCCCTGCAAAAATTGAGACTGATACACACGATCCTGCGCTGGTTCATGCCTTGTTACCTATATCCGAACGAGGCTTTCGTGTATTGCGTGTAATTTATAATGAATCGGTTGATCCCATTGCGGTGGTCACTGCTTATTTTGATAACACTGTGAAAGACTTATGAAAATTGAATTTGATCCAGAGGCAGATGCTGCCTATCTTGAATTAATTGATGGCGAAGTAGCCCGAACCGAGCAGATAGAGTCTGGGATTATTGGTGACTTTGATGAAAATGGACGGCTTTTGGGACTTGAAATACTGTATATTAGTAAACGTTCATCCCTTGAACCAGCGAAAAAGGTTGCATAAGTAGCCAAGATTTTCAGTTTGTTTGTACCGAAGCGGGGCGGGG
>CAIUVX010000152.1 GCA_903902705.1 uncultured Methylococcales bacterium
TCGCAGCAAGGCTTGATTGAAAAAATCAATCTGACTGGCGCGACGTTACTGGGGAAAAACATTTCCCAATTACTACAACGGCGTTTTGCAGGTTTTATCAACGCCACAGATGCGGATCGCTGGCATCTTTTTTTCGTTCAAGTCATGCGGGGTAATGAGCAAAAAACGCTTGAAGTAAGTCTAAAGCAGCCTAACGATAACTGGCTTCATGTACAACTGCACTGCCGTCCTATGTTAAAAGCGGATAAGCAACCCACACTGTGGATTGCTTTAACCAATATTACTGAAAGCAAACAAGTTGCCGCCGAGCTGGTGATTGCCGCCAACATAGAGCTTACCTTTCAAAATAATCGAGCAGCCGAGCTGAGCATTGCTAACAAAGAAGTTTTAATCGCTAAAAATCAACTGCAAATCATCATTGACCTAATGCCAATAGCCATTTTTGCTAAAGATTCACAGCATCGGATTATTTTAATGAACAAAGCGTGTGAAGCGCAGTGGGGGTTGAGTTTTGCTCAAGTAAAAAATACCACCGGCAGTCAATTTTTTCCCCCTGAGCAAATGACGGATTTTTTAGCGGTTGATAAACAAGTTTTCGCCGATGGCAAACTGCATGAAAGCGAAGAGTTTGTTTGGAACTCAGCGTTACAAGCCAATAGAGTGCATCATTCTTATAAACAAGTGGTGCTTAATGAATCAGGTCAGCCCCTTTATTTAATAGGCGTTTCTGAGGATATTACTGAACGCAAAAAAATTGAAGAAACGCATATTTTTTTATCCGAATGTGTGCATAAGTATCCAGAAGATGAAACTTTTTTTGAAGCCTTAGCCCGTTATTTGGCAAACTGTTTAGGGATGAATTTTGTTTGCATTGACTGCCTGATAGGTGATGGTTTAAATGCCGAAACCTTAGCGGTTTATCACAATGGTCAGTTTGAAGATAATGTAGTTTATGCCTTGAAAGACACGCCTTGTGGCGACGTGGAGGGCAAGACGATTTGTTGTTTTCCAGCCAGTGTCTGCCAGTATTTTCCCAAAGATGAAGTTTTGCAAACGTTGCACGCAGAAAGTTATGTCGGCACTACCTTGTGGAGCAGCACAGGACAAGCGATAGGCTTAATTGCGGTGATTAGTGAAAAACCGCTGATAAACCGAACATTAGCAGAAGCAGTATTGAAAATTGTAGCACTTCGCGCTGCGAGTGAATTGGAGAGAAGGCAAGTATTACAGAAATTACGCGAAAGTGAGCAACGCTACCGAACCTTAGCGAATTCAGGACAGGCATTAGTTTGGATTTCAGGCACAGACAAGTTGTGTCATTATTTCAATAAGGTTTGGTTGGATTTTACTGGTCGATCGCTAGAACAGGAACTGGGAAATGGCTGGTCAGAAGGCGTATATCCCGATGATTTGCAGCATTGCCTAGAGGTTTATAACAAAGCTTTTGAGATGCAGCAGAATTTCAGCATGGAGTACCGTTTACATCGCCATGATGGAGAATATCGTTGGTTGCTGGATGAAGGCACACCGCGCTATGACAGCAACGGAAATTTTATCGGTTATATCGGGCATTGTTTGGACATTACCGAGCGCAAAGCCGCCGAAGAGGAAATTAAACTATTAGCCTTTTACGACCCGCTCACAGGTTTACCCAATCGGCGCAAATTATTGGATAGATTGCGGTATGCTATCGCCATTAATCGTCGTAATCATAGCCAATTTGCGGTCTTTATGATGGATTTGGATAAATTCAAAGCGGTGAACGATAAGCTAGGACACGCGGCTGGTGATGAGTTACTGAAACAAGTTGCGGCAAGAATTACCCGCTGTTTGCGCGATAGCGATATGGTGGTGCGTTTAGGCGGTGATGAATTTGTCCTCGTGCTAGAAAACATGAAAATCCCCAAAGCGGCTGACATAATTGCCTTAAAAGTAATCGCTGAGTTAACCGTGCCGTTTCAATTATCCGCCAATGACACGGTACAAATTGGCGCGAGTATTGGCATTAGTCTTTATCCCCAACACGGCAACACTCCTGAAAGTCTCATGGATCATGCTGATACCGCGCTTTATCAAGCGAAAGACAACGGACGCGGTTGTTTTACCTATTTTTCGGTAATGAGTTAACGCTGTTATAGTGACATTAATGACTGCCAGTCCTTTAAAGGACTAGCAGTCATGCTCAAAATCATAATAATTTCAATCAGTTTTATATCGAACTCAGGCGACACAATAATCTGGATGAAGAGCCGTGTGTCTAAGCAGGTAGCGGTTGACGTGGACAACTTTGGCTGGCGGAAAACCATTGAAATGGGTAGATGTTGCTCCGCTATAGGCACCGATGTTTCTACTGTAGAGGATGTCGTCACGCTCCAGATTGGAGGGAAGTTCTTCTGTCTTTGAAATAACGTCCAGCCCGTCACAGGTAGGACCAAACACGGTACATATCTGGGTTGACCCTTTTTTGAAGGAGTCAAAATGATATTCGCAGTGGTCAAAGATGACACCAGAAAAAGTGTGATAGACCCCGTCATCAATGTAATAGCATAGTTTCCCGTGCCGAACCGTCTTGCCGATGATCTTCGACACCGCTGTGCCTGCGGTTGCAACTATGAATCTTCCTGGCTCGGCAATAATTTTTATTTCTGGTGGAAAGAGCCTCTCTAGCTCAGTATTTATCACCGCTGCCAATTCGCTGAAAGGCTTTACTGACGCATCGTAAGGAGCTGGAAAACCACCACCTATATCCAGTAAATTCATCTTGTCGTAACCGCGTTCTTTAGCTTCCTTGAATATAAGTGCCGCAATATTGATTGCCTGCACATAGTTTTCAAAATTGCTGGTTTGGCTTCCGACGTGGAAGCTCAGCCCTTCGACGGTTAACCCCTGCTTTTCGGCTTCCAAAATAAGATCGACTGCCTCGCTAGGTTCCGCCCCAAATTTTGAGGAGAGTTCTACCATAGCCCCAGCGTTGGAAACCAAGAGGCGAAGTACAAGTCTGGCATTAGGGGCGAACTGCCTGATCTTGATGATCTCCTCGCGATTATCAAAGGTGAGCAACGGCTTGTACTTGTCAAGCTTTGCTAGCGTCTCGGTTGCCTTGATCGTATTTGCATAGATGATCTTGTCCCTGATCCACTCATGCCGCTCCTGCTCAGGCATAGTCTTTATATTTTCGTAGACTACATTGAATTCCTGTATAGACGATACATCAAAACTAGCTTCGACATCGAACAGAGTTTTTACTATGGCTGGATCTGGATTCGCCTTGATCGCGCAATAGGCTTGGACACGCGGGAGATATTTTTTGAAAGTTGCATAATTGCTTCGTAGTTCGTCGTGATCTATCACGAACAACGGTGTTCCGTGGGTTTCAGCAAGCTGTTGCAAATTTTTTGTAGTGATCATGGAAATTTCCTTAGAACTTTTGATTTTAGTGCTACATACTCAGTATGAGAAGCGAAATGGTGCCGCTAGATAATCCCTCTTTCGACACCATCGAAGTCCTCTACAGCCGACAACCACTCCATTCCAGTAATGGATATTTGTCTCCTGTAGAATTTGAAATGCAGCCTAAGGCTGCTTAACTTTGTGTCCTGAAAAGTATTGACACATCAGTGAAATAGGACGATGTTTCTACTCGTCTTTCTTCTTGTGAGATTTTTTCTCTTTTCCTGAATCTGCTTTATCTTTCGAGTGCTTTGGCTTGCATGGCGAAACGGCAATCATAGGATTCGCCGCAGAAACCGTGACTGTAGCCGTTGACTCCGAAAGCTCTTTCTCAAGAGACCTGACTGTTCCGTCGAATGAATGCTTGCTGTCTGGCTTGATTTCCTTCACCTCGGTAGGCAGACCAATCTGGTCAAGAATTTCGATGAACGGTTCTGGATCAAGTTCCTCGACATTGACCATTTTCTTCACGTCCCAAACTCCGTTGGCAATCAGCATAGCGGCTGCAATCGGTGGAACGCCAGCGGTGTAACTAATCCCCTGAGACTCAACTTCTTCGTAACATTGCTTGTGATCCGAGACTTGATAAATCAATACTTCTCGCTTTTCCCCTTCCATCCAGCCTTTGACGAAGGTGCCGATGCAGGTATTGCCTGTATAACCAGGGGCAAGCGTCATCGGATCAGGTAGCAGTGCCTTGACGACCTTGAGCGGCACAACTTCCTGACCAGTAGTCAGTGTCACTGGTAGGTGTGAGAGAAAGCCAAGTGTGCGAAGTACCGTGAATACGTTTATGTAGTGGTCGCCAAAACCCATCCAGAAACGAATGCTGTTGGCATCGATATTCTTTGATAGGGAGTGTAGCTCGTCATGACCGTTCAGGTAGATTGGCTGCTTTCCGACAATAGGGAAATCATACTCGCGTTTCACCGAGTGGGTGGGATACTCTTTCCACTCTTGGTCGATCCAAGTCCAGACCTTTACGAACTCTCTGAAATTGATCTCTGGGTCAAAGTTGGTCGAAAAATATTTGCCGTGACTTCCTGCATTCACATCCAGTATGTCTATCGTATCAATCTTGTCGAAGTAACGTTTGACAGCAAGAGCGCAGTAAGCATTGACTACTCCTGGATCAAAACCAGCACCAAGGATTGCAGTCACTCCTTTTTCATCGCAACGCTCCTTTCGCTTCCATTCGTAATTAGCATACCAAGGTGGCTCTTCACAGACTTTGTCTGGATCTTCATGGATGGCGGTGTCGATATACGCCGCGCCAGTTTCGATGCACGCCTCTAGTACCGACATATTGATGAAAGCTGAGCCAAGGTTGATTACGATCTCCGTTTTGGTTTCATTTATCAGCTTTACAGTCGCTGGAATATCCAGTGCATCGAGCTGAGCTGAATAAAGCCTGCCAGCCGAATCCTTGAGATGCCCTTTCCGCGTCACGCTTTCGATGATCGCGTCACATTTGGCTTGCGTTCGCGATGCGATACAAATATCGCCCAGAACATCATTGTTCATCGCCGCCTTGTGGGCTGCAACGTGCGCCACTCCGCCTGCCCCGATAATCATTACGTTTTTTTTCATATTATGAATTCCTCTTTATGATAAATTTCCAATGTAATCTTTATAGTCAAAACTGCGTACCAGTTCTACAGAACCGTCCAACCTCCGTACTGCAATCGACGGCATCGCAAGACCATTGAACCAGTTTTTCTTCACCATTGTGTATCCCGCTGCATCGGCGATACGCACCTCGTCTCCAATCTTCAGTGCTGTCTCCAGTTCGTAGTTGCCGAACAGATCACCAGCCAAACATGACCGACCAGCGATGATAATTTGGTTAGTGCCAGAGCTAGGGGATGAAATTCTCGGACTTGTTCTGTAGATCAGATGATCCAGCATGTGCGCCTCGACAGAGGCATCAACGATAGCGATAGCGACTTCGTTATGGACTACATCGAGTACCGTGGTGACCAGTTCGGTGCTACAGGTGATGGCAGCCTCACCTGGTTCAAGATAGACCTGCACACCATATCTTTCGCTAAAATTCTTCAATACGCGGCAGAATCTTTCCAGCGGATAACCGTCTTTGGTAAAATAAATGCCCCCGCCTAGGCTGACCCACTCCATTTTTTTCAGTAGAGAAGCGTACTTAATGCCAATCTGGTCTATAGCGGCGGCGATGTTTTCAATATCATCGTTTTCGCAATTGAAATGGAACATGACACCGCTGATCAGATCGGACACAGTATCGAGTTCTTGTTCGCTGCATACCCCAAGCCGCGAACAGCTGCGTGCTGGATCTGCCAGATCAAAATGGGAATAACTGATACCAGGATTGACCCGAAGACCGACTTTCAAGCCGCTCACCCGTTCATGAAACCTGTTCAATTGCGAGATAGAATTGAATATCACCTTATCGGCAAACCCAGCTACCGCTTCGACTTCTTCAGTAGAATAGGCAACGCTGTACGCATGAACCTCTTTGCCGAACTTTTCGCGACCGAGTCGCGCTTCGTAGAGCGAGCTGCTGGTTGTGCCGTCCATGTATTGGCGCATCAGATCGAATACACACCAAGTTGAAAAGCATTTTAGTGCCAGAACTGATTTTGCGCCAGACTGCTCACGGATGAGTCGTATGATTTCGAGATTTTTTTTCAGTCTAACTTCGTCGATTAGATAATATGGGGTGCGCAATTGCGGCATTTTTGGGAACTCAAAGAAAAGCGATAAATTGTTTGAATAGTAAAGTCGTTGGCACAATTGTCAATGCACATGGAATTCATGCTCAGCAATTCTCATTATGACAAAAACCTAACCGACTCTGGTTATTAAATAGGTCAGAACCGTGAAAAAACTCTACATTGTAAAAAACGTTTGAGTATATATTCAAATTAACTTTAAACATACACATAAGTTCATCGTAATTAGTCGGATGTATAAAACCTGTCATTCTGGCATGGATGCCAGAATCCAGTCACTTTTTAACGATTGTAGGCATCTTTCACCTCAATATTTTTAAATTAATTGACTGGCGTTGGGCATTAACAACGCACTGAAAAAACAATCTTAACTATTGGAGCATAGAAATGTTAAAAAAATATTACAATCCGATGTTACGCAGCCTTTAACTTGCAACGCAGAAAAAGCCTGTTGAGTTGCTTTGATGAATAGAGCTAACGCACAATAAAATAATACCGTTCGTGGTGAGCTGTGAGCTTGTCGAACAGTCGAATCACATTCACGCCCTTCGACAAGCTCATGACAGGCTTCGACAAGGCTCTCCTGAGGTATCGAAGGACTCAGTGCGAACGGTTTTGTAATCATTTTATTGATGGTTAGCTATATATTCTAAGCACACCGCTATAAATCCACCAAACCCTGAAAATCACAGTCCACAATCCCTCCCACAACCATCCATCAAACAACCCACTGTTTTATAAAGCCTTTAACACACACAAAGCCCATTAATCGCCGTTCATAAAACCAAAAACCACGCAGCAAATCCTCAAAAATTCTCCTACAGCTTTCCCTTTAGCCGCAGAACACAAAGTGCTAAACTATGTACAAGTTCAAAGCGAACAACAACAAACACACAGGGTGATAAAAATGGACATCGAATTCATAACAACAAGTATAGAAACAGGCGTGGCACACATCACCCCCGAACTGGCAAAACACCTGCTAGCCAGCACCAACCACGACAACCGCCCGTTAAAACCCGCGCACGTCAAAATGCTCAGCACCGCCCTCAAAAATGACGAATGGATGCTCAATGGCGAAACCATCGCCTTTTCAAAATCAGGACGCTTACTCGATGGACAACACCGCCTAACCGCGTGCGTCAACACAGGCAAAGCCTTTCAAACCGTCATCATCAAAGGCATAGAAGACGAAGCCGCGTTCGGCACTATCGACACAGGCAAACCCCGCAGCGTCACCGACCTAATGAGCTTGCAAGGCTTACCCAAAGCCCCGCTATTTTCAGCGATAGCCAAACAGCACAAAGCATGGTTAGAAACCGAAGAAGACCAGCGGAGCAAATTCATCCTAACCACCAGACAATACACAGAACGCAGTGTCGCCCTGCATGGTAAAAATCACGGCGCAGTGATATTTCCCGCCTTTGAAGTCACCCAAAAATTAGGTAGAAAAAGTGCTGCCATCGGCTTTGCCGCCCTGTTAATCATGGACGTAGCACTGGATGATGGCGAAGCGTTTTTTGCAGAACTGGCAAGTATCTGGAGTGATGAATGCTCCCCCGACCCACAAAGCCCCTCTTATGTGTTATATCGCTGGATTTGCGAAGAAGAACATATATTCAGACCTGCTAAAATGACGGTACTGGCGGCATTGACCATAAAAGCGTTTAATGCCCATATCAAAAACGAGCAGGTTAAAAAACTATTTTGGAAACCGAGTGATGGTTTTCCATTGGTGGAAGCGTAAACTGCTACGCTTTCACAAGCCCAAAGAATGATATAAACCAATCCCCACAGAGTAAAAAAACAAAGCAATGAACATTCAAGAAATCAACAAATTGTCAGATAAAATCCGTATGCAGCGCGATATGCCAAATATGGCAACGCTTTTACAGTTGATAAAACAACATGATTACGAGTTTGACAAAGATGAGGTTTTAGAAATAACTAGCCGAGTATTTGGTCGAATGAATGGAGAATTTTTTACACCAAATAACGTCGCAGAACTAATTTCCGTTATTGGTCAAATTTATAACCCAAAAACGGTTATTGATATTTGCTGTGGCTCTGGAAATATTTTAAGTTACTTTAAAAATATGCAAACGATTAAAGGTATAGATATAAATACCGACAGTATTCAGTTAGCACAATATATAAATCCTAATATTGATTTTTCAGTGGCGAATGCGCTTGATTATAATTTTGACAAAATTAAATATGATTTGGTTGTTAGTCAACCTCCATTTGGACTAATGGCAGCGAATAGAAGAAATCTGGAAATAGAAATAATAAAAAAAGGATTAGGTCTGCTGAACGATAACGGTGTAGCTATTTTTATTGTATTAGAAGGTTTATTAACAAATAGTAATAGAGAGTCATCGGAATTCCGTCAACAACTGTTGCTTAATTTTTCTTTAGACATGGTGATAAGCCTGTCTACTGCTATATTTCATCCTCACACAGGAGTTAAAACATCTATTCTTGTTGTCAAAAATAGAAAACAAAAGCATGATATTTTTATGCCAAATTTTGAAGATAATGCTGTTGAAATAGCAGATAACTTTAAACAGCATAAAGGTGATTTTTATTTACCAATATCTAAAATTACTGATAGATTAGATAGAAGACATTATGAAGATTTAGAAACTATTGAACAAGTTTTAAGCCGTCATGAAGTAGTGAAATTAGAAAATATGGCTGATATTATAATTGGAAGACTAGACAGAGATAGTTTTAAAACAGAAGGAAGTTATTCGGTTTTTAATCGTCAAGATAAAGATGGTAAAAACTTTGTAGATCATATTTTTAATGATGAGTGCATTTTAAAATCTGATGATATTGTGATGTGTTTAATATCTTTTAATTATCAAAATAAAATTTATTTTTATAAAGACGATGGTAAAAAAACTATCATTAATCAACCCTATGCCATAATACGTCCAAAAAATAATGATAAGTACATAACGACTTATTTACAAACTGAACAGGGATTAGAGTTTTTTAGAAAACAAATTAGCCGATATTTAGTTGGTGCTGTCCAGCTACATTTATCACATTCTGCTCTAAGAAATTTAGATATTCCAATTATTGAATTCTCAGAGCCAGAAAAACTATTTTCAAAACAAGTTTCAGATAGTTTTATCTTAAGCGATAAAAGAGAGCGATTTCTAAGAAAAAACTCGGTCTATCTATTCGTAAGCTCTGAACATCTTGCAAAAAATGAATATAACTTAGCAAGAGAATATGTTCATTTAGCATTTGAACTTGCTGATAAGGAGGATAATAAACATAAGAATGTTTATATTCAAAATATTAAAAGAACAGAAAACCTTGAATCAGAAGTTAAGCAAAAAAAGAAAGCTCAAAAACAAGTAGAAGAAAAAAATAAAGAACTAAATAATTTAATCGCCATGTTTGCGCACAATTTTTTAGGCACATTGCAATGTATTCGTTCTAATGCCGAACATGACAATAATGCTAAAATTCATTTAAAAACCGTCAAAATGATGAGCGGTGCATTAACGGCTTTTAGTATTATATCTGCCGATGATGACAAATTAATTGAACAACTCAAGCAAGACAATACAGGCGAAACAAACCTACTGCAAAACCTCGCCAATAATTTAGCCTTGGCTATTTCGCAATTACTCAGCAAAACCAACAAAGATAAAATAATCAATCTGTATCTAAATTATTTACGCAAAACAAACCAGATTGAAAAAGACACCACCAGCGAAGAACTGAGAGAAAATAGAGAATATCGGAAAAAATGGCAAGCCTTACAGCATCAATGGGAAGATGAATTTAATGCCTTATTTTCTGAAAATGTAGAATTATCCAGTTTGCAAAACTGGTTAGCCGATAATTTTTTTCCTGTACAGATAACAGGCTTTAATGATTATAATATCTGTTTTAAAGAATACGGTATTACCGATTCAATTTTTCTAGTAGTATTTATGGAAATATTGGTAAATGCGTTAAAATACATGGATGTTAGCCAAAACCAGCCATTAATATTAACGCTAGACAAACAAGACCAGAATTATCACTTAATCTGTGAAAATCCAAGCTCACAAGAAACCTATAGAGGTACGCATAAAGGCATGGATTTTTTAAAATCCATTGCCAGAAAATTAAACGCGCAATTTATTACTGAATCCACTGAACAACAGTTTAAAACCACGTTCATCATTCCTGCTGAATTACTTGATTAAGGCAATCACATGACACATTTTTTATGGGTAGAAGACTTTAGGACTTCTGAAAACAAAGATGCACCACCAATGATGAATGATGCAGCAGATAATATTGTAACTTCAACAATAGATTCGGTTTTTGGCGATATTTTAGATATAAAAACGTTAAAAGATTGTGAAGATATATATGATGTTCGCGATTTCCTAAAAGAAAAAGGCATTTTTTTAAAACTAAATTTATTAGAAGCCTTAGAATTTATTCGCAAACCTGCCGAATTAGCTAAAATTGATTTTATCGTTTTAGATGTTGATATGCCGCTTTCTCGTGATGGGCAAAAAGATGTTAATGATTATCTGCCTAGCTTAATTAAGGAATATAAGTCAAAATCAGAATTAAGCAGAATAGCAGGTTATCCTATTTACATAGAACTTGTTATAGAACTTGGTTTTCCAAAATCACATATACTGTTTTGTTCAAATCATGCTGATTATTTTGAAGGGACTGATAGTCTTAAGGAAAAATTTTCAAGTGCGAATATAAAGCCGCCCGTTTCTCCTAATCCAGATAAACCATTTTTGGAAAAAGATGATAAAGAATTTATTAATCAATGGTTAGATAATGCACACCTTGATTATTTTGTTCTTAGACGTGGGATTATAGAAGCCTGCCAGTATTTAAAAACCCTGCCAAAAGAAAAACTGCGATTTGCTAAGTTTTGTAAAGAAGGCAAAAACGCATTTTTGGATATTGATGATTATTTAGCGACTTTGGAAAACTTTTTGCCTTTGCGTGAACCCGCTGATAAAAAAACGCTTTATAAACTTTTTATTCGTACTTTAGCGCATGAATGGGAAGAATCAGTTGAACCTAAACCGTTAGATGATAAAGGCAGTTTTGCATTTTCATGGGTTATGAAAATGACACGGAACTGGATTGCTCATAATTCAACAGCAATATTTACCAATTTAACAGAACAGGATATTGCTTATCTCTTTATTTGCAATATGAGAGCATTGTTTGATTTAGACGATACGGTGCAGTCTTATGAAAAAAATTTGTTTTCTTTGTTTGATATAAAAGCCGACACTGAAAATAAAATAACAAATAAAAATATTCCATTAATTGATATTTATGTTTCTTATTTTAATGAAAAAACCAATAGAACAGATGTTCATAATATTTTGAACGACTTGCAAAATGATAAATACAAATTGCAGAATAAAGGTGATGAGTTTTTTATTACTGGACTTTATCATTGTTTCTGGTTTTTAACTTCATCACATGATAATCGAAAAGACCGAGCAAGACCGAATGACAAGAACCCTAATCAAGTTTTTGTATCGCGTCACTATACGTTTGAGTTTTTTAATTACACAAAAACAGGTTTTTTGTTTGAATTAGCACGGCGTACTTATAAGCGTAGTTTTCCACAGGATTAAAAGCTGTCCATTACCCACCAAGTACGTTTAAGCATAAATTTTCAGGCATAACTAGAAGCTTAACCGTTCGCCCTGAGCTTGTCGAAGGGTGGACGGTTAAGCCGTTCATGGTTCGACAGGCTCACCA
>CAIUVX010000153.1 GCA_903902705.1 uncultured Methylococcales bacterium
AAGGGAAACTTTGCACCGCAAACAACCTTTGCGGTAGGTGATAGTCCTTATTCCGTGAGCGTGACGGATGTAAACGGCGATAGTAGGGCAGATGTGGTCGCAGCAAACATGCGTAGCAACAACGTCTCGGTGTTATTGGGCGATGGGAAGGGAAACTTTGCACCGCAAGCAACCTTTGTGGTTGGCGATCATCCTTTTTCAGTTAGCACAAGTGACGTTAATAACGATAAAAAAATCGATGTGGTCACGGCAAACTTTGATAGTAGTAATATATCGGTATTATTGGGCGATGGGAGCGGAAGCTTTGCACCGCAAACGACCTTTGCGGTAAGTGATCGTCCTCAATCCATCAGCGTGGCAGATGTAAACGGCGATAGTAAGGCGGATGTGGTCACAGCAAACTATGATGGTAGTAATATCTCAGTGTTATTGGGCGATGGCGATGGAAATTTTAATGCACCAACCAAATTTTCGGTTGGAGGTACTCCTGAGTTCGTAAGTGTTGATGATTTAAATGGGGATGGCAAAGCCGACATAATTTCAGCAAACAGCAATGGAAACATCTCTGTGTTACTCAACACAACTATAGTTACTAATGCCATATCTAAAGGTAATGTAATGATCAGCGGCTTATTCCAACAAAATAAAACGCTCACTACAAGCAATAATCTTTCTGATGCGGATGGTTTAGGAACAATTATTTATCAGTGGCTTAACAACAACGTTGCGATTCCTGGTGCCACAAAAAATACCTATACATTGACGCAAAATGATGTCGGTAAATCGATTAGCGTTAAAGCTAGTTATGTGGATTTGAAAGGTACAACAGAAACTATTACTGCTGCAACTATAGCTAAAGTAAAAAATCTTAATGACTTGCCAACAGGTTTAGTTTCTATTATTTTTGGTGAACCCAAAGAGGGTAGGACATTAACTGCCTCGAATTCTTTAGCCGATGTAGACGGTTTGGGTAAAATTAGTTATCAATGGCTAGCAGACGGCATTGCTATCAATGGTGAAAACGGTAGTGATTATATTGTTGCACCTACAGAACATGGCAAAGCTATTAGCGTAAAAGCGAGTTATACCGATGCTCTAGGCACAAAAGAAAGTGTAACCAGCAAGCAAACGAATTTGGTAACTAATTATGCACCCACTGGTGAAATTACAATTATTGGTGATGCTAAAGTGGGTTCGGTACTTTCCATCGAAAACACTTTGACTGATGCTGATGGTTTACCCACAGATTCGCGTGATTTTAGTGTTCAATGGGTTCAGCCATGGTTTGAGGAGTCTAATAAGCCAAGGACGGACTATTATATGACCGACTATATTTACAATGCTACTGAAGACACTTATACAATAACAGAATCTAATATGACTCATGCTATCGCGGTAAGAGTAACTTACCTTGATGGTGCTGGTACAAATGAAGTTGTCGTCAGTCAGCCCACAGCAAAGGTTACAGCGGCAAGTTCAGAACCCACTTATGGAAACGATAAACTTATCGGAACAGCTGGCAACGACGTACTTTCTGCTTTAGCTGGAAATGACACGCTGATTGGCGGAGTGGGTGCCGATGTTTTAACAGGTGGTCTAGGTGCTGATATTTTTGTATTAAATGGCATCACAGATTCTGGGATTACATCTGCAAACCGCGACATTATTACTGACTTTAATTCCTACGCAGGCGATAAAATCGACCTTTCGTCTATTCATATAACGGTGGAACTTGATAGCTACAGCTACCAATATGGTTGGTATAAAAACGTACCGCTAAATTTTATTGGTAACGATGCTTTCAGTAAAATTGATGCAACAGGTCAATTGCGTTTTGATGCCGCTACTCATACGTTATATGGCAGTACAAATGCCGACATAAAACCTGAATTCTCTATTCAATTGAATGGTGTGAATAGCTTAGTTGCTACTGACTTTGTGTTGTAGCAGGGAGAAATTGTGCAAATAACCGCAAAATTTGATTCTCAACATTTAACAAAAAACAACCAATGACCTCAAAAAAATTTCAACCGAAACAGAATCGCCTACTGAAATGATAACGTTACCTGAACCCATTGAGATAAATAAACCTATGCAACCTATCGAAGAAATCAAAGAAGAAACCCAACCTAAAAAATTGGTACTTAAACGTAAAACAGTAGAACCCACAGCCGAAGAAGCCACCAATGAACCTAAATCCGAAGCGATCCCTATTAAATCTGAACCCGCACCTGTAAAAATGAACAATAGTAATATCGCTGTAGCCAAAGGTTTAAAAGTCACTTTAGTGATTGATCCCGCGAGCATCCCCATTATGGATAGCACGGGCAAAAAAACAGTTACCTTTAGTATTCAAGTGGTAAATACCGATATTAAAGTCACTACAACTATAAATTCAAAATCTTACCGTAAAGTTATCAATAGCATTGAAGAACTCGGTGCAGATGGCTGTAATGCTATTCTTCAAGGTGCAATGAAAAAGTACGGAGTGATTGAAGATGCGGGGTTAGTGGTTCAACCGAAGAAGGTTGCCGTTAGTGAACCAGCTGTTGAACCAGAAGCGGCTTAAAAAGTCATAACAGAAGCGACATAATGTCGCTTCTGTTATTGGTGTGAAGGGAATCGCTTCGCGGTTATTTGTTACCCCTTGAATCGTAATCGTCTTCGTCATCATCATCAATCGGTGGTTTAACCGTTATCTTCGTAGTAATCGCTGGTTTGACTTTAGGCTTAACGCTAGTGGCTTGCTGTTTAATAGCAGCATCCAATATGGATTGAATCCACACGCCTAATTTCTTACCACCAGCGGCTTTGATGTAATTATTGCGTTGCTTCTCGGTGCATTGAAAGCTCACGCCTGTTGTCTTTTCTTCGCTCATTCAAATAACCTCCTGTGTGTAGGTGATTATTTTACATTACGATTTCCCGCTCTGAAACATCTAGTAACGTAATCACAGTGGCGCAACCTGCCTCTGTCTTCACCGTAATCAAATTGGCTTCTTCCAACCATTTCAATGCCCGATATTTACAATGCCGATTGACACTAAAATCACCCAATATCAACTGCGGTAACTTCACGGTACGCGAATTCGTCACACCCGCTAAAAACCAAATCGCTAAACCAACGTGTAACGTTTTGCCCTGTAATTCTGAGGCACGAGATAACCACGCATACGGAATAGGTCCTTTGAGAAATTTCTCACCAACTCTGTGACGTGGTGGTTTCTTTCTCTCGAAACTCATTACAGAAGATGTATTTGATTTAGGTAACGCTAAATTCTGAGGATTAAAAGTATCCATAATTATAAAGATTCTCCTACAAGATAATAAGATTGTACGGGTGCTATGTCGGTCGTACAGGTAGTGGTTTGTGGATGCACAGTAGGGTGTGCTGTCGGCGAACCCGAACTTAGATTGTCGTCCAGTCTGTCTAAAATAGATGTGACGGTCTCCCACATTTTTACGCCACGTTCGTCGCTGTAGCGGTCGGGATAACGAACAATTTCAGCGTCAGAACTCAAAACAAAGCCATCCAACACAATTGAGCTTGCCTTTGCCATAATCGCCTTGGTTTGTTCGATAATACGGTCAAGTTCGTCCAAGGGAGCTTCAATCAGAATTGCGTCATGAACTGGCGCACAAATTTTAATCCCTGCGTCAGCAACCATGCAGCAGGCAAGACGCAGCATTTCCGAACCGTTTCCTTGCATAAGAAAATTACGCAGAAAGCGCGGATTGGGATCCATACCCGTATGAACCTCCCAACCAAATGTTGTCCACAACTTGCACCGTAACATCGCATAATCAACAACAGAATCAGACCAAGCCCAAAACACGCGGTACGTCTCCCGATGCAAATGCAGCAACTCTCTCGCCCGAATAACTGGTTGGTTGATACGAAGTGCCAATGAATCTGCGCCCATGCCATATTGCACCGCCAGAACGCACGCCTTAAATTGTTCACGTTCAGCTTTATGAGATTTTTTCGTTGCGTCAGCAGGCACCGCGCCTGCCTGTTTCGCAAACGCTAAATATGGGTCGCCTGATTGATAAGCATCTTTCATCAACGGGTCATTTGACAATGCCGCCGCGACCCCAAATTCCTGCTGACTCCAGTCAATATAAGCAATACCAAACCCTTCTGCTGGCTTCAATAAACCGCGCAACCACACCGATGAACCGAAGATAAATTTGCTGTTGCTCGGTTGGTTACGCCCGGTACGAGCGCGAAATGCCGACAATATACAACGATTCCGCCCGTCTTCTCCCACTGAGAGTTCCGCTAATTGCATTTGAGAAAGTGATGCCCGCAATTCGCGTAAGGGTGAAATTTCGGGATGAATTCGCGCCATTTCTCTGAATGTGTCATCTTTCATATCTAATGCGCCGCTGGGTAAATGTATCCATTCGATATTGTGATTTACCAGCCATTGAGCAAATCGTCCGACCTTGAACGTTCGTCCTTCATAAACACCGTAATCACGGTCAATCTCAGCAATTAACGTATCTTGAATTTCTGTCCAATGTTCACGCAACCGTACCAACATTTTCAAATCAATCGGCATTCCATTGAACTCCATAATCGCGGCAGCTTTCATATAATTTCCACGAAGTAAGGCACGCGGCATATCAATTTTAGGCAACATCACGGGTAATAATCTCGCTAACGCTTCAACATCGGTTTCACAATAATCCAACAGTGCTTCGCGCTCTTCGACAGAATAGTCGCCGCCACGCAACGCTAAATCACGCATACTCTCTTTTTCGGCGGTATCAATGCTGCTCAAGCCAAAATACGCTAATGCGCCAAGCAAGCCACTTCCGCACGGCACAGGTAAACCGTTTGTCATAACACGGAACTCTGCGAATAAATCCAACACATGAACAGGCAAAGTCCAGCGCAAGGATAAATGACAGCCAAACTCAGCACTGGCGTAATACGCGACAAAAAGTGCATCTGAACTGATTGAATAAGGCGGCTCGATGAATTGTAGAGTCTCATCGCACCAAAGCCGAATTTTGCGACCGCTCCGTAATTCCAGAGCGACCAAGCAACGAACTTGAGGTACAGCCCCCGAAAGGGCTGTAAATTCAAAGTCAATCGCCCAAATTTCTTTGAACGAATCCACATTGAATCTCCTGTTTAAACTTCGCCGCGTAAGCGACGTAATGCGGGATGTTCTAAATCGTTGATGAAACGCCCTTTGAACGCGACTTCTAAGATTTTGGTGAAATCCATATCGCCCCATTCTGGTTCGGTCAAATTGCCTGTGGCTTGAAATACATCGTATGCACCCAAATTCATATTTGCTGAAACACGCACCCAATCTTTCTGTGCCATTTTCGCGGCTTCTAAGGCTGAAGCGTTCCAATCGTCATGCTTGCCGTCCTCTCCTGGCAGACGAATCGCCCACACAGACAATACTTTCTGACGATTTATTGTGGTGAATAACACTTTTGGTATCAGTTCGCCTATCAATTCTCCCCACAAATGTTGTGCAACCAAATAATGTTCTCGGTCTTCTTTCAATTCCAATACAGCTGTTTCTAATCGAAAAGCAGGATCTGGATGAACGCGCACAAAGTCCTGTTTGTTGGGTTTGCGGACGGGAATTGTCGTCAACAGCTTTTTAACACCAGCTGAATCCGAAAAGTTTTGTGATAAACGCAACGCAGCAGGGTCGAACATTGAAACAGTTTTAGCAGTTGCTGAATCTGAATCTGGTTCTGTTGCTGAGGTTGAGGTTTTGTTTAAAGTCAAAGTATTTGACATGATTTTATCTCCGAAAATGCTGCAAAATTGCAGTGGAGCGAATCATCCTTGTGCGATTTGTGCGATACAACAGACGAAGCAGAATTTATAAATCCAGATACGACTCGGGTTTTAAGAGGTAGGTTGTGCGGAGAACAAGTTTACTGCTGATGCAACAAATCAATGATGACGGCGTGTGCGATGAGGAAAGTTGTGCGAAAAAATCTTCGCACAACTTTTTACAAAATCATGTTTTTGCGGATGGTATCTTTGCTACGCCCTTGGGCAATTTGGAGTTTTGATATTTCAATGGCAATCCAATTATCAGAATGTTTAGATTTATTCGGGTATTTTAGTCTCAATTCCCTATACTTTTTCTGCCAACTCTTATATGTTTTTTGCGTTTCTGATTGGCTAACTTGCTGTTTTGCGGATGGTTGTTTTGGCTTTTCTTGTTCAACAAAAAATTTATCTGGATGATTCGTACATGAAATATCTCCCGAATTTAAACCCAAATAATCATCAGTAACATCTAACAATTCAATTATTGGACGTAAATTTTGATTAACCTTCAATGACAAATACGCATCAGAAGTTAGAACAAATTTACCTTGAGTGTTAAACCCCAGATGATAATCACTAGTCGTCGGATTGCGTTGAACGTAACCAGACAAATCCAACTTATCGGCAATCCAATGAGCGACTTGTTTGGTCGTAAATTGCCATTGTTGAATTTGCGCTCTTTCAATTGGTATCTCTTTGAAATAGCCGTCCTCCGTGCCGCAGAGGACAAGCAACCCCGTTGATGCTGTAGCAGCATCTCTAAGACAATTTGCTTCGCAGCCAGGACATTCCACAACATAATTTGAAACAGCTATTGTCATCAGTTTTTCGGTAGTGTTTCATTTGTGTTGATAGCATTTTACGGGATACCAAATTCAAATCTGTTCATAAAAAGCCCAACAACGGTATCGTGCATTAAAATTGATTTTGAAAAGCAGATTGTTTTACGCGCTAAACGCTTGATACGAGTACG
>CAIUVX010000154.1 GCA_903902705.1 uncultured Methylococcales bacterium
ACTTTTTGATAAGGGTCTTCTATCTTAGCTCGTGGTCTGAAACATGGGGGTATCATAGACTGACTGGTTAGACTTGTTTGAGCAGCCCCAACCCTAAGCGCAAAATTCAGTTGATGACCGAGGTGAAATGCGGCATTCAGCCCGAGTTGAAGCCTGTCAAGACGTTGAACAAATCCAGGACTCTTGGGACACTGCGATAAAAAAACAACGACTTGTATCACCAGCATCTTTCAGTCCTACTTGGCACAATAGCGTCATCCGCCATCATCACCACGCGTTGTGTATGCAGGGACGCGGTAACCCCTGTTATTTTTACAGGTTACTGCTGTTTAGCTAGCAAGGCTTTTAGGCGTTCGATTTCAGCTAAGGCTGTTTCCTTCTCTTGCAATGCAACTTGTTTCTCTTTCATTGCGACTTGTTTCTCTTTCATTGCAAGCTGTTTCTCTTGCCGTTCGGCAAGTAACGCCTTGCTGGTCTGCTCCAATTCCAGCTGAATCGTTCTTTGCTCACGCAGGTATTCTTGACGGGCTTGGTATTGATGGTATTGAACTTCTTTTTCAGAAAAAGTGCTTAGGGTGTTCATCGCTTGTTTCATCTCCTGTGTGGTCATCCAATCGGGTAAGGCTATGTCGTTGAGTTGCTCGCCTTCTTTAAAAAATTTGAGCCATCGTTGCTCTTCACTGTCAATGTGGCTGGCGTTAAATTTATTCAGTTCCAATAGCCAAATACCGCCGTGTTGATTGATACTTCGGCCTTGGTCATCGCGTAGCTTGTAATGATGGGTGTAATCCGCGTCTTCGATGAGCAGGTTTTCAGCTAATAGCCAGATGGAATAGGTTGGTTTAAGTTGGCTGTAATCTTGTCCGCTTTTGAGTTGTTGGCTGTAAATGTCTGCCCAGTTGTAGACGATGCGCGACGGTAAGTGGCCGTAGTTGCTCAGTTGAATTTCAATTTGGTACAGCTGTTCGTGGTGGTCTTTGGCTTTAACGTCAACAATGCTCAATTTATCGCTGAGAAATTCTTTGTCGTTGTAAGGATTGAGAATGTCAACCCAAACCAAGGGTTCACTGAGTTCTTGAGCTAGGAATGTGTTGAGAAAGTGGATGAGCAGGTTACGGTTTTCATCACTACCCAATAAGGCTTTGAATACACAGTCTATTTTAGGATCAAATGGCGTGTTGCATGTGTGATGATGGGGTAAGCCAAAGGAAGGGTGATTGTAGAATGCTTTATCTGACTTAAGCAATAGGTTGGCCACAAAACACATTATAATTTTGAAGCGTAGGCCGGATAAGCGATAGCGTCTCCGGCAAATAACCCAAAGGGGCATGACGCTATCGCTTATGCACCTTACATACCGTTCATATGTGGGGTACGCGGTGGAGTTTAATTGTAAATCAATCCAATCTGACCCCATTGATTCCATGATTAGTCATCAGTACATAAGCATGTACATGGCAATCATGTTTTTTGCAGGCTACCTGAAGCTTTTCCAAATAAAAATGGTAATCCGCCTCACAACAAAAAATCTCGGAACGATTGTTACCGCGAACGATAATATGCAGAGGTTGGCCGGGAATGATGATTCTTGGGAGGCGTGCCATAAAATTGATCCTAAAAAACAATTAGATGCAGTTTATCTGGTTTTTAATTGAAAAATCAATCCAATCTGACCCTGAGGTATCCAGAGGTATCCAG
>CAIUVX010000155.1 GCA_903902705.1 uncultured Methylococcales bacterium
ACAACTACTAGCAAATTATGTAAGAATCCTTACGCCTAGCCAATTTGAGTCCTATCACTAGTGCCACGCCTGAATCTCTTGACGATGTTTTAAAGCAGACGGGAGGTATTGCAATCGCTATTTCAAGTGAACAAGCTCTTTCAAATTCATTGCTTTGTTCGAGTGGTAAAAAGTCAAATACTGATGTGATATACGCTGGAAGAGAAGGCGGGTATATCAGAACCAATCGGGTAGGTCGGGTAGGTTATAGTGGTTACTGTTCAATGACTATTTGTTGTTTTGCTCAAGAAAGTCTTGTTCAAAAGATGATTGAAACAAGTCATGATACTGGACAATTTGAACGCTTCATCACCATCATAGAACCAGATAGAGTTGGGAGTCGTGATCATCTAAATGTTGTTTTGCCCGATAAGGAGCTACAGGAAACTTACGAACGCAAATTTGATTTCTTTGAAAAAGTGTTAGATGAAGGATTTCATCCAGACAGGCTTATTACATTACATATTGCTCATTCAGATTGGTTGAATATCCACCACCTTGAAAATGAATTTGAAGTGCAATTAAAGGCAGGCGGGAAATACGCACACCCTATTATGTGTAGGTTTATCAGCAAACTCAGAATGCACGTTATGTCACTTTCTTGTAATTTATTTCTGCTGGAAGAACAAGCTCCTGATAGAAGTTGCTACGTCCCTTCTGAATATGTACTGAGTGCGATATACATGATGAGACAACTCATTGAAGGTCTTCATACTTACTGCATTAGTCGGGGGATTATTAGCAATGACGAACAAAACAGAACGGTTTTTGACTTGTTTGTTAAGCACACGGATGGGCTAAAAATGCACGAAATTAAGAAAAAAGCAGAAGGCTTGCGTGCATTTAAAGACTTACCCGATGCTCGTAAAACAATTGAAGAAGTTGTTAGGTATCTTGCCATGAATAACGTCTTGCTATGGACGAATGGCAGTTCTTACATTAAAAATCCACTTGTCGTCTAACTATTTAACACTTTTGGATGCAGCGCATACACTGTGTTGCATCCCTCTTTTGAGGAAACTATTATGTCAAATGAAAACACCATGCTTACAATCAAAGCATTTGAAGTAACACAACACGAATTGTCTGAAATCGACACTGAAAATCTGATTAGCAGGTTTGATTCAGTAGGTGAGCAAACACAATTATTACAAGGAAAAATCCTGCTGGAAATCCGTAAAAGATGTTACCGAGAAGGTACAACGTTGAAAGATTTGATTTCAAATTTAGGCATCAAACACAGTTCATTATTGGAACTCTCGCCAGCGCAACGTAATCGGTTGATGAATTTAGCGGAGTTTTTTAATGATGAACGTCCTATGTCTGGTATTTCTGTGACGGTGGCTTATGAAATCTCAGCCCCTAGAAATGAAGCGATAGCAGACAAACTCTATGCTGAAGCGTTTGAGAAAAACTTGACTGTAGATGACATTAAAAGTTGGATTGATATTTTCAATAACAAAAAAGACACGACAAAACTAAAATACGATTCACACGTCAAACTCTCTGAGGATGCTAAAAAAATCCTAGAACACGTTCATTCGCTGAACCTTAACGGGAATACGGCTATCAAAGCTCTTAAAGAGTGTTATACCAAAATGATGGAATCTCTCGATAAAACACCGATAGATAGTACGGCTACTCAATCTGCTTGATGATTTAGTGATGCGCCTCTTAATTGGGGCGTATCATTTTTTGTATAAACCAATCTGAACCTCGAAATGATTTCAGGTATTTCATAGCTGTGATGAGTTTTCATAATTGACGTGAGTG
>CAIUVX010000156.1 GCA_903902705.1 uncultured Methylococcales bacterium
AACTATTGAGTTTGAAGATTCGATGAAGTCCATTCAAGCGATTACGGCTTCATCTAATTCGGATATGGCAACGATTAGCGAGTCTATAAAAGAAACTGCGCGAGATACTGCCTTTAGCATTACCGAAATAGCAGGGGCGGTAAAACTTGTTGCATCCCAAAAACCGTACAAGCGATTGCAGACGTAGCTACTGCAACAGGTAGTCAGTTAAAAACTGCTGCAGACATCATCACTACCGTAAAAGAAGTTTGGATGGGATTGACGTAAGTACGATTGGTAACAGGGTTGCTCAGGCTGCTAACGTTTCGTTGGAACAGTCATTATCTCTTGATGCGTTGTTCAGGTGTAAAGGCGAGTACGATTGCGACAGGTTCAACGCAGATGTACCGCGAGTTGTTTTCACCAGATAAGAAGTTTTCGGATTTCTTGTCAAAACAATATGGCAAGATGGCGAGAAAAAGTCGCAAAACAGTTTAGGCTGTTTTTCAATAATTTCGAATAAAGTTAACTGTTTATCGTTGAGGTTATTTAGCCGTGCATGTTCTTTCTTGTGACAGCTGCGGCAAAGCGTAATCAAATCATGAAATTCCTCTTCCTTGCCGCAATTCTCGTAACTTTTATGGTGTGCATCGAGGTTATGAGTGCTTTGGCAGCGAACTCCTTGACATTTTTTACCATCAAATTCAATGCGACGTTTACTCATTTTTTGCCAATGGTATGTACTGAGATGTTTTCTAATTTCTTCTGGTGTCATGTGATTTTCCTTTTTAGGGCAGTGATGGGGCAGTTTATTTTTGCTACTGCCCCCACTCTCACGCCTTTACACACAAGGTTTGCAGAGAATTTAGGGGCAGTAAGGGCAGAGAATTTTTATAAAAACTTAAATCAATAAAAAATTAAATCTTTTTTACTAATACTAAACAATAGAAAAACTACTGCCCTACTGCCCTTAAATCATCGCCAGACCTTGAATTATCTGGGAGGACGCTAAGGGCAGCAAAAAATTAACTGCCCTTAAAATGAGTGAAAATATGGAAGTAATTGCAAGTAATAACCCCAAGTACCATTCACTTTTTTACGTGCAACTCCACGAGATTCAATAAACGCTCGTGCTTCCTTCAACTCACCAGCAGTAGGTTTAGGGAATTTACAAGCCGCTAATGCTGATGTAGCACTAAAGAACTGCTCTCTTCCAGATTTGTTACTAAAATCAAACCTGAGGCTCAAATTTTCTACTACAGCAGAAATAGGTCTATGTCGCTCTTGAATCCGACTTACAAGTAAATCTTGTTCAGCTGTTAGCCACCATTGATTTCCCTTCAAATAGCCATCAAGAATTTGCGCCCAAAGTTGTTGTAAATTGACATTGTGATCTTTGTTGCAAGAGACAATCACCAAAGGTAAAAACCGTCGATTTCCTGTGGCATCATTTAAAAACTCCATTTCATTGACCGACCCACAAAAACTGGTACGTCGTGCAAAATTTGAAGCTACTCGTGCATATGGCACGGCTTTCTCATAAAAAATTAACTTGACTGTAAAAT
>CAIUVX010000157.1 GCA_903902705.1 uncultured Methylococcales bacterium
CATCGTATAGTATCTCCTAAAATGTTATTACAAACGCACTATTACACATGGATTTACACATAGCAATGGTTGTGTGTAGGCGAGTAAACTTTTTTATACACATCGGATTTAGATATACACAGTATTACTACGTGTGACCAAGCAATACAGATATTGACAAAATCAATGTAACTGCATACAGTTACACAATGACACAAAGAAAAAAACTGCTGCTAAGGTCGATGAATAATCCAGCTGATTTAAGCTTTGATGATTTCAGAGCTATTTTAAAACATGAAGGTTGGGTTTTTGATCATCAGACTGGAAGTCACCAAATTTGGTACTCAACAAAAGGGTCTCGGCTTTCTATCCAAAGTAATAAAGGGAAAGCAAAATCCTACCAAGTCAAACAGTTTTTACAGCAGAATGAAAGGGAGAAGAAACATGATTGATATTTTTGATGGCTTTACAGTCAATATTCTTTACGACGAAAACGATAAAGATTTTGTTGCTAACTTTGTAGAGCTGCCACTTGTGTCGGCTTTTGGAAGCACTCCAGATAAAGCGCTTCAAGAACTTAAGATGGCTTGGGAAGGGATTAAACAAAGTCATATTAATCAAGGAGAACAGGTTCCTACATCACCTTTAAAAAAATCTTATAGTGGGCAATTTAACGTTCGAATTGACAAACGCTTGCATAAAGCCCTGGCGATTGAAGCTTGCCAAGCTCACGTTAGTCTTAACGCTTTAGTGGCACAAAAACTTGCTAATGAAAGCTATTCAAGCTAGATCAGATACCCATTCTTACTTATTGCTTTATAAATCAGCCCATACAACAGTCTGGGACTTACTGAGAGCCATATTCTTAATGGGCTCAACCACTATAAATTCTGAGCTATCGCTTAAAATTTAATCATTAGGTTCAACCGTAAGAGCTAGTTAGCGTTAACGGTTTTATACCCCCATTTATCCACAGAATTTGTGAGTAACTTTAACCAAAAAGTAGGTTTGCTGCCATGAATTACATCAATTTTTTCAAAAACATCTAATCACCAATTTGCCATTTCGCCATTGTTAATGGTAATTTCAAAAACGCCCGTGACAACGGCAGACTCCTCACTCAGAGCCATTCTTAACGGTAACAGTCTCGCTAGGGTTGTTCATACGGATACATTTAATCATTAACCACCAAATTGCCGATTCGCGGCAATTTTTACAAAGTACGGTCACAACGGACTCAAATACCCTCTTGATATATTATATAACATTCAGATTCCCATACACGAATTATGTAAATTCCAGAAGTAAAAATAGCTCACGTAGAGAAAAATCAAAAATTATGGTAAGTATCCCTTGACATAGTGTATAAATATTGTTAATTTATCCTTAGAGTAAGATGGATGCGATTATGAAAATTAAAAAAGAAAATTTTACATATAAGGATTTTTTAGAAAATTACCCAAACGACAAGGTTTGTTTAGATAAGTTCTTCAAGTTAAGATACAGTTCTCAAGAAAAATGTTCTGCTTGTGATAAAAAGTTCAGCTACTCACCAATCCAAGATGGGAAATACTATCAATGTGCAAGATGTGCTAACAAGATATCGCCATTGGCACATACGATATTTCACAAATCTTCCACAAGCTTACAAACTTGGTTCTTGGCTATATTTCTGTTTACTCATTCTAAAAACGGCGTATCGGCTAAAGAGCTTCAAAGGATAACTGGGGTAACTTATAAAACAGCTTGGCGAATGTGCAAACATATCCGTGAACTTTTTAAGGAGATCAATGCGGATATGCTTAAGGGAATTGTCGAGATAGACGAAACTTACGTGGGCGGTAAAGAGTCTAACAAACATAAGGACAAGAAAACCCCCAATAATCAAGGCAGAAGCTTAAAGACTAAATCCGCTGTAATAGGTGCTCTTGAACGTCCAGGTAAGATTGTTGCTAAAGTTGTTAAAGACACCAAATCATCTACCGTAACGCCTTTCATTCACAAGCATATAGATATCAAAGCTGAGGTTAAAACCGACGAGTATAATGCTTACAATGGACTATCAAAGGCTGGATACGATCACAATACTGTTAACCATGAGAATGGTGAGTATGTTAATGGAGATACTCACACTAATTGCCTTGAGGGATTTTGGTCACAGCTTAAAAGGTCAGTTAACGGCACTTATCATTGTGTAAGTCCAAAATATCTTCAGGCTTATGTTGACGAATTTGCTTATCGTTACAATCATCGCGGGGATCTGCAGCCGTTGTTTGGTAATATACTGAGCAACGCTGTGCAGCTTGCTTTAAAAAAAGATCAAACAGAGACTTGTTAACTGATAAATTGTTAAGATTAGAATTAAACATTTAGCTGCCCAATAGGCTTTGACTTTTCTTTTATTTTTTTAGTTAAACCCCTTTTCTTCCAAAGAAAAAAACTACCTAATAAATATGGAATTATGGTTAAAAGTGCCCAATGATAATATTGATTAAAATTGAGACCCCAATCATCTATAACCTTATTAATAAAAAGAGAACCCACAGAAAAACAAACCATAGAAAGTGTGTTGTGCTCGGATAAAGAGTCTAGTTCATTTTCAAAAATACCGTACACTATTTCTTCTCTTGTTGTGTAAACTGAAACCGCATGAGAACCGCCAAAAGAAAAGTTACTCATATTGCGACCTCTATTTTCATTATAACCGCATTAAAACATTTTGCATTTCCGCAGTTTTTACATGTAATCAATATATGTGGATACGATTTTCCCCCAAGCCTTAAATTAGCACCACTAAATGGAAGAGGCATAACTAAATCATCAGCCAAATGCCAACTAGTATTAGCGCATATTTCGCATACTCTCTTTTCCTGAGGCCATTTATCCTCCAGCCATTTTAACGCTTTTTGTTGTTTTTCTACACTAAAATATTTATTATCCATTATGTATCCTCCTAGCAAAAAGAGGATACAAACTTACTGCACACTATGTCAAGGGATACTTACCAACTCTTTTATGGGGTTCCCATTTAGAATTGATCCATTGGCTAATTATTTCTTTTTCATTTTTATTCATAAAGGAATTGTACCGCTAACTCTCAAGGAGAGAGTCTTAAAACTTGCGTAAGCAACAAAATATAAGTTTGGTTAGTTCCTAAACATCTTCCTCGCCACAAATATAGCCGCGAAGGCCAAAACGAAACCCAAGAGAAATTCTGTACCATGAAATGAATACTCAGAATTGCTATATCTTGGTATATAGCTCTCTTGCTCCACAACACGAGTCGGCAAGCTTTCCTTTATATTTTCTTGACTTGATGCTGGCGAAACGTTTTCTACGGGGATACCGCTTAATCCATCGAAGATACTAGGTTTTTGGTTGTTTTTTGATACAGATTTTTGGTGCTGCTTAATATCAGGCTTTGAAAGGTCTGTAGCCCCATCAAAAATATTCGGTGAAGATTCTAAAATTACTTTGTTCTTTTGGCTATTATTTGATACTGTCTGATTAGTCATTGGTAACTCCTGTTAAGTTATTAATGGTAGAAACAAGTAGGAGTTCAGATCTCCATCCTGTTTCACTTATACAAATCTTTAATAAGCTCATCAATTCTTATTTTCTTACTGCTCCTCTTTTTTCAGCTACCCCAACTCCTTCGGGCGGTATCCACTGCTCAGCTTTGCTAACGGGATCTACCATTAGTATGAAACCTTCAGGAATATTCGCGGGCTTTGCCGGCATCACGGCTTTGCCAGCAGCTTTGGACTCTTCTGGAGTTAGAGGCAAATGATTAGACGGAGAAGTAGGCGCATCTTTCTTTTTTGGATTGTAGGAATCTTCGAGGGTTTTGCGATTAATTCCGTGGTGCTCTTCAAAAATCTTGATTCCTTCCTGATAAGCGTCGTACAGATGCTTGCCGTTTTTCGTGTTCATGGCTTCTACGTAGATTTTGTTGTTAAGCTCAGCCTCAAGCTTCATTTCTTGCATCAAATATTTGAAGTTCTTGGCTGAATAGGACATGTTAGGCATCGAGCCTGTGATCCACTTGTCGATAGTCATGTTGTTTTGGCCACCCTGGGATTTAGCCTCTTGAACCATCACCTGGTTCAAACCTTTGTAGACGCGCATGATGACATCTCTATTTTTTGGCTCAACAAACTCGGTATCTATCATTTGCTTGAAAGCAGAAGTATCTCCACCTGTGGCAACGATAGCCTGAAGTGCCGAGCCGAAAAGCTCTGGGTGGTCATCCGCGTCTTTGGTTAGGTCGCCCGCCAACGTTGCAATTTTATGAGTTGCGGTGGCTCTTGGCACGATTTCTTTTGTGGATTTGAGACCAATCCCCTCAAGTCTGGCTTCGATATTATCTCGTTTGATATCATTTCC
>CAIUVX010000158.1 GCA_903902705.1 uncultured Methylococcales bacterium
AGGCTGTGGGTAAAGAAACAGGCAAAACCAATCATATCGAACGCTTTAACTGCACCCTCAGACAACGCGGGTCTCGATTGGTTAGAAAAACACTTTCGTTTTCCAAAAAACTTGAAAATCATATCGGTGCGATTTGGTATTTTATTCATCACTATAATGACAATATTCGTAACCAATTGAGATTCTCTTAATCACTCACTATTTATGACTACCGAAAAAATTACTGGCGCATTTGATACGGGTAATAGGAGCGGTTTAATAATAACGGAAGAGATGAAAAATCGCTTGGAAAAATCAGGTAATTTAATTGTGGAAAAAAAGGATTATCTCTATGGAATTAATGCACCTTATTTATCCTGTACGTTAAGAAAATTAACCTTTAATAATCAGCCGCTGGAAGATATTCATAATATTGATCTTAAAATTGGCGATGCCAATGAATTATGGTTGGGATACCAGTTTTTGAAGAATTATGTCAGCGCGTGGGATTATAAAAATAAAACCATTACTTTGTTGAAGCGATAAGTTTTCTCGCGTTCCTACACAGCGAGGCGGAACGAATTGGTAGCACTTTATTCATCTACTCATTGGAGGAAAATATGAAAGCAGTTTCTGTTGTTGCCAGACTAAAATGCGCGTTAGTGCTTCTGGTCTTTATGTCTCTTAGTATCATTCCCATGCTGCCAATTACCAGCACTCTAGGATTGTTTATCGTCATTTTTCGCCCACTGTGGTTTAAAAAGTTGGTTGATAAAGTGTATGCGGATAAAAATTAACGCCTGAGTCGCCTATCAACTGACTGTTTTAGGCACGTTTAACAGTCGGGTATAAATAGACGTTGTGATGCAAGGTCTCTACAGTTATAAACCATCAACACTATCAGGCATAAAAAAAACATGGTACATAAAATCGCAAAAAAAATTGTCTCTTATAAAGTAGCGGGTAATGAAACGCCTATTCCTGCTGCGGTTATTAAGGAGACAAAAATTGATATGGAAAGTATGCACGAGAAGTTAGAACGTCCTGAAATTTTAATGGGTTCTACTTATAAAATTAAAACCCCGCAATCGGAACACGCGCTGTATATCACTATCAACGATGTGGTGCTGAATGCGGGAACGGACTATGCCGCACGTCATCCTTATGAAGTGTTTATTAATTCCAAAAATATGGAGCATTTTCAATGGGTATTGGGATTAACGCGGGTTATTTCAGCGATGTTTCGTAACGGCGGCGACGTGTGTTTTTTAGCGGAAGAATTAAAAGCGGTGTTTGATCCACAAGGCGGCTATTTCAAAAAAGGCGGGGTATTCATGCCGTCTCTAGTTGCTGAAATCGGTTATGCCATTGAAGCGCATTTAAAAGTCATCGGTATGATTAAACCACCTGAAATGGACGAACAGCAAAAACAATTTTTAGGCGCGTAGCGGGCGGGTGATAGCTGTATTGCACTTTTGTCTGCTAATAAGCACTACGCCACAGAGTTTGAAAATAATGTGATAGTGGAGTACAGGTTAGCTTTGTACTCCTTTACCCTCTGCACAAAAATTCCACAAAAAATCCTTAGTCTCAGCATTTCCCCTGCACATTGTCCAGTCACACTAAAGACATGGACATTCTACTTAAATTATCTTCGCCTCGGCTTTCTGTTTACCAATGTTTGATTGGTGCAGGAATGCTATTGATGGCTATCGAACCCATTGCTTGGCTGGTAAACAGTTGGCTTGATCCTGCGCATGATTCGCAGGGCGGCTGGGTGTTTTTGCTGTGTGCTGGTTTGTTTATTTGGAGCATATTAAGTCCTTTACAGGACTGTCAGTCACACGCTCAACATAAAAAAGCCATTATTTTGTTGTTAGGCACCGCCTGCATACGCGGCATGGGACAGATTTTTGCTGTCAATGTGTTGGGTGCGGTGGCATTAGCGATAGATGTGTATGCGATAGGCTTATTGGTCAATCTGAGCGATAGAAAAAACGCGCTGTCAGCGGGTTGGTTAGCGGTGTTGTTTACCTTTTCCTTGCCGATAGAGCGGATTTTGCAACGGTTGCTTGGCTTTGGTTTGCAACATTTATCAGCGGATGGCGCGTGTTTTGTATTGCGCGGCTTTTTTGACTCTGTGCAGTGTGCAGGCATACGGATTTTATTAGCAGGGCGTGATGTGCTGGTGGATTTGCCTTGTTCTGGGGTGCGCAGTATCACGCTGTTGTGTTTGTTGTATGCGACTTTGATGTGTGTGTTTAGACCTAGCTTATTAAGAGGTTTATTAATAGGTGCGGTGACATTGGCGAGTGCATTACTGGCTAATATTATTCGTATTAGTTTTCTGGCGACGTTTATTGCCTATCCAGAAAAAATTGGCGGTGTTGATGTGATGGCACAGCCGTATCATGATTTGATTGGGTTGGTTTGTTTGACATTGGCGGCGTTGCCGTTGATTTTATCGTTCCAACGCTCTGGCGTTGGAACGCATCTTGCCGCGCTCCAGCGTGGTGAGACGGGACGCTGGAGCGTCCAAAGCAACATTCCAACGCTGGAGCGTTGGAACGATAAATTTAACGATAAGTTTATTGCTCTCGGTTTTGTGATACTCGCCGCTGTCATTATTTCTTTACCTCGTAAACCCTTAGATATTTCCAACACCAGTACAGCCTTAAACCTGCCCACCTATCTGAATGGTCAAGTCGCACAAACCATAGAACTCAGCCAACAAGAACAAAACTACTTCACTCAATACGGCGGCACAGCGTTAAAAAGACGTTATGGCGACAGCAATGTTTTATTAATCCGCACTAATTCCCCGTTACGGCATTTGCATACCCCCGATGATTGTCTGCGCGGTTTGGGTTTTGATGTGCAGTATCAAGGTGTTCATTATCAACCGTTACCCACGGCTATTTATCTTGCCACTGCCAAGAATGGCGCACAGTGGCGGGTTGCCGTTAGCTTTTATTCCGACTCAGGGCAGTTTACGACCAATGTGTCAGAAGTCGTGTGGCGTTGGTTGCAACAACCGCACAGCACTTGGTATGCCTTACAACGTATTACCCCAATCTACATTCCAGAAACCAAAGCGAAAGAATGGGATAACGCCCTGTTTGCCGCCTTGGATTTAAACACTCAGGAGAGCCGTCATGTTAAGTCTAATTAAAGTTACTGCCAGTCTACTGTTGCTACTGTTGGCTTGTACCGCTAGTGCAACGCCAGACGTAGGTGGCACGATTGAAGCCATCGCCGCTGATGGTAAGAAAATAAATTTCCCTTTATTAAAATCTGAAATGCTCGCTAAAGTGAAAGGCGATTTAGTGACCGTGACAGTGAAACAAACTTTTACCAATCCCAGCGATAAACCACTACACGCCACTTATTTATTTCCACTCAATCAAAATGCCGCTGTGCATGAAATGGTGATGGAAGTCGGTGATGAGCGTGTGCAAGCCAAAATTAAACGTATCGAAGAAGCCAAAGCCACGTTTGAACAAGCCAAGCAAGAAGGTAAAGCCGCGTCTTTGTTGATTGAACACCGTCCGAATATGTTCACGCAAGACATTGCCAACTTAATGCCGAATCTGCCTGTAAAAGTGACACTAACGTATATTCAAACCTTGCCTAAAGTTGATGGACAGTATGAATTGGTGTTGCCGCTGGTTGTTGGCCCTCGTTATCAACCAGCAGGTGCAGGTGTACCGCCCACACCTGTTGCGGAGGTGAACAGCAAAACCAAACTAGGACAATGGGAAGTGGAAAAACTGCCCGCTTATCCCGAAGTGGCTGAATTAAACAGCCCAGCGATTATTGATAAAGAGCGCGTATCCATTACCGTTGACATAGATGCAGGTTTACCAATTACTGAACTCAGCAGTAAAACCCATACGATTTCCGAAGAGAAAGTATCCGCGAGCCAACGCGTCATTCATTTAGCCGACGGCAAAACCATCGACAACAAAGATTTTGTGTTGCGTTACAGCCTAAACGGAACGAAAACACAGGCGGGTTTATTAGCGCATAAAGACGAACGCGGCGGTTTTTTTAGTTTGCAAATTGAACCACCTGCCATGCCAGCGGTGAAAGACATTGCGGCGCGAGAAATGGTATTTGTGCTGGATACTTCTGGCTCTATGGACGGTGAGCCGATAGCCGCTAGTAAACAATTTATGCTTCACGCCCTGCACAATCTGCACCCTAACGATTATTTTCGCATTATTCGTTTCAGTAATAATGCCGAAGAATTTACCGATGAACCCGTCGCCGCAACCGCTGAAAATATCAAACGCGGCTTGAGTTATGTGGAAAACTTAACAGCCGATGGCGGTACAGAAGTGAATACCGCCATACAACAAGCCTTTAGTAAACCCGCTAAAGATAACACGTTGCGACTCGTGGTATTTTTAACGGATGGTTATATAGGCAATGAATCCGAAGTGCTGCAACAGATTACTGAAAAACTTGGCAACGCAAGAATTTACGCGCTAGGCGTTGGCACATCGGTGAACCGCTTTTTACTGGAAGAAATGGCAAACAGCGGACGCGGTTTTGCGCGGTTTATCGATCCAACGGAAAAAGCCGATGATGTCGCCATTCAATTAGCCAGTAAATTAGAAAGCCCTGTACTCACTGACATCAGCATTGATTGGGGTGACACACTCGTCAGCGACACCACACCCGTAAAAATTCCTGATTTATTTGCAGGGGGCGCGGTACGCATTCAAGGTAAATACGCCCAAGCGGGACAGCATACCATTAAAGTCAATGGCTTACTCAATGGTCGCAAAGCACAGTTACCGATTACGGTGACACTGCCTGAAAAGTCCGACGATACCAATAATCCTATCCCCGTGATTTGGGCGCGTTCACAAATTAGCGAGGCGATGCGGCAAATTAACACGCCTTATCATATCCGTGCTGCTGGTGGCATTGCCGATACCGAGTTAAAAGCCAAAGTCACCGATTTAGGTTTGAACTTTGCCTTAACCACGCAATGGACATCGTTTGTCGCGGTGTCAGAAAAAATAGTCAACGCCCATCCTGAACAAGCTGAACACAGAAACGTACCTTTGCCTATGGTGAAAGGTGTCACTGCAAAAGCCTACGGTGATGAAAATGATCAACCAGCGGTTACTGCTAACGCACAACCCATGACGCTGGCACAAAACTTTGCAGGTAGCTCAGCACCCGAACCTTCCTCGGTTGCAGGATTGTTTATTATCGCGGTAATGGGTGCGTGGACATTTTATCGTCGCCGTCAACTGACATTGTAATGAGAGCAGACCTGCGAGATTTTGAAAATCTAGCAGGTCTCAAAGGAGTGTGTCATGTCTAAATCGAATATTGCTACTAAAATCGGACTTTGCATATTGCTGGTGATTATTGCTGATGGGCTGTTTTATTCACAAGCTATCGGCTGGACAGCGGGGCTATATGCGGGATTATTATTGCTGATGTTGCGACTATTACATCGGCAATTATTACAAACTACTGCCAGTAAAATCATCGCTGTCGGTATCGCAACGCTGATTATCGCATTGATTGAATCGCCGCAATTGCTGGCTATCGGCTTGGTCAGTTTGGGTATCATCACGCTGTTAATATTGCAAAAACGTAAAAACCTAGACTGTGCATTATTGTGGCTAAAAGATATTGCTGCGTTTTTAAGCAGCGTGTTTGGGCAATGGGTTCGAGACTTTCATAAAATCAAACGACTTAGTAAGGGCAGGGCGGTCAACAAGTTTCAGTTTAGCTACACGATTATTCCCGTGTCACTTACTTTACTATTTATTTTTTTATTTGCACAAGCAAATCCTATTATTGCCCAAGCCTTAGCCGCGATTGATTGGGAGTTGCCGATTCGTTTGCTGTCAGTATGGCGTTGGTTGTTTTGGTTTATTGTAGGCATTAGCGTGTGGGCATTATTGCGTCCCAGTTTTATACTTAGCAATGCTTCCACTCCGAGTACTGGCATTAATTTGGATCGTTGGTTAAATCAACAAACTCTGATTTTATCGTTGCTGCTATTTAATAGTCTATTTGCTCTGCAAAATACGTTAGATATTTTGTTTTTGTGGAGCGGTGAAGCGTTACCCAACGGCTTAACTTATGCAGAATATGCGCATGGTGGCGCGTATCCGCTGTTTGTGACCAGTGTAGTCACGGCTATTTATGTGTTGCTAACTTTTAACGAACAGCAACCACACTATCAAACCGAGCTTGCCAAAAAATTGGTCTTTGCTTGGTTAGCGCAGAATATCTTTTTGCTGATGTCCGCGATTAATCGTTTGCTGCACTATATCGAAGTGTACTCATTAACTTATCTACGGATTATCGCGTTGCTTGGCATGGCATTAACCGCTATTGGCATGGTGTTGATATTTGCCAGAATTTATAAAAATCGTAGCAACCGCTGGCTAATCAACAGCAACGCACTTGCTATTGCTGCTATTTTATACATCGCTTGCTTTGTTAATATGGACAGCATCATTGCTAATTATAATGTGCGCCACGCGCTGGAAGTCACAGGAACAGGTGAAGCTATTGATTTGCCGTATTTGCAACACTTAGGTTCTGAATCTTTACCTGCACTTCGTTGGTTTCAAGTGAATGCCAAATATAGCCCATCGCAAGCCACACAAGCGGGGCTGTTAATCACTGAATTAGAAAATGAGTTGAACAGTAATACAACAAACTGGCGAGCGTGGACATGGCGTAACCATCGGCAACAGGCTGTTAAATCAACACCTACGCAAGCCGTGCCGATTGGCAATAGTGGTTGGCAATATTAATCATGCTCTCGCAATGTTTTGAGCATAGCATAGTACTTAAGCATCCTGCCACGATTAAATTTATGGAGAATTTCCGATGAAAACGGTTCAACGATTAATGGCACTGGCATTGTTTTTCCTGTCATTTACAGCATTATGTGAGACTTCTACGCTGGTGCATTCTCTCGATCAAATTCCTAGCGCATTCAAAAGCAAAGAGGGCTTAGCCAAGTTTCAAGAGCAAATAAATGGAGATACCTTACCTGATGGATTTGGCACTACACTGCCTGCGGGTCTTTCCGCCAAGACAATTGTCGAACTGGTTGCACCTAGAGAAAATGCTTCGTCTGCATGGCTGGTAGGTGTAAAGCCTTGGTCTTATCGACCAAACAGTTTTATTGCTATTGTTATCTTTTCAGTAGACACGGTTTACTTGGCTATGCTGGAATATCAAGAAAATAAGATACCAGCAAAAGTTATTGCTAATTATGGTAAGCCTCTGGATATAGCTGGCAATACCGTTAATTGGGACAACATCGACTTAGGTGATGAAAACCTACCAAACAGCGATGATATGACTTACTACCGATTTGATTTTGCTCCCTTCAAAATAAGCGAAAACCAAACCGCATTTGGGATACGCGTTAATTGGTCTAATAGTTATGCTGGAGGCGGTGCAGATTTTCAAGCACTCATGCTATTTGTCGCCAAGGGTGATCGCATCATTAATATATTGTTAGAACCAATCTACTATTTTTCAGACATCGCGGGTAACTGGCACGATGATGGGACACGAGATCACAATTTATCAGAAGGGGAGAATATAGTTATCATGTTGCCACATAAGACTAATGGCTACTATGATTTGCAGTTAAAAACCGTGGGTAGTAAACAAAAACAAGTGTTTTTTTGGAGCGATGAGAAAAAGCGTTACCTTCCATCTGGACTTAAACCGTAGATGCTATCCATGCACCAAACGTGTCAAGTCTTTGCCAATGTTATGTCGGTTTCAAGCCAATGCCAAATATAGCCCATCGCAAGCCACACAAGCGGGACTGTTAATCACTGAATTGGAAAATGAGTTGAACAGTGGTACAACAAACTGGCGAGCGTGGACATGGCGTAACCATCGGCAACTGACTGTTAAATCAACACCTACGCAAGCCGTGCCGATTGGTAATAGTGGTTGGCAATATTAAGTAGATAAAGTTGACAATGACGTGATAGTGGATTGCGTGCGCTGTTGCCATAAATTCAAGATTTTTGTTGTGGGTTATAGACTGTGAATGGCTATGCAATTATTATCTTAACTGCTACTATATTGACTTGCTCCTATCAGCGATTGATTGGCGCGTCCCTCACACTATCATCATGTTTATAATCCTCTGTCTCTTAGCAGAGAGACAAGCTAACGGAGATTGATTTATGGGTATTTCATTAAACAAAGGCGGAAATATCAGTTTGTCTAAAACTGATCCCACGCTAAAAAATATCATTGTTGGGCTAGGTTGGGACGCGAGACCCACCGATGGCGCAGATTTTGACCTCGATGCCAGTGCCTTTATGGTCAAAGCCGATGGTAAAGTCCGTTCTGACAGTGATTTTATCTTTTATAATCAAATGAAATCGATACCGTGTGGATCAGTTGAACACACGGGCGATAATCGAACAGGTGCAGGCGAAGGTGATGATGAAGCACTGATTGTCTTACTTGATAAAGTCCCCGCTGATATTGAACGCATTGTTTTCACTGTCACTATTCACGACGCAGAAAATCGCAAACAAAATTTTGGTCAAGTATCTAATGCGTTTATCCGCGTGGTTAATAAAGACAGTAACAATGAAGTAGCGCGTTTTGATTTAAGTGAAGATGCGTCCATAGAAACCGCGATGACCTTTGGTGAAATTTACAAACACGGCGGCGAATGGAAATTCAAAGCGGTAGGGCAAGGCTATTCAGGTGGCTTAGCCGCGTTAGCACGACAATATGGTATTAGTATCTAACTCAACATAATAACAACACTCGGAGATTACAATGGCTATATCACTCAGTAAAGGCGGCAACGTCAACTTAAGCAAAGAAGCACCAGGTCTTAATAAAATCATCGTGGGTTTAGGTTGGGATGCCAGAGCCACCGACGGCGCGGCATTTGACTTAGATGCCAGCGCGTTTTTAGTGAAACTCGATGGTAAAGTACGTTCAGATAGCGATTTTTGTTTTTATAACAATAAAGTAGCAGGCGATGGCTCTGTTCAACATCAAGGCGACAATCTTACAGGTGCGGGCGAAGGTGATGATGAAGTCGTTAAAGTAGAATTATCCAAAATACCTAGCGATTTAGATAAAGTCGTATTCTCCGTGACTATTAATGATGCGGAAGCGCGTAGACAAAGTTTTGGTCAAGTCTCACACGCTTATATTCGCATTGTCAACGAAGAAGGCGGTGCTGAAATTGCTCGTTATGACTTAAGCGAAGATGCGTCAACCGAAACAGCGATGATTTTTGGTGAAATTTATCGTGTTGGTACCGATTGGAAATTCAAAGCAGTCGGCCAAGGTTTTGCGGGTGGCTTAGGGCCATTAGCAATATCATTTGGTGTGAATGTTTAAGCTCATTCAGTGATGAACATTTTCAAAGGGCAGCGTATCGCGCTGGCTTCATTATTTGAAAATAACGCACAAGCCGACCGCTTTCAGGTCGGCTTGTCTATTTCTGGCAACAAAGAAGCGATTGATTTCGCCTGTTTCGGTTTAGACAGTCAACAAAAATTGTCTGACGATGCTTACATGACCTTTTTCAATCAGCCGAAAACGCCCTGCGGTGCAGTTGAATTATCAACGCCTGTGGGTGACACACTGGGTTTTTCTTGCCAGTTAGCCAAACTTCCTGCCAAGATAGATAAGTTGGTGTTTACTGCTGCGATTGATGGTTCAACATCAATGGGGCAAATAAAAGACGGTTATTTACGGTTTCTTATTGGCAATCAAGAAGTAGCGCGGTTCGCTTTTTCGGGTAAAGATTTTCAAGACGAAAAAGCGGTCATGCTCGGTGAACTTTATCGAAAAGACGGTGCTTGGCGGTTTTCTGCGGTTTGCCAAGGTTTTAACGGAGGTATGGCGGCGTTAGTGAAGCATTTTGGCGGCGAAGTTGCCGAAGAAACACCGTCACCTGTCAGCACTAAATTGTCATTAGAAAAAAAACTCGCCTCTGCACCTAAGCTTATTAATTTAGCTAAAAAAGCCACCGTCTCATTAGAAAAATATCAATTACAAGAGACTGTTGCTCGCATAAGTTTAGTTCTGGATGCGTCTGGCTCTATGATGACTCAATACAGAACAGGCAAAGTGCAAGAAGTGATTGAACGTTTATTACCGTTGGCAGTTCATTTTGATGATGACGGTGAATTAGACGTGTGGGCATTTTCCAGTAACGTATTAGCCCTACCTGCGGCTACGCTCAATAATTATGCTGATTTTATCAATACTGCCGACGACGGTTGGCGTAATTGGGGCATGATGAGTATTAACAACGAACCTAAAGTCATTAAACAAGTCATCGAGCTTTATCAAAAAACGCTGTTGCCTGTATTGGTGATTTTTATCAGTGATGGTGGCGTTAGTCGCAACAAAGAAATAAAAGACTTATTAACAGGTGCTGCTTGTTTGCCGATTTTTTGGCAATTCATCGGTATTGGTGGTCGCAATTACGGCGTGTTAGAACAACTCGACACAATGGCAGGGCGCGTAGTTGATAACTGCGGTTTTTTCGCCTTGGATGATCTCAATAGCATTAGTGAACAAGAATTATATGACCGTTTGCTAAGCGAATTCCCACTTTGGCTTAAAGCTGCTAAAAACAAACACATTTTGTAGTCACACACAAACGAGAATAATGTCATGGCACTAAATTTAGAAAAAGGGCAAAAAATTTCCTTGTCCAAAGAAGCAGGCGGTAACTTAACCAAAGTCACAATGGGTTTAGGTTGGGATGCGGTTAAAAAAGGCGGACTGTTAGGCGGTTTGTTTGGTAGTAGCGGTGGCTCTGTTGATTTAGATGCCTCTTGCGTCATGTTTGATGAAAAAGATAAAATCATTGATACCATTTGGTTTAGACAACTGAAAAGTAAAGACGGTAGTATCGTTCATACAGGCGACAACCTCACAGGCGAAGGTGAAGGCGATGATGAGCAAATCATCGTTAATTTAGATAAAGTACCTGAAACCGTAAAAGCCTTGGTTTTTACCGTCAATTCGTTTACAGGGCAAACCTTCGACGCAATTGAAAGTGCCTATTGCCGCATGGTAGATAGCAGCAATAATAAAGAAATTGCCCGTTATACCCTGAGTGGCAAAGGCTCACACAGTGCGCAAATCATGGCAAAACTGTACCGTCATAACGGTGAATGGAAAATGCACGCCATTGGTGAAAATGGTTTTGGTCGCACTATTGAATCCCTATTACCACAAATTATCACTCACTTATAAGCACTAATGAGAATTTGGTTTAACAAAACATTTTCCACCATACAAGCGGTATTAAAAAACCTTCGCCAGAGCGTTCCCGCTGGCGAAGTGACTTTAATTTGTACCCACACTCACAATAATGCCTCTGCTTTTTTAGCCGCCGATGAATACACTCTTGAACCTGTCGATTTAACAGGCGAAGATTATATTCACTGGTGTGTAGATTTTTGCCGTGACCACAATATCGACATTTTTTGGGTCGGTAAAGAAGCCGCATTAGCCAGTCAACATCATCTGCTGTTTGAAGCCGTTGGCACAAAAGTATTATCAGTTGCCGACTATGACACGCTAATGTTACTGCATGACAAAGCGCGTTTTTATACCGAACTACCCAGCGATGTGGCACAAGTCATGGATTTTGTTGCCGTTAATCATCGGGATGAATTTGATGGGGCGTTAGAAACCTTATCCGCTAAACATGAAAAGCTGTGTGTTAAACCTGCGGTCTCCGTCTTCGGTTTAGGTTTTCGTATTTTAGACACCGAGCGCGACAGCATCACCCAACTATTGAAAGGTGTGGAATACCAAATACCGTTACAAGAATTACGCCAAGGTATGCTCAACACCCCGCAATTTGACACACTGATAGTCATGGAACATCTCAACGGGCATGAATGGAGCGTCGATTGTGCAGGGCGACACGGTGAATTACTGTGTGCCGTGCAGCGTAAAAAATCCCTGTTAGCAGGACACGGACAAATGATAGACAACCATCCCTACATTCAAGGCATGGTCGAACGCCTAACCGCGCATTACCGTTTAAATGGCATCTTTAATATTCAATTTAAAGAAGGCGTACATGGTGTGCGCTTACTAGAAATTAATCCACGTCCCTCAGGTGGTTTCGGTATGGCGTGTTTAGCTGGCGCGAATTTAGCGGCTATGGCGTTGCAAGCGTTCAAAGGCGATACGGTTGAACCAGCTACGCTTCATTATCAGCGTAGAGTCACTGAGATTGCCACACCTGTTATTTTGCATGATTGAAGTTGCAGAGTGCGGGAACGACAAAATAGGATGGGCTGACGTAAGGAAGCCCATCTGTCGCGATTGATGGGCTTCCTTACGTTAGCCCATCTTATGCACTTGTTCCCACGCTCAGCCGTGTGGGACTCACCCTTTATCTGGCTTTCTTGTCATTTTTTAAAACAGGTTAAATGATTTTATGTGGGAAATTGAAGATTCTATTGCAGAGCAAGAAGAGTTAAAACGTAAACAAGCAGAATTTGATAGAGCCTGTAATGTTTTAGTTGTCACAGAATTGCAACTAATGGATGTAGAAGAGTTCGTGCGTAATTTTGAAATGAAATATTACTCTCATGTAGGGAAATATTGTATTGAACTGCATGAGTTAAAAACTAAATTAGCAAGGTGGCGTTATCAACTTAATCCCCTCGACAAAAATTTACAAGAGTTAGTCGATAATTCCTCTATTGAATTAGAAACTGTACATGAAAAATTTGAATTATCTAAAACCCATTCTGAAAAAACTATTATTGAAGATAGAAATCTCATTAGTGCCTACACCAATGCCTTAAATAACATACATCCTGCCAGAGCTTACAACCTATCCAATAGAGCTAAAAGAGAATTATGGTGTAAACGTTTAAGAGAAGCTTTTGAACAACAAAACCTTAACGAAATTTTACATATTGATAAAACATTTAGGATAAGTATTGATGCGGTTGAAGATGGTGATGTTGCAAGCTTACTTATTAGTGTGATACGCAAAATTTATAGAGCAGCCATAGAAACTGCACAGAGAGGAAATCGTGCTGCACTTTTGAGAAAAAGTGAATATTTTCAACTAGCTGATAAATTACGCAAAGAGGATGAACAAACTTTTTTTCAGCCTATTATTGATGAATTAGTTATTCATATTAATCAGATTAAAAAAGAATTGAATGAAATTGAAACTAATCAAACATTAGCCATAGAATTTAAACCCAGTATTTATCCAGAAGGCTTGAAACATCTCACTGAAAATGGTGAAAAAGTTCGCAGTAAGTCAGAAGTAATCATAATCAATATGATGTATCGATTAGGTATAAAGTATTTTTATGAAAAATCTTTAACAGGCACGGTAATCAATGGTGAAAAATATCCAGATTTCACTATTTATAATAGTAACCAGCAACCTATTTTATGGGAGCATTTAGGAATGTTGCAAAATGATTATTATAAATATAAATGGCGTGACAAATTAGCATGGTATGAAGCGAACGGTTTTACTTTAGGATTTAATTTATTTGTAAGCAGAGATGAGATAGATGGTAGCATTGATTCGCGCAAAATCGGTAATATTGCAAAATTCATCAAAACATTGATTTAAATACTTGTCCTTTACCCAGAAATCCCCAATTTTATTATAAATTAATAATGCTTAGCTGCGTAGGTTGGGTTGCGGCTTTTTGCAACCCAAAAAATACGATGAACAAATAACATTTGTAATCATAATTGTGCGTGGTTGTGTTGGGTTGCCAAAAAGACGGCAAACCAACCTACAGCACTGCTCGTGTTATTAAATAAAGCAAGTAGCCCGTATGGAGCGCAACGAAATACGAGTATAGTTCCATTAGCAATAAATATATCCCCCAACATTGGAGATTGTAATGAAAACAATCACGATAGAAATTTCAGATAACGACTGCCCTGAATTATTAAAACTACTTAAAAAATTCTCTGCTCGTGTTATTAAAGAAAGTGAATTAGAAGACATAGCATTAGTTAATGCTATTCAGGAAGGTGAAAACTCCAAAACCATTTCACGCGCTGATGTATTCAAATTATTTGAAGAACCATCATGCAGGTAGAATTTAAAGAGAGTTTCGCTAAATATTTAATTAAAATAAATTCGGTTACACTTAATAAGATTAAATATGTTATCGAACAAATTGAATTAGCGGATTCTTTAAATTCTATTGCTCATGTTAAAAAACTTAAAAGCTCTGCACAAAACTATTACCGAATCAGAGTCGGTGATTATCGAATTGGCTTAAAACTTGAAAATGATAAAGTTATAATTATTCGATTCTTGCACAGAAAAGAAATGTATCGTTATTTTCCTTAGCCACCCTATTATAAATTTGAAAGGTATTAAGTAGGTTAATTATGATTTCCGTCACTATTTCCGATCCATTGGCTGAAGCTGCAAATGTACAAGCTAAAATTTGCCATCGTGGTTTAGATGAACAAATAAACTACTGGGCAAGAATCGGTAAGATTGCCGAAGAAAATCCTGAGTTAAGTTTTGAATTTATTAAAACTATTCTCGCCGCTAGAGAAGAAGTTTTAGCAGGTCAAGTTGAGCCTTATCAATTTGACTAATATGCAAATAATACAAACAAGGCAGTTTAAACAAAGCGTCAAAAAACTCACTTCTCAACAAAAGAAAGAGCTTGACCAGATAATCAAAACCATCATGGATAATCCTTTTATTGGTCAACAAAAAAAGGGCGATTTGGATTTTTTGTGGGTTTATAAGTTTCGCATGAATAATCAATTGACCTTGTTAGCTTATAGCTATGAAGAACAAATTATCACCCTGACATTACTCGCATTAGGAAGTCACGAAAACTTCTATCGCGATATTAAAAATTCTTTGTAAAAATAAATATGAAAAAATTAGTCACTATTCAATTAGAGACAGGCACATTACAACTTGAACTTGAAGCAGGGCGTGTGCCGCTGAATCGTTTGTTAGGTTTTGCGGCGCGTGTCAGTAGCAAACGTAAGTTTTTATTAGTCAGCAAAGTGTTGGCTAAACACTACCCTGTCACACCCAAAATGATGAGCTGGTCTTATCGAGCCTTAGCGCGGTTGGTGTTAAACAGCGGTGCGGGCGACAGTTCGTTATGGATAGGCATGGCAGAAACCGCGACGGGTTTGGGCTATGGCGTATTTGAAGCCGCTCATCATGAAGGACTTGCTAGTGCGTTATTCATGCAAACCACTCGTTATCATTTAGCCGATGTTGAACGCTTGGAATTTGAAGAAGCCCACAGTCATGCGACTGACTTTTTCTTGTACTATCCAACGGATGCCACGCATAAACAGCGATTTTTAACCGCAGACACGCTGGTATTAATCGACGATGAAATCAGCACAGGCAGAACGTTTTTACGGCTGATTCAAGCCTATCAAAAGGTGAATCCTAAGTTGCGTAAAGTGTTTATTGTCAGTCTGGTTAATTTTGCTCACCCCGATGACCGCGCTTATTTAGAAACTGAATCAGGCGTTGCAGTTGAGTGGATTTGCTTTCGCCAAGGGTTGTTAAGTTTTACTGACAGTTATAACGCGGCGATTGATAATATCAGTGTCAATGCGTCCAGCAATAATGCCTGTAAAAAACATTTGTTAGCATGGCATGGGCGGTTAGGAATGACTGAACCTGTCGATTTACAAGCTGACCCAAAACCGCACTTTAAAACGACTGAGCAAGACAACCGCCCTATTTTAGTATTAGGGACAGGCGAATGTAGCAGCCCTGCTTATTTGCTAGGACGCGAACTCGCCGCGCAAGGTTTGAATGTCAAAGTGCAAAGCACCACGCGCTCACCGATACATCTGGGTAATGAAATTGGTTTGATTTGTCAGTTTGAAGACAACTACGAAGATGGTATTGCCAATTTTATTTACAATATGAACCCCAGCGATTACCGCGAAATTATTCTGTGTCACGAAACCCCCTTAAACGCGCCGTTGCTTCAGTTACTCCACGACTGGAACGCAATCAGCGCACGCTTTGAACTCACCTCCGATACCGCTTATGCAACGCTACATTTTTTTAGACCTTGATGACACCCTGTTTCAAACCAAAAGAAAATGTGAATTTGGCGCAGATGATCCACGGTTGCAAATGCGGGCGACTTTACCCGACGGCACGCCTAATTCTTTCGCCACCCATAAACAGCAATGGCTCTGGGATTGGCTATCACAAGGTTTTAAAATCGTGCCTGTGACGGCGCGTGATGTTCATGCCTTTGGGCGTTGTACGTTGCCGTTTCAAGAAGAAGTGGTGATTAATCACGGCGCGGTTATTTTGAATAAGCAGAGGCAAGTTGATGAGCTGTGGATGGCGCGGATGATGCAAACCTTACCCGTTTATCATGAAAAATTCTTCGACTTATGGGCAGAGGTTGAGAGCTATTGCCAACAACAGCAAGGCTTTAAACCGCGCTTAGTTAATGATTTTAATATAACTTGGTACGGTTATATTAAACACCAAGACCAAACGGAATCCACGTTAAAAATATTGTTGGATACCGTGATTAAACCCCATCCGAGTATTATCGATGGTAGTTTATACTGGCACATCAACGGCAATAATCTTGCAGTATTGCCAAAAATTATTAATAAAGAAGATGCAGTCAGTTATTTATTAGCACACTATAAAAGTCAGCATCCAGAGTTATTAACCTTTGGTGCGGGTGATAGTAAAACCGATGCAGCGTTTATTACCCTGTGTGATTACGCGCTGATTCCTAAGAATACCCAGTTGTTTAGAGCGTTGGTGGATGTGTAAACAGCGGGTTAGTGTTTGCCTTCTTTTGCAGCTTAAATCTGTAATTACGCAATATCAAGCTCAAACTCGACTTTGTTGATGAGCAACCCGATAACGGTATCATGCAATAATTCAAGTTTTGCAATTGAGTCGTTTCTTGCCGCTAAAAGTTTTTCGTAATTTTCTTTTACCAGTTTTGTGTTGGGGTAGTCTTTACCTAAGGTTTTCGTTTTCAGTTGTATGACTGCATTGAACGAGCCAACAAAGAAAAACGTAAGTAAGGCAGACAGTAACACAGAACCAAGCATCTTCTGTCATACGAACTTTTTGTGTAGCAGTTTCTAGTGTGAAAGGAGGTAAAGGCGGTTTGGTTTCCATAGTGATACTCCATATTAAGATTAAAATACGGCTGTTCATAAGCTTAATAGAATGGCTTATTTTAGGCAACCTTACGCGGTTTCCATGTAAAATAGCAAATAGCTAATTAATCCACTTCTGCGAGAATCATCATGTACGAACATTTAGAAACGGCTGCATCTCCCGAAAACTTAAAACGTATTGTCATAGATCCTGTTTCACGAGTTGAAGGACACGGTAAAGTTACTTTACTTTTAGATGAAGATAATCACGTTCAACAAGCACGGTTACATATCGTTGAATTCCGTGGTTTTGAACGCTTTATTCAAGGTCGCCCGTATTGGGAATTGCCTGTGCTGGTGCAACGCTTATGCGGTATCTGCCCCGTCAGTCATCATCTTGCCGCAGCCAAAGCCATCGATCAACTAGTTGGTATCGACCCTGAAAACCTACCGCCCACTGCCGATAAATGTCGGCGTTTACTGCATTTTGGACAAGTTTTACAGTCTCACGCTCTGCATTTCTTTCATTTAGCTAGCCCCGATTTATTATTTGGTTTTGATAGTGATATTTCAAAGCGCAGTGTCGTAGCAGTATTACAAGAGCATACTGACATTGGTTTACAAGGCGTAAAACTGCGTAAATTTGGGCAAGAAGTTATCCGCATGGTATCTGGCAAACGTATTCATGGCAGTAGCGCGGTTGCAGGTGGAGTGAATAAATCGCTGAACAAAGAAGAGCGCGATTATTTGCTGACAGATGTCGAGCAAATGATTGAATGGGCAGAATTTTCAGTGGCATTAATTGAAAAAGTCCATTTTTCAAATAAAGCCTTTCATGATGAATTTGCCACCATCAAATCCAGCTATATGGGCATGGTAACTAAAGAGGGTGGCTTAGAACTGTATCACGGTGGCTTACGCGCTAAACACGCCGACGGCAACACCATTTTCGATCAAGTCGATTATTGCGAATACAACGACTACATTCATGAAGAAGTGCGCTCGTGGTCGTACATGAAGTTCCCGTATTTTCTCTCCTTAGGCAAACAAGATGGCTGGTATCGTGTTGGACCTCTGGCACGAATGAATGTTTGCGATTACATCAGCACGCCTAAAGCCGAAGCCGCACGCAAAGTGTTCATGAACATCAGTGAAGATGCCATGATCCATAGTACATTAGGCTATCATTGGGCGCGATTGATTGAAATATTGTATTGTGCAGAAGCCATTAAAGAACTGTTATACGATGCCGATATTATGGGTGATGACTTAGTCGCCACAGGCAAAAAACGCCTTGAAGGCATTGGTGTGATTGAAGCTCCACGCGGTACGCTGTTCCATCACTATCAAATTGATGAAAATGACATTGTCACTAAAGCTAATTTGATAGTTTCCACCACCAGCAACAACCAAGCTATGAATGAATCAGTGCGCCAAGTCGCCGCGACGTATTTAGACGGCTTGGAAATTACCGAGCCGCTATTAAATCATTTAGAAGTCGCGATTCGAGCTTATGATCCCTGTTTATCCTGCGCCACTCACGCCTTAGGCAAAATGCCGTTGGAAGTGGAGTTGGTCAATGCCCAAGGTCAGCTTATTAAGCAGGTGTTTAAGAATAGTCAGGGTGATGTGGTTTAAGTTTTCGTCCACGAAAAACACCAAAATTTTTTAGGTTGGGCTGGAGCTGTTCCAGCCCAATATTTACTAAGCTAATGTGCTGGGTTGCTAATAGATGCAATTTAATCTACGCGGCTACAGCTGAATTTAACGTTAGTAGGCATCGTAAAAATTTATGAAAAACTTAAAAATACAGGAGTTAATAAGTAACCAGACTGTATTCAAACAGATGCTTATAGAGTCACTCAAAATACCTGTCGAATGCTTTGAATACCGAACGTTTGACGAGTGTCTCTGCTCAGCAAACTACTTCATCTGCTCAAAGAAAGAATGTACAAATTCACAACAAGCTTTTGTGACACTTATAAATTATGAGTTACATTTTTACCAAGGATGGAATATCCACGAAACAAATGAAAAAGACCTAGACTCAATATCTAATATTTGGCTAACTCCCTCTTTAAAACAGACTAAAACAAAAATTATTACCGCAAATGAATCGAGTAATGGAGTCGAAAGCATAGTAAATTCAATTGAGAACTGTATAAATCAGAATATGACTTCAAATACTCCAGAACGGTGGGGAGTATTTCTAAATGATCGGCGAATTACTGGCAAACCTTCAATAATCACATCTCCCATTTCTGAACCAGTGATAGCATTAAACTATGAGTGGAACGACATTGAGCTATTTTACGAAACACCAAGTACATATGTACTTTTTTCTTGGGATACAGGAGCGTAGCCATGTAGATTTTTTGCCCACACATTAAAAAAACGTTGGGCAGAAAAATATGTCCAGCCCACACTTGAAACGCTTACACATTATTACAATGTATCGGTTTTCACTCTTATGTCTACCACTTTAGTGAGCAACGACAAAATCGTAAGTTATCGATACGCACTACACCTAAACTTGGGGTAGATGACAGTGTTATCTCATTAAATCAAATGATTTTAAAAAGTTAAATGAAGTAATCTTGACTGCATTTGTTTAGTTGAATCCAAGTTTACTTTTCAATGACTAAAAAAAACATTATAATGTTGGGTTCAACGGAGCATCCCGCTCCTCCTTGCTTTATCCTCTTTAGACAACGAGGGAAGGCTTAACCAGAAGGAAAAATAATGCGACATTATGAAATTGTCTTTTTAGTCCATCCTGATCAAAGTTCTCAGGTTCCTGCGATGATTGATCGTTATCGGTCAACTATCGAATCTGCCGCTGGCAAAATTCACCGTTTAGAAGATTGGGGTCGTAGACACTTAGCGTACCCTATCAAAAAAATTCATAAAGCGCATTATGTGCTATTAAATGTTGAATGTGACCAAGCCACTTTGGATGAATTAGAAAGTAGCTTCCGTTTTAATGATGCTATTTTGCGTAGCTTGACGTTGGTACAAAAACAGGCAATTACTGAGCCTTCTATCATTGCCACAACGACAGCAGACGAGCATAAAGCCTCTGAAAACAGAGCAAAAGATGCTGCCGCTAGAGAAGCCGCCGCCGCACTTGTAACAGGCAATAACCTCGATGATGATTTAGACGATGCCGATGAAGATTTCGATGCCGATGAAATCACTGCTGAATAATCCTTTAACACTGAGATAACGAGAATTCGTATGGCCCGTAATATTAGACGCAAAAAATTCTGCCGCTTCAGTTCAGAAGGTGGCACAGAGATTGATTACAAAGACCTGAATCTATTAGGTGATTATGTTACCGAAACTGGCAAGATCGTTCCTAGCCGTATCACTGGCACCAGTGCTAAGTACCAAAGACAACTGTGTGTTGCAATTAAACGTGCGCGTTTTATTGCCTTGTTGCCTTATTGCGACGCGCATAAATAACTGAACAGTTAGGCGAGTCAGTGAGTTTTTTAGCGGCGTTTATCATGCGAGGCAGGATGCAAGCCATTTTGGTGGCATCTTTGTTGACGTGGGTATCGCCCTTTATACACCCGCTGATTAAGCCTTTCGTCATCATTGTAAGTTTTGCCACTATTGCGTTAGTCACCCTAAGACGGGGCGCGTTAGAAGGGTTTTATATACTGTTTGCTTCCACTGCTGTTGCCGCTTTAGGGGCATTATTGGTAGCTGGGTATGACTTTTTTATCGTGATGTTGCTGTCTTGCTTAATAATGTGGTTGCCCGTCTGGTTGATTGCTATTGTATTAAGAGAGGGTCGGCGGTTAGCGTGGGCAATTGAGTGTGCCGTATTTATCGCCGTATTGGGCGTTGTTGGCTTTTATATCTACGCGACTGATCCAGCGGCAATTTGGCAAGAAGTGTTCGCGCCGTTTTTAGACATACTACCTGCGGAAGTACCTGTTGAAGAAATACGCAATCAGGTAAACATCGGCTCGCACTATATGACAGGCGTGTTTGCAGCCAGCACACTATTTGCTGTGTTGTTTAGCATATTTTTAGGGCGTTGGTGGCAGTCGGTACTTTATAATCCAAATGGATTTAAAGAGGAGTTTTTGTCCATACGGACAGGTTATCGCTTAGCTATAGCCAGCATTCTTGTTATTGCTGTGGCAAAATTCACCTCTGGATTGTTCGCAGAAATGGCATGGAATATCACTATTTTGCTGTTTGTGTTGTATTTATTTATGGGTACATCCGTATTGCATACCGTGTTTTCCTCCATGAAACAGAGTAAGTATTTAGTGCCGACGTTCTATATCACAATGTTTTTGATTCCCCATGCCATGTTGCCTGTCGCTTTAGTAGGGCTGTTTGATGCGTGGTTTAACTTACGAAAAATACCATCGGCATCCTCCTCTAAGGGATAGTTTGTCGATCATTAACCGAAAACTGAGGTATTACAAAGATGGAAGTTATTCTTCTTGAAAAGATAGCAAACTTGGGTAATCTTGGCGATAGAGTCACTATCAAAAAGGGTTACGGTAGAAACTATCTCGTTCCACAAGGTAAAGCTGTTCCTGCAACAGTCAGTAAAATTGCTGAATTTGAAGTGCGTCGTGCAGAACTTGAACAAGCCGCCACTGAAAAATTATTGGCAGCGCAAGCACGCGCTACTGCATTGGCAAAATTGGCTGTTGTCATCACTCACAAAGCAGGCGATGAAGGTCGTTTGTTTGGTTCTGTTGGCACACAAGCGATTGCTGAAGCCATTACTGCTGCTGGTGAAGCCGTAGAAAAACACGAAGTTCGTTTACCTCATGGCACTATTCGCCATATTGGTGATTACGAAGTTGTGGTTCATCTGCATAGCGATGTCAACGCAACGATTTCAGTCAAAATTGCGCCTGAAGCTTAATCGTTAAAGCGGAACATCTACAGTCAGACCTTTCAGGTTATTGAAACCTGAAAGGTCTCTTTATCCCGCCTCAACACTATGCGCATTCTTTATTCCGCTGTTTTTTATTTAATCATTCCTTTTGTGTTATTGCGTCTATACTGGCGCGGCTTTAAAACACCCCATCATCGACTTCGATGGAATGAGCGTTTCGCGCTTTATTCCGAGCAATATCCACAAGGTGTTATTTGGTTTCACGCCGTTTCTGTCGGTGAAGTAGAAGCTCTGTTTCCTTTAGTAACGCAGATACAAACCCTGCATTCTGGCAGTCCAATACTGATTACCACCATGACTCCTACTGGTTCGGCGCGTGTTAAAGCCGTGCTGGGCGATACGGTCACTCATGTGTATGTGCCTTACGATTTACCCGATGCGGTTAATCGCTTCATGACACACTTTAAGCCCAAATTAGCGGTGATGATAGAAACCGAAATCTGGCCTAATTTATTTGCCCATTGCGGCAAAAACAATATTCCCTTGTACATTGTCAATGCCCGCATTGCAGCAAAATCAGTGTCCAATTATCAAAAGCTATCCGCTTTGATTCATCCCGCATTAGCACACGTTTTATTGATTGCCACTCAAACCCAAGCCGATGCCGAACGCTTCATTGCTATTGGTGGCATCAAAGACAAAGTTAAAAACCTAGGCAATATCAAGTTTGATGTCGAAATTGCCCCAGAAACCATCGCGCAAGGCTTACGCTTAAAAGCAGATTTGTTTAACAAGCGTTTTGTGTGGCTGATTGCCAGCACCCACAAAGACGAAGAAGCGATTTTTTTAGAACTTTACGACACTCTAAAAGCACGCATTCCTGAATTATTATTAGTCATCGTTCCCAGACATCAACAGCGTTTTACAGACGTAAAAAAACTCTGTGAGGCACACAATGCCACCGTCATGCGGAGCAACAACGCTCCAGTCACCGCTAAAACAGACATTTATGTCGTCGATAGCATTGGCGAATTAAAAATGTTTTATGCCGCAGCAGATATTGCCTTTGTTGGTGGCAGCATGGTTGCCGCAGGGGGACATAATATTCTCGAAGCAGCCGCAGTCGGTGTGCCTGTGTTATTTGGCGCGTTTATGACTAACTTTCAAGACATAGCCGATGGCGTATTAAAACAGCAAGCCGCCATACAATGCCAAACTAAAGAAGACGTGGTGCAAGCTGTGCTAACCTTATACCAACAACCCATTTATAGAGCCGAGTTGATTGCCAACGGTAAAACCTTTATTCGTGACAATCAGGGAACAGTGATTAGAATTTGCCAGTTATTTGAAACTGCACTTAAGTTTTGAAGTATCAGGTTGAGTTGTCGTTTTTTTGCAACCCAACCTGTAGTTAATTTTGCTATAAACGGCTTACCTCAAGGTTGGCAAACCTGTATTGACTCCTGCATTTTGCGCTCGATGCCGTAAATAGTGATCCATTAATACAATCGCCATCATCGCTTCGGCAATCGGTGTGGCACGAATACCGACGCAGGGATCATGACGACCTTCGGTAACGACATCAATCGCCTCACCTTTGGCATTGATACTTTTACCCGCCAAACGCAAACTAGACGTGGGTTTTAAGGCGATGCTGGCGGTAATGTTTTGACCACTGGAAATGCCGCCTAAAATCCCCCCTGCGTGATTACTTAAAAAACCTTCTGGGGTGATTTCATCACGAAAATCGGTGCCTTTGCTGTTAATACAGGCAAAACCATCACCTATTTCTACGCCTTTGACGGCGTTGATGCTCATTAAAGCGTAGGCTAATTCAGCATCTAAACGGTCAAAAATAGGTTCACCCAAACCTGCGGGTACATTGCTGGCGACCACTTCAATACGCGCACCGATGGAGTTGCCTTCTTTGCGTAGCGCGTCCATATAGGCTTCCATTTCAGCAACTTTATCAATGTCGGGACAGAAAAACGCATTAGTTTCGACAATTGACCAATCTAATTTTTCAATTTTAATCGGACCTAGTTGCGATAAATAACCGCGAATTTCAATCCCCGCTTGTTGTTGTAAATATTTTTTGGCAATTGCACCCGCAGCAACACGCATGGCGGTTTCACGCGCCGATGAACGCCCACCGCCACGATAATCCCGAAAGCCGTATTTTTGATGATAGGTGTAATCGGCGTGACCAGGTCTAAAAGTATCGGCAATTTTTGAATAATCTTTCGAGCGTTGGTCGGTGTTTTCAATTAACAACCCGATGGGTGTGCCTGTGGTTTTACCTTCAAACACACCTGATAAAATTTTTACTTCATCGGCTTCACGGCGTTGAGTGGTATGGCGTGATGTACCTGGTTTGCGTCTATTCAAATCGCCTTGTATATCGGTTTCGCTCAGTTCTAATCCAGCGGGGCAACCATCAATGATGCAGCCAATAGCTACACCATGACTTTCGCCAAATGAGGTGACGGTAAATAATTTTCCTATGGTGTTTCCAGACATGAGTTAATCCAATGCGGCAGTAAATAAGGGGCTATAGTGTTGTACTTGTTCGGCGGTAAGTAAAAATACGCCGTCTCCGCCACGGTCAAAATCCAGCCAGTAAAAAGGCACATCAGGGAAAATACTTTGCAAGGTTTCGGCACTGCTGCCGACTTCGACTACTAAAATACCTTGCTCGGCTAAATAATCAGCAGCATCAACCAAAATCCGCAACACTAAATCTAAACCCGATTCGCCGCCTTTAAAACCCATTGCAGGTTCTGCATGAAATTCATCAGGTAAATTCGTCCATTCCAGCGTAGATACATAAGGTGGATTACTGACAATAATATCGTAACGCGCAGCTGGCAGTTGTTGGAATAAATCGGACTGATATAAGGTGACACTGTCTTCCATCAAATGTTTTGCAACATTGATTTCAGCCACTGCCAACGCATCTTCGGATAAATCCACCGCATCAACTAATGCGTTGCGAAACGCATAGCCACAAGCAATGGCGATACAGGCACTTCCTGTGCATAAATCTAAAATTCGTACCACATTGTCTTCTTCTACCCACGGTGCGAAGCGTTGTTCAATCAATTCCGCAATCGGTGAACGTGGCACTAATACCCTTTCATCGACATAAAATGACAGGCCTGTAAAAATCGCTTCATGGGTTAAATACGCGGCGGGGATGCGTTTTTTTATACGTCTGTGGATAATATCAACAATTGCCACCCGTTCGGTGGGCGTTAATACCGACTCCAGATAAAATTCTGACAGGTTATAGGGTTGGTGAATGGTATGTAGCACTAAGGCGGCAGCTTCATCTAACGCGCAGCTTGTGCCGTGACCAAAACACACTTGCGCCTCAGTAAATTGGCTGGCTGCCCAGCGAATATAATCACGAATTGTGCTTAGGTTGGTTAAAAGTTCGGGTGTTATTTTCATTGCTTAAACAGTTAAGTTGGGTGAGTGTGCAATAGACTGGAGTGCAAGCAAAACTTGCATTCCTAGCGACTACTAAAATTTACTCGCTTTATCACGCGCTTCTTGCGCACCTTGAAAATTCTTTTGCAGTTCTCTGGCTTTAGCGACCAATAACCAACTGTGTTTTTTCAACGCTGGATCGTTAGCCGCCAATTGTGCGGATTTTTTTGCTAAATCTTCTGCCTGACTGGGCTTGGATTTGAGTTTTAATAATGCCAATTTGTAATATAACCCTGCATTGCGTGGCTCTATGCTACTGGCTCGCTCCAGTGTCATGGTTGCTGATTCAAGATTACCTTTTTGACTGTCTTCATTTGCTGCTAACACCAAAGAAGTGACGGCGGGTGATGTGGAATTGAACGTATCTAAAGGCTGAAAATTGGTTGCTGCTGGCGGTTGTGGGGTATTAACGGGTTCTAGTGGCTCGATGATAACAGGGGCTTTTGGTTTAGGCTTAGGCTTGGATTCTGGTTTGAGTTCTGAGTCGTCCAGCTCTGGCACAATGGGTTGCTGAAGCGCGGAAAGCTCTTGCTCTTGTGTGGGTGTTAAAAGACTCTGTCCTGACGGCAATACCTCAGGTTTTAATATTTTAACAGTTGCTATTGAATCCGCGCCTTTAAGTGGTGCGGTTGTTAGCGTTTCTGACGATTCTTGATTGCTCGATTTTGCCTGCTCAGTTGTCGTAGGCTGTTGTTGATGCACTGGTTTGTTGGCATAAATGGGGGTGTTGTTACCATAAACGGGCGCAGGGGACTGAGAACCATAAAATTCAGCGCACCCTGTAACAAAAACAGGTATTGAACAAAGTAAAAAAAGGCGTTTGATTAACATGAGTGAACACAATCTGGTTAGTTTAATGAGTAAAAAGGATTATTACCGCTATTTAAAACGGTATGTCATCATCAAAATCGTCGTAAGTATGTGGCGGTGGTGATGGCGGCATAGAGTTAGCGTGTTGCGTTTGTGGGGCGGCTTGAGACGAGTACGAAGACTGTGAAGCTGGTGCAGAATCAGTAGCTTGAGCTTGGTCATTGCCAAAATGGCTAGTGCCGCCGCTACGACTGTCTAGCATCTGCATTTCTGTCGCAATAATTTCCGTGGAATAACGATCATGACCGTTTTGATCCTGCCATTTTCGGGTTTGCAAGCGTCCTTCGACATAAACTTGCGCTCCTTTTTTCAAATATTCACCGACTATTTCCGCTAAACGGTTAAAAAAAACCACGCGATGCCATTCCGTTGATTCCTTTTTTTCACCTGTTTGCTTATCTTTCCATCTAAAATTAGTAGCTAAACTAACATTGGCGACCGCGCCGCCGCTAGGCAGATAACGCACTTCAGGATCAGCTCCTAATCGTCCAATTAACGTCACTTTATTAAGCATCTTTGTTCTCCTAACATTTTGTTTTTTGGCTTAAATCAACACTAACATAGCATTTCATTATAAAGCCATACGACACTAATTACAGATAAAAACTACCAAAACTACTAATCAGAGGGGCTTTCCTGAAGTTTTTTATAATTAATTGATGCTTTTAAGCCTGCAAATCGTCCTTTCATACGAATTAACTCCTGAGTCTTTTTATCAAAGGTGATTTGGACTTCATTGAAAACGCGGTCTTCATAACCTTCTTCAATGCGCGGTGTTGCCAGTAAAAAACGATAGGAATATATTTCTTTGTCGATTTCGTCGGTAATAGTCAACGGTTCTCCCAATTGAGCGATGACAGCGGGTTTTTTAGGTAATTGGGCAGCGACTTTTTCTAGCCCTTCAGGATTGGCGCGTAATTGGCGTTTCTCTTTATCAATTTTACCGCCACCAATAGCTCGCAAAGAGGCTTCTAAAAATTTTTGCGGAGCAATTTGTAAAAATAGCGATGAAAATGACCAAGCGGTTATTTTTTTCTCGTTATTAAAATATAAGTCGGAATAAAATTTGATTTCTGGCTTAATGATTTGCCCTTTAGCATCTAATTTACGAAACCAATATCGCCAACGTCTACCGCCGTCTTTGATTGGAATGTCTTCACTGGCATAGAGTTTTGATAAGGACACAAAATCTTCGCTAAACAAAATGGGTTCTTTGAAGTGCAGGGTAAAGTCACCCGCTTCCGTGACACTAAAACTAAAATGGCTATCAAAATTACTCATCTGTAAGTAAGTCTGATAAGCACGCACCCAATACATACAGCCTGATAAGGATAATACAATAATCAGCAATCCTATCAAGCGCAATTTTCGGTTAAGGGGTTTCATAGTCAAATACCATTAATGCAAGGTTGCAGGATTATTAACCACAGGCTCTTCAAGTAACAAGGTTTCTACATCGATTTTATCAAAGTAATAGCGTTTGCTACAAAATTCACAGCCCACTTTGATTTTATCGCGCTCTTGTAAAATACCTTCTAATTCTTCTCTACCAAGAGCGCGTAGGGTTAGTGCGATGCGTTGCCGTGAACAAGCGCATTGAAATTCAACCGCTTCAGCATCAAATAAGCGTACTTTTTCTTCATGAAACAAACGAAACAACAAGGACTCACAATCCAGTTCTAACAATTCATGCGCAGTAATTGTATTGGCTAGCATTTCAATACGTTGCCAATCTTCTTTGTCGGTGTTTTTCGTAGGGAGTTCTTGCAATAACAAGCCTGCCGCATGATGCTCATTGGCAAACAGCCACAAACGGGTATTGAGTTGCTCAGATTGGCTAAAATAACTTTCCAATGCAGCAGCTAAATTTTGTCCTTGCAATGGCACAATACCTTGATACGGTTGCACACTCCCAGCATCAACGGTTAATACCAAGCGACCTTGTCCAAACAGGGTTTCTAAAGACCCCGCTTCCACATCACCTGTACTTCTGACTAGACCACGAATTTTGCGCTCATGTGTTGCCTGTGCCACTAACGTTTTAATGTTACCATCGCCTTGCGCCTGTAATATCATCGAGCCTTTAAACTTAATGGTCGCTGACAACATCACCACTGCTACCAACGCTTCACCTAGCAACTGTTGCACAGGATCAGAACCGTGTTGATGTTGTTTAGCGGCTTGCCAACTGGCGGTTAAATTCACCCATTCACCGCGCACCCCTAATTCTTCAAATAAAAATCGGCGTAAAAAATCTTGCTCTATCATGTTGTTTCCACTAAAAAGGTCATTCTATTTTCTAACATACCATAAGCCATGATTTTTTCATCAAAAAAGCTCGTTTTACCCGACCCTGCTAATGCGCTAGCAGGAAGATCAACGCCTATACTCATGACTAACCGACATTTAATCACAGGCAATCCGATTGCCCCTCCGTTTCCAGAGCATTTACAACAAGCAGTGTTCGCGTTAGGCTGTTTTTGGGGGGCAGAACGAAAATTCTGGCAATATCCCCACATTTTCAGCACAGCAGTTGGTTACAGTGGTGGCTATACCCCTAATCCTAGCTATGAAGAAGTTTGCACAGGACAGACAGGACATACCGAAGTTATCAGTGTTATTTATGATCCTGTGTTAACTCGCTATGAAGAACTATTGCAAGTATTTTGGGAGTCACATAATCCCACCCAAGGAATGCAGCAAGGTAATGACATCGGCACTCAGTATCGCTCTGCTATTTACACGACCACCCCAGCACAACTCGATGCGGCTCTGGCTTCAAAACAGCATTATCAACAACGGCTCAACGAACAAGGGCTTAAAGAAATCACCACTGAAATTAAACCTATCAGTATATTTTATTATGCTGAAGACGCTCATCAACAATACCTTGCTAAAAATCCGCAAGGTTATTGTGGGTTAGGAGGATTAGGTATCAAGTTTGATACTCCGTAAAACCAAAGACAATGATAAAATTGATAGTGGCTGTTACTTTCTTTGAATTGTTCAAATCACAAACTATTACTAGCTTTGTCTGAGCGACAAAATTAAAATTAAACCAACTTACTGCCTTTTTCAATTGAGCTTTATAAAAATGACCTTTCCAATACAAGATTATGCCCTACTTGATGATGCCGAATGTGATGAGCGTATCATTGCCGCTAAAGCCAAGCTAGGCAGTCGCTGCGTGGTACTTGGACACCATTACCAACGTGATGAAGTCTTTAAACACGCTGATTTTTCGGGCGATTCGCTTAAATTATCCAGAGATGCTGCCGAATCAGAAGCCGAATACATTGTCTTTTGCGGGGTGCATTTTATGGCAGAAGTCGCCGATATTTTGTCACGCCCTGAACAAATCGCTATTTTGCCTGATTTAGCCGCTGGTTGCTCAATGGCTGATATGGCAAACCTGATTAAAGTAAAAAAATGCTGGCAAGAACTCGCCCAAGTTATTGATGTAGACAATATGGTTACCCCTGTGACTTACATCAACTCAGCGGCTGATTTAAAGGCTTTTTGTGGTGAACATGAAGGTATTGTTTGTACGTCCTCGAATGCGCAAAAAATATTGGAGTGGAGTTTTTCTCAGCGCGAAAAAGTACTGTTCTTCCCCGACCAACATTTAGGACGCAATACGGGCTATCGTATGGGCATACCCTTAGAACAAATGGTGACGTGGGATTTTAATCAGCCGATGGGCGGATTGACCGTGGAGCAAATCCGTGCTGCAAAAATAATTTTATGGAATGGCTATTGTTCAGTACACCAAGTTTTTAAACCCGAACAAATCGATAATTTCTTGGCGCGTTTTCCTGAAACTAAGGTTATTTCACACCCAGAAGCCTGTTTTGAAGTGTGCCAAAAAGCCGATTATGTTGGCTCTACTGAATACATTTTAAAAACCGTCCGTGCCGCAGAACCCAATACCCGTTGGTTAGTTGCCACCGAATTAAACCTAGTCAATCGCTTACACGAAGATTGCAAAGCCCAAGGTAAAAACGTGCATTTTATGTCCCCTACCTTGTGTATGTGTTCCACGATGTTTAGAACCGATCCGCAACATTTAGCGTGGGTGTTAGAAAACCTAGCTGCTGGTTTTGTGATTAATCAAATTTCCGTCCCTGCTAAGGAAGCCGCATTGGCTAAAAAAGCCTTACATAATATGCTAGAGGTGTCTTAAGATGTTGTTCGATTTACATGATATTGAATATTTTTCCATGACTTACGTTTTTACCCAAGACGATGATGATGATATCGTTTGTGAATATGAGCAAACTAACGCAGCTACTCAAGTAGCCGCTGATGGTCTAAGCGTCACTTTCACCCTAAAAAACATTGATACCCGTGAAGATAACGAAGATTACATCACCTCGCTGATTAAAGAAGCAGATGATGAATATTATCTAAAATCGACTTATTTTGAGGATGAGGAGGAGCTATATCCGCTAAACGTGGAAATCTTTGATGAGGAAGTACGATTCACCTCAGCTGGCGAAGGTGAAGCGTTGTATCTGTCTGGCTTTTTTGCTTAATATCGTAAGGTGGGAGCGATTAGAATTACTCCCACCTCTGAATCAAGTTTGCCTAGTGCCAGCGTCGCCCCATTCCCCCTCTAAAACCGCCATATCCTCCATAGTAAGGATAGCCATAATAGGGGAAGCCAAAACCGCCGTAACCAAAACCTCCATAACCACTGTAGCCGTAGCCGCCATAACCATACCCCCCGTAACCGTAGTAATTGTTTACATCATACACAGGCCACAAATAAAGCGTTGTCGATAATACTAGAGGTAACGACATGACTTTTTTACCGATGGTACGATTGATGTTACCGATTAACGACCCTGCCACGGTAATTTCAGCGTTTTTAGCGTAAACCAAGGGATCGAGAAATTTCGTACTTTTGACGACAAAACGTCCTTGTGGCTGTTCATCTAACAGTGGACGACCATAGCTATTGAGAGGATAAAGCAATACTTGCAGGAAACTCTCATTTTGTTCGGTTTCTACTTCAGCAATCAAGCCGCCCCAGCGCACGGGTGCGTTTTTATAACGAGCAGAGTCTTGAGTCGCGTAGCTATAAGCAAGATCAATCGCGGGTGGGTTTTCGATAGTGGGCGGCAAACTTGAACAGCCAACTAACAACAAGCAAAGCAATAAAAAATAGCATTTCATAGCACTTCTCCTGTGAAGATAACGATGCGGTAGTGGGTTAAACCTGCTTATAGTGATATTAATAACTGCCATTCTTTTAAAGGCATTAGTATCTACACAGTTTTCGCGGCTAAGAGCCGCTCCTACAGAATTTCTGTTATCACACATCAAAAACCCGTAGGAGCGAGCCTTGCTCGCGATTCAAATCTAAAGAATAAAACATTTGTGTATATACCTACGCTTTTAAAGGACTGGCAGTTATACTCAAAAGTAAAAACAACAACTACCAACGATGCTTAGGCTTTAAAGTTCAAATTAAGCATCACCTTGCTTAAATAAACGATCCAGTGCTTGATGAACCTCATCAACGCCCGTTTTTTTCAACGCTGAAAATAGCTGTATACTCAACGGAAAATTAACCTCTTGAAGTTCTTTTTCTACTTGCATCAGGGTATTTTTAGCGGCTCCATAAGTGAGCTTATCGGCTTTAGTGAGTAAAATATGCAAGGGTAATTGGGTATGCCGACACCATTCCACCATTTGCCAATCAAACTCGGTTAATGGATGACGAACGTCCATGACTAAAACAATAGCGCGTAAGGATTTACGTTTTTTTAAATAGTTTTCCATTAACTCATGCCATTTTAGTTTCACCGCCACGGGGACTTTAGCATAACCATAACCAGGCAAATCGACAAAGCGATGTTGCTCATTAATTTCAAAGAAATTAAGCATTTGGGTTCTACCAGGTGTCTTGCTGATTCTGGCTAAGCCACGTTGTCGAGTCAAGGTATTAATCGCACTGGATTTGCCCGCATTAGAGCGACCTGCAAAAGCAATCTCGCTACCTTGGTCGGCAGGTGCATCTTTAAGGTGCGGGGAGCTATTAATAAATTTAGCTTGGTGGTAAAGTGGGTTCATCGTTGTCTCGTTCAGCGTTAGTAATTAAGGTAAAATGTAAACAGGATTTAGGCTGCGCATGAATTATCAAAGGCGAGCATAAATGAATAACTATTCCAATAGGGGGAATCTAATGAGAAAAAAATGGCTGGCTCTTTCACTCACTCTGGCACTTGCCAGCACTTCAAGTATATTATACGCCGCAGATAACCAAGCAGATATTGAGGCAGGCGAAACCAAAGCCGCTAGCTGTGTCAGTTGTCACGGTGAAAACGGCAACAGCATGGTATCAACATTCCCCAAGCTTGCCCAGCAGGATGAATCTTACCTGCAAAAACAATTACACGCTTTCAAAGATGGGACGCGTAAAAATCCAATGATGGCATCTATTGCGCAATCGTTAAGTAATAAGGATATAGCCGATATTGCTGCCTATTATATGGCGCAAAAAGTCTCAGCTAACGACTTACCTGTCGATAATGATGATGACGATGACAAACCCGCTGCTTCTGCCGCCGATAAAAAAACCGCAATGGATAAATTAATGGCTGAAGGCAGTAATCTATACCGTAATGGTGACTTACCCCATGAAGTATCTGCCTGCATCGCCTGTCATGGTCCTTTAGGTGAAGGTAATGAACCTGCTGCTTTTCCTGCGTTGCGTTCACAACATGCTGATTATTTAATCAAAACATTGACTGATTTTAAAAATGGCAATCGCAGTAATAATCCCGAAAATATGATGCACATGATTAGCAATAAAATGACGGTTGAAGAAATTAAAGCGGTTTCTTACCGTATTTCGATGATGAAATAAACGCATAACGGAGACCTTTAAACCATGTTAAAAAAAATCACTCAGACCAGCTTATTAATCTTGCTGTTTTTGTTTTCAGCCTTGTTAAAAGCTGAACCTGTCGGTTACGAAATTATTTCGCCCGCCCAAGCCACTCACGATCCTGATAAAATTGAAGTGATTGAGTTTTTTTGGTACGGCTGCCCACATTGCTATGATTTTGAACCGCTGTTGAATAAGTGGAAAGAAACCCTGCCTAAAAATGTCGAATTTATTCGTCAACCAGCGGCATTTAGTGAAACGTGGACTAAACACGCTAAAGCGTATTACACCGCTGAAGCATTAGGTGTGGTTGATAAAGTTCATGCTGATTTTTTTGATGCTGTGCAGAATAAAAAAGAAGAACTAGAAACCGAAGACCAGTTAGCCAAGTTTTTTGTCGCACATGGCGTTAAAGAAGCCGACTTTCATGAAGCCTATAATTCATTTCCTGTTGATGCAAAACTACGTCAAGCTCCCGCGATGGCAGCACGCTACGGAATCACAGGTGTTCCAGCCATTATTATCAACGGTAAATACAAAACCAACGGTAAAGTAGCAGGATCGCATGAAAAAATGATTGAAATCATGAATCAATTGATTCAACAAGAAAGCGGTAAAAAATAACACACCCAAAAAGCCCACAGTTAAAATCGTGGGCTTTTTTTCAGATTTCTCTCTAAATATCAAAATGCCCAGATACGCTATGATGTTAGTACAAGGCATTAAATCGATTTCTTTCATTCTGGAGTATAACTGCGATAAATGGTATATTTCGGTTAAAACATGACACTGCACGTTGGCTCTTTAAATTTGGATGACATTCACAAAAGAGACACGCACAACAAAAACGTTACTAGATTAACTAGGAGAAAAAAATGGGTTTGAATTGGTTTGATGCCGCAAAAGCTAAAGAATTTGGCACAGCACTGGGTGTGATTTTCACTGAAAAAGTCCCTGTTGATAGTAGTCAGAAAATAGATGACGAACGCTTTGCCCGCAGAACCAAAAAGGTACTGACTACGATACAGGTAAAAATTGAGGAATTTAAGAAAGATAATAGCTTAAATATCTACAAACGAGCGCAACTGAGTAATGCTTTCAAATGGACATTAAAAGAAGCGGGCTACGCTTCGAATTATGTCGATGAGTTGACTATGTGGTTAGTAAGACAGCTTTAATGCGTGCCATCAACAGATAACAGCCTTCAAAAAGCTGTTATCGTTTTTACAAACGGTGACGATAATCACGACTGTGACCTTAGTTGCTTCTATGGCTAATCAAGTAAAGAATTAATGTAACTACTCACCCTATCAATCCGTGGCTTGTAGCGATTTTACTGATATAAAAAGTAGAAAAACATGACATTTTTAGTCGATTTAGCTATTTTTTGAATAAAATACTACCTTCGCACCGCCGCCTGTTGCCGTGAGGTACACCACGTTGAGTGTCGTATAGTCTAGCGATTGATGCCGTCTTTTCCCGTTGTAAAACAAGAAGTAGTCCGTCAACCCTAGCAATAACGTCGGCAGGGTTTCATATCCATTCAGGTACACGTCTTCATAGGTCTTTGTATTGCCTGTTTAGGCTTACTTAGCAAAACATCTTTAATGTAGTGGTCTATTAATTCAGCTACAGTTACAGTATGGCGTTTTGCTTCTGCTGTTTTGAAGCGCCTACCTTCTCTTATTGCACTTTCTGTTGATGCTATCCATTTTCTAGCATCGGTTAATCGTTTAAAAGTAGCTGTTTGAGTAGGATAACCTTTTAGTCTAATTTTTGCTGTATAGCGTGGTGTATCGTCTTTAGCGGTGCGTTCTTTTGCCCTATTTAGGTAGCAATCGGCTTTTGTTATGATGTGCCTAGCCATTGCTTAACCCGTCTTGTTAAGTGAGTGGTTAGGGCTTGTTTGGTGTTGGTAGCACCTTCAAGCCCGCTTTGTTTCTAGGCTTTTATTATAAATTTTGTCGCATTTTTGTCCCAATTTAATAAAAAACAGGCAAAAATATCAAAAATTGGCAATACGGCAAAAACAGCTAACTTATTGATTTACAACAGGCTTAAACGCCGCATAAATCTCAGTATCAAAGGTGGTTTGATAAGCGTAATACTTATAATAATAAGCGTGGTATTCATCTTGGTAAATCAACACGGGTTCAATGCGTTTTGCTTCGGTGTCGGAACGTTTGTGGGTAAATGATTGCTGGGCAATGGTATAAACTTTATCATTTATTTTCAGTGAACCTGCATACTGGTCATGAATTAAAGCTCTGTCTTTGTCATCAGGATAGCTGGTTATTTGTAGGTTTATTTCACCCGTTATGGGGATTTTTTCGCCGTTATACCCATAGAGTTGATAATTAAAATTTTCTGTTGCGGATAACTTATTTTCCTTCGCTAATGCTGAAACGAATTTTTTCAGGCTGGGCAATCGCAGTTCTTTGAATTTTAATTCAACGTTATTGATTCCGCTGTTGATAGCCAACTCTGCATAATAGCGATCTGACTTTGTGACCTCATAATGCACGATGTGCTTGCCGCGTTTAATGTCGGTGATGACTTGTCTGGATTGATCGGTTTTTTGCCCTGCCAAGGCAATGGGTTGTGCATTATCCAGATACATGGCATCTGGATAAAAACGCACAAAATAGACACTGGTGGTATTTTTATAATAAAAAATAGCTGCTAAAGTAGCAATAGAAACGGCGACGAGTACCAACAATACACTGACTGCTAGCTTAGAAACTGTCTTTTCTTTATGCCCATGTAGCGGCGGTTTTGGTACGCCTTTGTTACGACTAATAACTTCGTAAATTTCAATCGATTCCTCAATACCTTTTAGCCGATAACGCCCGTGATTTTGCCACAGTAAATCTTTATAGCTAGTGAGCCAACCTTTCGCGCTATCAAAAACAGGGTAACTTAAATAAATTTGTCCACCATCGGCTAAGCTTTCAACTCTGGCAGCTCTATTGACATGACGACCAAACACATCGGCTTGCAGGGTGTTAGCAATGGACACTTGCCCCATGTGTAAGCCAATACGCACATTGATAGGCACAAACTCTTGTTGTGATGCGTTAAATTCATTCAAGCGTTGCTGAATTTGTAAAGCGCGTTCCACCGCAATACTGGGTTCAGAAAAAACTGCCATCACCGCATCACCAATAAACTTGATGATTAAACCCGCATGATCTTGTTCAATAATGTTGGTTAAAATTTCATCATGTTTCATTCTAAACTGAGTCGCGTACTGTTCGCCTTTTTGTTCACTCAGTTCGGTAAAGCCTTTAATGTCGGTAAACATAATAGTTAAGACAGCGGTATTTTTCCTTTGAATATAGGATTCAATATTTAAAATCTCTGCTGATGTGACATTAATTTTTGGTGTTTCATTGGCAATGCTCATAAAATCTCTCTTCTTTGTTTTAGTATTACGCGGCTTTACAGATAACTCGCAAATTATAACGAACGAGTATAATGATACACCCTTCAAAAACAAGCGATAGACGATGCTCAATACAGATAATGCTAACCAGCAAAAAGACGTTAAATTAAGCATTCACCAAGTGCTACATTGGCTACAAGAAGACAATCTAATTTCCGCAGGCGATTATGAAAAATGTCTACATTATGGTGCTAGCTCAAAAAGCCAAAAAAAGCATCCGTTAAACGTGCTGATTGAATGTGGTGTCACTGACCAAACCCAATTTAGCAAACCTTTTACCCTAGAGGAGCTGACACGCTGGTTAGCTAAAAAAGTTAATCTCCCCTATTACTACATCGATCCATTAAAAATCGATGTCGCAGCCGTGACTTTAATTTACAGTCATGCCTATGCGACAAACTATAAAATTTTGCCACTTCATGTCAGTAAAGATGAAATCATTATTGCCACCGCCGAACCCTATATTCGCAGTTGGGAAGTTGATGTGGCTAAAATTCAACAGGGGCAAATCAAGCGTGTGTTTGCTAATCCTGATGAGATTACCCGCTATTTAGGCGAATTTTACGCGTTTGCTAAATCATTAAAAGGTGCGACCGATAATTCAGCTGATAAATCCACCAGTAATATTTACAATCTTGAACAATTAGTTGAGCTAGGTAAAGCCAGTGATCTCGATGCCAATAATCAGCATATTGTCAATTTAGTCAACTGGTTATTGCAATACGCTTTTGATCTACGCGCCAGTGATATTCATATTGAACCACGCCGTAAAATGGGCAATGTGCGTTTTAGAATCGATGGCATACTGCACGATGTCTATCAACTACCCGCCGCGATTATGGGCGCGGTAATGAGTCGATTAAAAATTTTGGGCAGAATGAATATTATTGAAAAACGTCTGCCACAAGATGGACGTATTAAAACCCAAAGCTCACAAAAAAAAGAAATTGAATTACGGCTATCCACCATGCCCACCGCGTTTGGCGAAAAAATCGTCATGCGGATTTTTGACCCAGAAGTATTATTGCGCAACTATCAACAACTCGGTTTCAATCACCGTGAACAAGATATTTGGAACAAAATGATTCAACATTCGCACGGCATTATTTTAGTCACTGGTCCAACAGGTTCGGGAAAAACCACCACGCTATATTCCACCCTAAAACATTTGTCTACCTCGGAAATAAATCTCTGCACCGTTGAAGACCCGATTGAACAAATCGAACCCAGTTTTAATCAAATGCAGGTACATACTAACATTGGACTAACCTTTGCCAGTGGCATTCGTACCTTAATGCGCCAAGACCCTGATATTATTATGGTGGGCGAAATTCGAGATTTAGAAACTGCTGAAATGGCAATCCAAGCCTCACTCACTGGGCATTTAGTCTTTTCTACCTTACACACCAACAACGCCCCCGCCGCTATTACCCGCTTATTAAATATTGGCGTTCCCGATTATTTAATTCAACAAACCTTATTAGGTGTCATGGCACAACGCTTGTTACGGTTATTATGTAAATCGTGTAAAAAGTCAGTCTCTATTGAAGATGAACAATGGTTTAATTTAATCGCACCGTTTAAAGCTAAAAAACCTAAGCAAGTTTATGAAGCAGTCGGTTGTTTAGAATGTCGTCAGACAGGCTATTTAGGTAGAATCGGAATTTATGAAATATTCACCAATTCTCCTGCTCTAAAAAAATTAATGACCTCAAATTGTGATACCGCCATGTTGCAAAAACAAGCCATTGCTGAAGGGATGCGCCCCTTACGTTTAAGTGCCGCTGAAAAAGTTGCCGCTGGTTTAACCAGTATTGATGAAATGATCCGCGTCGCTCCTGAATCAATTGAGTTTTGAAATCACCAGTGCAACTTTAAAATGCTTGCGTAACGGGGCTTAATCAGTAATGCTTAAACCGTGCCTTTCTAATTCATAGTGAACCTTGATTTTATGAAAAAATTTTCTCATGTTTTGTCCATCTCACTTTTAACCTGTTCTTTATTCGCACTCAGTTCACCACCCGCATTAGCCTGTGGACCTAGTTTTGTGCTGCCTGTGTTTACAATGGATACTCGACCTGAACAATTTGAAAATTATGCCAAAGGCAATGTTGGCATTATTCATCCCACACTTAACCGTTCTGCCTTATTTGTGGCTTATCGAGCATTTAATAACCAGCCATTTTCTGATAAAGAACAAGCCGATTTAGTGCGTAATTGGCGAGCAGAATATGAAAATACTGATGCGAATGAAGACAGCAAAAATACCGCGATTAATAACTGGATAGTGGCGCGTAAAAAAATAGTGACCAATGAAGCAGAACCGAAAATTTATACCGATAGAACTAACCCAGAAAGCTACAGCTCTTTTTTCAACTGTACCGCTGGCGCGTTTGATAATGCCACTAAAACCATCAATGCACGGTTAGAAAAAACCAAAGCCGATGATGCTGCTATGAAAGACTGGTTACGCGGACAAGACCAAGTCTTTGCTAACTGTTCAGAAACCAAAGAAATGCCCAGCGCAGTGGCAGCGGATGCCCCCGATTGGTTAAAAGCTGACCGTGAGTATCAAATCGCCGCTGCACATTTTTATGCGACTCACTATGATGAAGCCAAAATAGGCTTTGAAAAAATTGCTAAAAATACCGCGTCACCGTGGCGTGATTTATCAGCTTATTTATTGGCTAGAATTGCCATACGCCAAGCCAGTGCGATTTCTGAGGATGAGGCGCAACACGACAAGATGCTTGCCTATTACAAACAAGCCGAAGACCAACTTAACCGCATCGTAGCAGATTCCAGTTTAGCCAGTGTTCACGGCGCGGCAAAACAACTGCTAAATCTTATTCAGTTTCGTCTACACCCCGAAACTCTGCACGATAATCTAGCCAAAAAACTAAGTGATACCAGCGAAAATTATACTTTGTTTCAAGATGTTACCGATTACCGCCGCTTGCTGGATCAAGTCGCTATTATTGAAGAGGCTTCTGATACAGAAAAAGCCGCTGCACAAACAAGCAATACCAAATATCGCAAAATCAATGAACTAACCGATTGGATATTCACCGTACAATCCAAAGAAAAAGACGCTTACCCGCACGCACTTGAAAAATGGCAATCCACCAAAAACACCGCGTGGTTAATCGCCAGCTTAATGAAAGCCAGTGCAGAATCACCCGAAGCCGCTACTCTTATTGCCGCCAGCAAAAGCCTTGATAAAAACTCAGCAGCATTTTTAACTGCCACTTATCACGCAGTGCGTTTACAAATCGCCTTAGGTCAAAGCGATGAGGCGAGAAAAACTTTAGACCTAGTTTTAAATGATTCAGCATCAATAAACGCCTCTGCAATCAATCAACTGTTGTCTGAACGGCTAAGCTTAGCGCAAGACCTGAATGAATTTGTTAAGTTTTCCCAACGCCATGCCGTTGTCTTTGCGTATGATGAAAGCGAATTTCTGCTAGTCGATGTTAATACCCCAGCTAAAGCGGGCGAAGAAGATTACAATAAAAACGAACGGGCGTGGGCTAAACGCACCATGTTTGATGCCGATGCCGCTCGTATTATGAACACCCAACTGCCCTTAACGGTATTAACACAACTCGCACTGCACCCTGACTTACCCGATACTTTACGAAGTCGCGTGGTTTTATCAGCGTGGGTACGCGCCGTGTTATTGAATGATGAACAAACCGCCCAACAACTCGCGCCCGAATTAGCAAAGCTGATTCCTGAATTAAAAAACCAAATACCCGCATACAGCAAAGCCAAAGACGGCAAAACCAAGATGTACGAAGCCGTTTTCATCATGCTCAAAAATCCAGCCATGCGTCCTTTAGTCGATCAAGGCACAGGGCGGCAAGCCACGTTTAACGCGATTGAAAATTATCGTGATAACTGGTGGTGCAGTACCAATGAATACACCGTTTACAACAATGATGCCAGTCGCAGCAACGCCGATGCTTCTGTTAAAGCTCCCACGTTTTTAAGCACAGAACAGCTTGCATTAGCGAAAGACGAAAACGCCAAAATCAACAAACTCGCTGCCAGCGGTTCCAACTTTTTAGCCACAAAAACCAGCGAATGGGCAGAATTTGCTCCCAAAGAAAAACGCCTACCTGAAGCCTTAGCTTTAGCCGTAAAATCCACGCGTTATGGCTGTCAAAATTGCGACACAGCCAAAGTTTCCAAAACAGCATTTGATATTTTGAAAGACCGTTTTGGAACTAGCGACTGGAAAAAGAAAACACCTTATTGGTTTAAAGATGAAGGCTGTGAAACGACAAAGTAATTTTTGATTAGTGCGGGTGATTACTAAAAGTAGGTGAAAATCTGTTGTTTTTACTTTTGAGCATGACTGCCAGTCCTTCAAAGGACTGGCAGTCATTAATATCGCTATAAAAGGTTTAACCCACTACGATTAATCCAAGGTTTTACTTTTAACGCGTGTTCCCAGTAGATAATCAAACCACGGCCAAGTGACACACCAATTTGCATCACTGTTGCCGTCAAGATGATGCTCATAATGCCAACGCAAATGCCGCTTAGCCCACAATGGATCTAAGTGCGCTTTGCGATGCTTATAGTAATACAGTGCAAGAGACGCATAAACGGTGCTGGTAAATACAGGCGATATTAACAACAGCGGCACATGAAATAATACAAGCCCCGCTAATACCACCAGCTCCTTGCTTTGCGTATTCCACGTTGTTAAGCTGATTTTTTGATACCCAGCATCGAGCATATTATGACGCTTGCAAACTGCATGATGTTCATACAAATGATATGCCCAAAAACTACCATGTTGTTTGCCCAGCGCGTGCAGGATATATTTGTGCATCAGCCATTCACCTGCATTAGCGTATAACAAGCCCAGCACACATTGCACGACTATATTCAGCATGGCATTCTCAATAATTAAGACTATCACGCACCACAATTCGCGTCGCATGACGGGCGGGTAAATAGGAAGCCAGTAAGACTAATACAATGACAATTCCCAACCACAGCCAAACTGCAAGCCATGAAAAGCTAAAATCCAGTTGTATACCCAGTATAATTTCACCTAATTTTCGAGACAGCGGTTCGGCTGAAAAATAAGAAATGGGAATACTGATTAGCCACGCCATTAGCCCATGAAACAAACCTTCCAGCATAAACAGTTTAAAAATTGCTGATGAACTGGCACCGATAGCACGCAGTACGCCGATTTCACGAGTGCGCTGCAACACGCCAATTGCCAATGTGCCAGACAAACCGATTGCCCCGACTGAGGCAATGAGTAATGCCAAGCCTAACGGTAATGGGTGAAACCTGTAATTAAGCATAAATATCTCGTTCA
>CAIUVX010000159.1 GCA_903902705.1 uncultured Methylococcales bacterium
TCGCGGGGTGGAGCAGCTTGGTAGCTCGTCGGGCTCATAACCCGAAGGTCGTAGGTTCAAATCCTGCCCCCGCTACCAGACAATGAACCCCATTATTATATGGGGTTTTTTATTTTCTAGGCTTCGGTTTTAAGAAGTCTACTATTATGAGTGTTAATGGAAGAGCCTTTGGCTCTTTTTTTTTGTGCGAAAGTAAGTGAGGAAAAATGAAACAGGCTCCTGAGCATTTGGTCAACTTAATCGAACCGATTGTAGAAGGCTTGGGTTATGAATGCGTTGGCATTGACTATAATCCGCATCCAAAACACGGTCTGTTACGGATTTACATTGACAGCGAAAATGGAATTTTAGTTGAGGACTGTACTAAAGTCAGTCATCAACTCAGTGGTGTCCTCGATGTAGAAGACCCCATACAAGGTTTTTACCAATTAGAAGTATCTTCTCCAGGTGCGGATAGACCTTTTTTTAAAGTCAGTCAATTTGAACAATTTATTGGCAGTACTGTCTCCGTCCATTTATTCAAAACGATTATAGGTCGTAGAAGAGTCACGGGGCGGATTGAAAAAGTAGAAGGTGACATCATTACGCTGTCAGAAGAAGGGCAATTTTTTGATGTCCCTTTTAATGCCATGAGTAAGGCGCGTTTGCTGCCTGAATATTTTAAAGAAAAAGGAGGCAAGAGTGGCAAATAAAGAAATTTTAATGGTAGTCGAAGTTTTTTCTAATGAAAAAGAAATAGAAAAAGAAATTGTTTTTCAAGCAATAGAATCTGCATTAGAAAGTGCCACTATCAAACGTCACGTTAATCAAATTAAAGCGCGGGTAGCAATTGATAGAAAAAACGGCGATTACAAAACCTTCCGCCAATGGGATGTAGTAGATGCAAACCCACAAATCGATGGTGATGTTGAATTTCCGACTACACAAGTTTTGCTAGAAGTCGCTAGGTTTGATGATCCTAATATTCAAGTTGGGGATATTATCGAAGAAGAGATTGATTCGGTGGATTTTGGTCGTATTTCCGCGCAAACGGCCAAACAAGTTATTATTCATAAAGTACGCGAAGCCGAACGCAAAAAAATTGTTGATGCCTATGAAAGTCGGGTCGGTGAATTAGTAACAGGTATTGTTAAACGCATCGAAAAAGGCAGTGTTTATATGGACTTAGGTGGACATATTGAAGCCTATATTGCCAAAGAAGACATGATTCCGCGTGAACCTGTGCGTATTGGCGACCGTATTCGTGGCTATTTAAAAGAAGTGCGTTTAGAAGCACGCGGACCGCAGTTATTTGTGAGTCGTACTGCACCCGAATTACTGATTGCCTTATTTCGTTTAGAAGTACCCGAAGTCGGCGAAGGCATGATTACCGTCATGGGTGCAGCGCGTGATCCTGGCTCAAGAGCCAAGTTAGCGGTTAGAAGTAACGATCCCCGTTTAGACCCTGTGGGTGCGTGTGTTGGTATGCGCGGTTCGCGTGTGCAGTCAGTCACTAACGAATTAGCGGGTGAACGGGTTGATATTATTTTGTGGAATCCAAGCGAAGCCCAGTTTGTTATTAACGCGATGTCACCCGCAGAAATTCAATCTATTGTTGTCGATGAAGACAAGCACTGCATGGATTTAGCAGTCAGTTCAGATAATTTATCACAAGCGATTGGTCGTGGCGGTCAAAATGTTCGTTTAGCCACTCAACTGACAGGTTGGGAACTCAACGTCATTGACGCGTCTAAAGCGGAACAAAACGCGGAAGTGGAAGTCGGTAAAGTTAAGCAATTGTTTATGGCTCAACTGGGTGTTGATGAAGACATTGCCTTAATTTTGGCAGAAGTTGGTTTTAACAGTGTCGAAGAAATCGCCTATGTTCCTGTCAGTGAAATGTTGGAAATTGAAGGCTTTGATGAGTCATTAATTAACGAACTGAGAAGTCGGGCAAAGGATGCTCTGCTTATCAGCGCGATTGCTGATGAAGAAAAAATAGAAACCGCACAGCCTGCAAAAAGTTTGCTGGAAATCGATGATATGGATAATGATTTAGCCAACAGTTTGGCAAGTCATGGTATTTTAACCATAGAAGATTTAGCGGATCAGTCCACTTACGATCTGTTAGATATTGCAGAGATAAGTGAAGAACGTGCGGGAAAGTTGATTGTGGAGGCTCGTAAATATTTGCGTTCGTCTGCGCAGGCACAAAACGAGTAGCCAAGGGGTAGAATTATGAGCGATAAAACAGTACGACAATTAGCCGACATGGTAAAAACGCCGTTAGATCAGTTATTAAAACAACTGCAAGAAGCGGGCTTATCTGCCAGAACAGCGGATGATGTTATTAATGACGAACAACAAATGCAGTTGCTATCGCATTTGCGAAAAAGTCATGGTAAAGCGCAAGGCGAAAGCGATAACTCACCAAAACGAGTCATCTTAGAACGCAGAAAAGTTACTGAGATTAAACAAGCCAGTGTGCCAGGTAGCTCCACAAAAACCATCAGTGTTGAAGTGCGTAAAAAGAAAACCTATATAAAACGCCCAGAGACCGAGGAACGCAAACCCGTAGAACAGCCTAAAGTTGAGCTAATCGAGCCACAAAAACCTATTGTCAGTGAAGTGGTTGAAGTTGTTGTGCCAGTCAAAATTATTGAACCAATCATCGAACCAATCGTGCCAGTTGAACCGAAGCCTCAAGTACAAGAAGTCATCGTTACGGTTGCCGAAAAAATAAAACCCGTCGAAACCAAATCAGACAATAAAGCTAAGCCAAACAATCATAAAGTTAAACCAAAAGTTGAGCTTACTCCTGATGATAATTTGGAAGCCGAAAACAGTAGTGAAGTAACTGTAGATATTGGCTCAGAAGCCAAATTTGAAGCCTTAAAAATTAAAGAAGAAAAGAAAAACAAAGAGAAGTCAGCTAAAACCAAAGAAGCTGAAGAAGCCCGAAAAAAACAACAAGAGAAAGAGCGTCGCTTGGAAGAGTCTATTAAGAAAAATGCTGACAAAGTCAGACAACAACAAGCGTCGAAACCCGATGCACCGAACAGAAAACCAGATGAGGGCGGTGGACGCTCATCGGGTAAAGATGGCAAGCGCGGCAAGAGAAAAGGCAAGCAATCAGCACCGCAACGCAATGTTAATCAACCTGAAGGCAAGCATCAATTTGAAATGCCCAGCGCACCGATTGTTTATGAGGTGACCGTTCCTGAGATGATTATTGTCTCTGATCTTGCGCAAAAAATGAATGTCAAAGCGGCGGCAGTCATTAAGCAGTTGATGAAACTAGGCATTATGGCAACTATCAACCAAGCCATCGACCAAGACACGGCAGTGATTTTGGTTGAAGAAATGGGGCATAAAGCCATTATGCAAAGTGAAGATTATCTTGAGCAAGAAATGCTTGCCGAAGCTCTCGAAGAAGATAACCGCATAGAACAGCCTCGCGCTCCTATTGTTACCATCATGGGACACGTCGATCACGGTAAAACTTCATTACTCGATTACATTCGTAAAACCCGCGTTGCCGCAGGTGAAGCGGGCGGTATCACCCAGCACATCGGCGCGTATCAAGTCAAAACAGACCACGGTTCTGTTACCTTCCTAGATACCCCAGGTCATGCGGCATTTACTGCTATGCGAGCGCGGGGAGCGGATGTGACTGACGTAGTTATTATTGTTGTCGCCGCTGATGATGGCGTAATGCCACAAACTAAAGAAGCGGTTGAACACGCCAAAGCAGCCAATGTGCCTATCATTGTTGCCATGAACAAAATGGATAAAGCGGGTGCTAATCCAGATAAGGTCATGCAAGAATTGGCAACGATTGGTGTACAGGCAGAAGCATGGGGTGGCGATGTCCAATTTTTACAAATTTCTGCTAAAACAGGCTTAGGTATTGATGAACTCATCGAAGCTCTGATTGTACAAACCGAAATTTTAGAACTTAAAGCCCCTTTTGATGGTGCAGCCTCAGGTGTTGTCATTGAATCGCGTCTGGATAAAGGACGTGGTGCAGTATCTACCGTATTGATTCAAAAAGGCAAACTAGAAAACGGACAAATGGTGTTATGTGGACATGAATATGGACGCGTTCGCGCCATGTTTAATGAAAACGGTAAACCTATTAAAGAGGCTGGGCCTTGTGAACCTGTGGAAATTCTAGGTTTATCAGGCACACCCAATGCAGGCGATGAATTTTTAGTGGTACAAAACGAACGTATCGCCAAAGACTTAGCGAAGCATCGTGAAGATCGTAAAAAATTCACCCGTCATGCAGCACAGCAAGCAGCTAAATTGGACGAAGTATTTTCACGCATGGCATCAGGTGAATTAGCGAGCGTTAATTTGGTGTTAAAAACTGACGTACAAGGCAGCTTAGAAGCGTTGCGTAGCTCACTGATTGCCTTATCCAATGACGAAGTAGAAGTTAAAGTCGTTTATGGCGGAGTCGGTGGTATTAACGAAGGTGATGCTAATCTAGCCTTAGCGTCTGGCGCAATATTAATGGGCTTTAACGTCCGTGCCGATGCTACTGCTAGAAAAATGATTGAAGAAAAAGGCATAGACTTACATTACTACAGCATCATTTATGAAGCGATAGACGAAGTTAAAAAATCAATCAGCGGTATGTTAGCCCCCGAAATCAGAGAAACCATCGTTGGTTTGGCTGAAGTGCGTGATGTCTTTAAATCACCAAAATTCGGTGCAATTGCAGGTTGTATGGTGGTCGATGGTTTTGTTAAACGTAATCTACCTATCCGCGTACTGCGTGAAAACGTGGTTATTTATGAAGGACAGTTAGAATCTTTACGCCGCTTCAAAGATGATGCAGCCGAAGTTAAAATGGGCATGGAATGTGGTATCGGTGTGAAAAACTACAACGATGTCCGTGCAGGCGATCAAATCGAAGTCTTTGAACGTACCGAAGTTAGACGGGAACTGTAATCATGGCAAGAGAATTTGGGCGCAACGCGCGAGTATCTTCACAAATGCAAAAAGAGCTATCGCTCATTTTGCAGCGTGATATTGATGATTCGCGCCTAGGTTTTGTCACCATCAATGAAGTCGTGGTCAGCAAAGATTTGGCGGTGGCAAAAATTTATGTCACCGTATTAAATAGCGATGATCAAAGCAAACGCGACAATATTAAATTATTGAACGAACTCGCCCCGATGATACGCCACGAACTCGCCAAACGAATGCGCCTACGGCACATTTCCACGTTGCGTTTTCACTACGATACCTCGTTTGATACAGGAATGCGGGTAGCGGAATTGTTGAGTGATGTAATTCATAATCCTCCCGAACCAAACGACTAACGATAACGAAAGGCGCGATTTATTCGCGCCTTTTCAATTGTGAATTGGTATGAAGTCATTGCAACGCGCTATAAATACACCATCAATCATCATTGTTAAATGAGTCAATCAACTAACGCTATCAAATTCAAATTTATTGATTTATTTGCAGGGATAGGTGGTTTTCATCTTGCCATGCACCGCTTAGGCGGGGAATGTGTATTTGCTTCAGAAATAGATAGTCAGGCACGAAAAACTTACGAATATAACTATAAAACTATTTCGCCTGAGTTATTTAATAATGGTCTGTTCAATAATGATATTCGTAACATTATGCCCAATGATATTCCAGACTTTGATTTATTATGCGCTGGCTTTCCCTGTCAACCGTTTAGCCAAGCAGGGTATAAACGCGGCTTTAACGATAATCATAATTCTGAACGTGGTAATTTATTTTTTAATATCGTCGATATTATTGAAGCTAAAAAACCTAAAGCCTTCTTTTTGGAAAATGTACGCGGTTTAGTTAATCACGATTCGGGTAAAACTTTTAAAATCATTCGTACTATCTTAGAAGACGAATTAAATTATTCGTTTTACCATAAAATAGTACACGCCTCGGATTATGGTTTGCCACAATTACGCCCTCGTGTTTTTATCGTTGGTTTTAGAGACGAAGATTTTATGCGTGGTTTTAATTTTCCTATGCCTAAACCCTTAAAATTCAACATGAGTGATGTCTGGGGAGGACAGTGCAGTCGTGATATTGGCTTTACTTTGCGTGTCGGCGGTCGTGGTTCAAATATTGAAGATAGACGCAATTGGGATGCTTATTTAGTCGATAATGTGGTGCGTAAATTATCCTATATTGAAGCACGAAAAATGCAGGGCTTTCCTGATGAATTTCATTTTCCTGTATCGAATACCCAAGCGGTTAAACAATTAGGTAATAGCGTGGCAGTTGATGCTGTTGAAGTAGTTGGGCGTAATATTATTACTTATATGAATACGTTAAATATTCAGGATACTGCAATGAAAGCAACCTATAATAAAGGTGAATGGAGCGAATTATTACTGTTCATTAAATTATTACTAGAACAACAATTATTTTTAGCAGATGCTCAGTTAAATACTACCGATGATTTTTTTACAGTACATAAAGTCACTACGCAAAATTTAGACTTAGAATTTTTTATTCTAAATAAATCAACCATAGAGATTGCTAATAAAAAAACAGGCGAAAAACGTACTATTATTATTTCAGATATAATTACCCCTGATATTTTACAGAAGATAATCGCAGATATTAAAAATAGCAAAGGCACATTTGCTTTAGCGGCATTTAAAATAATTCAAGATACGTTAGGTTTTAATGTAGTCAAAGGTGGTCACAGTTCACAAAAATCTGATATATCATTAGATATTTCTAAAGAAAATTTTCTTAGAAAAAATAACCAAGGTTTTGCCATAAAATCCTATTTAGGTGCGAAACCCACACTATTAAATGCCTCAGGTAATACTAATTTTATCTTTCAAATTGATAATTTAGACAGCTCAAGAATTGACAAAATTAATGCCATTAATACCGCAACAAAACTCAAAGATAGGCTCGAAGAAATTGAAAATTATGGAGGGAAATTTAACTATATTGGCGCGGAGAAAGATACTATGACCTATAATTTAAAAATGGTTGATTCACTTATGCCTGAAATTATTGCTTATGTATTATTAGCTTTTTATAAGCAACGCATTAGCTCTGTGAGTAAAATAGTCGATTTTGTGCATGAACAAGGTTTGTTAAATAAAAAAATTAACTACGGTGATAAAGCCTTATTACAAAATAAAATTCAAAAACTATTAGTTGATGTCTTGCTAGGATTTTTTGCAGGTAGTAAATGGAATGGACTTTATGAAGCCAATGGTAGTATTGTGATAAAAAATACAGGTGATTGTGTTGCATTTCATATTATTGAGTTAGCCACATTAAGAACCTATTTATACGAAAATATTAAATTAGATACCCCTTCGACAACACGCCATCGTTTCGGTAAATTATATTTAGAAAAAAATAATAAATTATATTTTAAATTGAATTTACAATTACGATTCTAAATTTTAATTCATATTATTATTTCACTACTTTCATCTGAGTGATAAATCGCATATCTATTTATATCCCATGAGCAAACGCAAATCAGGTCTTAATGTCCACGGTATTTTATTGTTGGATAAACGTTTAGGTGTCTCTTCTAATAAAGCATTGCAAGAAGTTCGCCGCTTATTTAATGCTAATAAAGCAGGGCATACGGGCAGTTTAGATCCATTGGCGACGGGATTATTGCCGCTGTGTTTTGGTGAAGCGACGAAAGTATCTGGCATGATGTTGGATGATGACAAACGTTATGCCGTGACTATTCAACTCGGCGTTATGACCGATACGGGTGATGCGGAAGGTGTGGTGTTGGAAACTAAGCCTGTGCCGCCCTTAAACCTTGAGCAAATCCATACTTGCTTGCAACACTTCACTGGCGATTGTGAGCAAGTCCCTCCGATGTATTCGGCGTTAAAACATAACGGCAAAAAGCTGTATGAACTAGCGCGAGAAGGTATCACGGTTGACCGTAAAGCCCGACATATCAAACTATACGAGTTAAAGCTAATAGCGTTTGCTAATGACCAATTGAGTTTAGAAGTATTTTGTTCTAAAGGTACTTATATTCGTTCTTTGGCTGAAGACATTGGGCATTATTTTGATTGTGGCGGTACGGTAACGGTGTTGCGGCGATTGCAAGCAGGGCAGTTTCAGTTAACTGATGCACACACGATTGAACAACTAACAACCATGACAACACAGGAATTACACGCCTGTTTAATGGCGGTTGATAAACCCTTACAAACCATACCCGCTGTGCTGTTATCAGATGAGCAAGCCACCGCTATTCAATACGGTCAAACGATTCATTATGATAGCGAGCAATTAGGTAGCGTGCGCCTTTATCATCAAAAGCTCTTTCTTGGCTTGGGAGAAATGGCTTTAAATGGTAAACTAGCACCGAAAAAGTTATTCAATCTACTGGATTGAACCCCAAACTCTACACCCTATCGTGGAGTATTACCCCAAGCCGTCATTAGACGGTTTTCATTTAATTAATCTTAGGGATTATAAGCAATGCCATTTACCGCAGAACAAAAAAAAGCCGTCGTTGAAGCGTATCGTCAATCAGACACTGACACAGGTTCACCTGAAGTCCAAGTCGCTTTGTTGACCGCACACATTCTTCATTTGATGCCGCATTTTGCTGAACACAAAAAAGACAATCACTCACGTCGTGGTTTGTTGCGTATGGTTAACCAACGTCGCAAATTATTGGATTACCTCAAAGGCAAAGACCTTGCACGTTATCGTTCACTGATTGAACGCCTCGGTCTGCGTAAGTAACACTCTCCATAGAAACGGCACGCTCATGTGCCGTTTCTGCTTTAACACATCAAAACTCCACTCAATATCCACATAAAGGAATCCCAATAGTGAACCCTATTAGGCAAGAATTTCAGTACGGCGACCACAAAATTACGTTAGAAACGGGTGAAATTGCACGTCAAGCAGACGGCGCAGTTATGATCGATGTAGACGGTACATCACTACTCGTTACTGTTGTTGGTAAAAAAGAACCCGCTGGTGGTGATTTTTTCCCCTTAACCGTCAATTACCAAGAAAAAGCCTATGCCGCAGGTAAAATTCCTGGTGGCTTTTTCAAACGCGAAGGACGACCTAGCGAACAAGAAACCCTGACTTCACGCTTAATTGATCGCCCGATACGTCCTTTATTTCCAGAAGGTTACACTCACGAAGTGCAAATTATTGCCACAGTGGTGTCACTCAATCCAAATGTTGATCCAGAAATTGCCGCGTTATTAGGCGCGTCAGCGGCATTATCCGTTTCAGGTCTACCATTCAATGGCCCAATCGGCGCGGCGTGTGTGGGTTATAAGGATGGTGAGTATTTATTAAATCCATCACCTGCCGCTCTAAAAGAATCAGAATTGACTCTAGTGGTTGCAGGTACTGCACACGCAGTACTAATGGTGGAATCAGAAGCCAAAGGTTTATCTGAAGAAATCATGCTCGGTGCAGTATTGTTCGGTCACGAACAAATGCAAATTGCGATTAACGCCATTAATGAATTTGCCGCTGCCGCAGGTTGTGGTGTAGTTGAATGGGTCGCTCCTGAAACTAATGTTGAATTAAAACAATTAGTTACAGAAGCTGTTGAAGCCGACATTACTGCTGCTTACACCATTGCAGAAAAATTAGTTCGTCAAGAACACCTTAAAGGTATTCGTAACGCAGTCGTCGAAAAATTATCAGTCAATTACGCTGAAAAAGACATCCGTGGCATTATTGAACACCTAGAATACCGCATCGTGCGTCATGCAGTGTTGGAAGGCAGACGTATCGACGGACGTGCTTTAGATTCAGTTAGACCTATCACAATTCGCACAGGTGTATTGCCCAGAACTCACGGTTCAGCGTTATTCACACGCGGCGAAACGCAAGCCCTAGTGATTGCCACTTTAGGCACACAACGCGATGCACAAATTATTGATGCACTGGCTGGCGAATACAAAGAACCGTTCATGCTGCATTACAACTTCCCTCCGTACAGCGTTGGCGAAACTGGTTTTGTCGGTTCACCCAAACGCCGCGAAATCGGTCATGGTCGTTTAGCAAAACGCGGCATTCTTGCTGTATTACCAAACATGGACGAATTCCCTTACACCATCCGTGTGGTGTCAGAAATTACCGAATCCAATGGCTCTAGCTCTATGGCTTCGGTGTGCGGTAGTAGCTTGGCATTAATGGATGCAGGCGTACCGATTACTACCCCAGTTGCAGGTATTGCAATGGGTTTGATCAAAGAAGGCGATAGTTTCAAAGTATTGTCTGACATCATGGGCGATGAAGATCATCTAGGTGACATGGATTTCAAAGTTGCAGGTTCAATCGACGGCATCACCGCCTTACAAATGGACATCAAAATCGAAGGCATCACCGCAGAAATCATGCAAACTGCGTTAGCGCAAGCTAAAGTAGGTCGCTTGCATATTCTAGGCGAAATGAACAAAGCCCTCGCTGCAACGCGTAATGAAATGTCCGATTTCGCACCGCGTATTATCACCTTCAAAATTGACCCAAGCAAAATTCGTGAAGTTATCGGCAAAGGTGGCGCAACTATCCGTAGCATTACCGAACAAACGGGCGCAAGCGTTGATTTAACCGATGACGGTATCGTTAAAGTTGCCTCAGTCGATAAAGCCGCAGGTGAAGAAGCCCGTCGCTTAATCGAAGAAATCACCGCAGAAGTTGAAGTCGGTAAAATTTACGAAGGCAAAGTCGTCCGATTAATGGACTTCGGCGCGTTCGTCACCATCCTACCTGGCAAAGACGGCTTAGTTCACATCTCACAAATTTCCGACGAACACGTTGACAAAGTCAGTGACCGTTTGAATGAAGGCGATGTGGTTAAAGTGAAAGTGTTAGAAATCGATCGTCAAGGTCGTGTGCGTTTAAGTATTAAAGAAGCTGAAAAAGAAGACTAAGTTCTTTTAGCTCCGCAACGAAAAAGAGCCGCAAGGCTCTTTTTTTTTGTTGGATGAATGTTGTGCTTGTAAAAATCTCATATTGAGATATTATAAGCATATTGTTCATTGGAAATTATTTTGAACAATCCGTATTGGGAATGTGAAATAACAATAAAAATTATTATTTCGGTATGCCACTGATGCGCAACATTTTTTGTTTTTAATAAGGAAAAAATATGCACATTATCGCCTACCCAATGCTACGCGACTTCTTCACCAAACACCCTACCAACGAAGCATCACTCACTGCTTGGTACAAAATTGTAAAGCAAACCGATTTCACCAACTTTAATGAATTAAGAGCCGTATTTCCTAGTGCTGATGTCGTTAAAAATGAACAAGGTAAAAATTTGACCGTGTTTAATATTCACGGTAACGAAATACGTTTGATAGCCGCTATACACTACAACACCAAAACCGTGTATATCCGTGACGTTCTAACGCACGCCGAATATGACAAAGAACGATGGAAACGTTAAACAACATCGTTATAGAGGATAAGGTAATGAACAGTACACTTGTTACATTAAGCAACCACTGGCAAGACATCGCTCCCTTGGTTGCTATACCTAATGATGAAGAACAATACCAAGACCGACTCGATTTATTGCATCAACTGATTGATACCGTCGGCGAAGATGAACAACACCCGTTAGCTTCTTTGTTACATTTTGTTGGCATACAAATAGCCGAGTATGAAAAAAAACACTATGCAATGCCTGACGCATCACCACAAGAAGTGTTGGCGTTACTCATGCAGGAACATCAACTGAAACAAAGCGATTTACCTGAAATCGGTAGCCAAGGTGTCGTTTCAGAAATTCTTAACGGTAAACGTCAGCTTAATACCCGCCAGATTCAAGCACTGGCACAACGCTTTGACGTATCGCCTAGCGTTTTTATTTAATCTCGTGGGCGTTTTTTCGCAAAGCGCATAAATTGGATAGAGAATATCAATGCTGGGAAGAAGGTTCACACCCTCAGCTTATTCAAAATACAGAAATGTTGCGGCAGAAATTGGACTACAGTCATTTTAATCCTGTGAAACGGGGGTATGTCGATAAGCCTGAGCATTGGCGGTATTCTAGTGCTAGGACACTGCGGGCTTGGAGGGGTTGATGCCTGTTTTTATGGATTGGTAGTATGATGGCTGTGTGGCGCGGCGCGCCTAGACTGCATTCCCACGCAGCGTGTGGGAACGAGAATAAAAACTAAAAAAGGGGTTGAGATGATTGAAATTATAGGAAGTTGGATTTTGTTTTCTGGTAAGCAAAAAAGAATAAATCGGACAAGGTTTCGTGTTTTCTCTACGCTTGTGGTTCTTTCTGCTTTGTTGTTCGGTGGATTATTTTCCCAAAATACCAAAGCCGAACCGCCACAAACTATGGAATCTGTACTCGACTCAGGCTTAGGAAGTATGAATGTCGATGAAATGCGCAAAGGAGCAACCCAAGGTCATGCTGCTGCGCAAACTTGGCTCGGTGCAATGTACGAATATGGTAAAGGTGTGCCACAAGACTACAGTCAAGCTGCCTTTTGGTATCGCAAAGCCGCTGATCAAGGTTATGCACCCGCGCAAATATATCTTGGCACAATGTATGCTACGGGAAAAGGTATGCCACAAGATTTCAGCCAATCAACAGCATGGTTTCGAAAAGCCGCTGAACAAGGTGATGCAGAAGCTCAAACTAAGCTGGGTATATCGTATTCTATGGGTTATGGTGTACCACAGGACTACAGTCAAGCTTATATGTGGGTAAACCTTTCAGCTTCAACAGGGTTTAAAGACGGGATAATTGTGAGAAATATGATAATGAAAAAGATGACTCCCTCGCAAATTGAAGAAGGTCAAAAACTTACCCGTGAATGGATTGCTCAGCACCCGCAAGTTCATATCACACAATGATCAAGTAGCGCGAATAACAACGTGATTAACATTTAAGTATCAGGAAAACAAATGCCGCTCACAATTGACTATCTTATTAACGAAACTCAAGGCGAAGAACACTCGCTACCTTGCATAAAGTGTACGGGAAAAACCACGCACAAAGTTCTTACCTCTGTAGATGTCCGTGGCAACGAAAGCGATGATGACTATTTATTTTCTTGGTCAACAGACAATCAAATTATTCAATGTCTAGGGTGTAAGACGATCTCATTTCGGAAGGCAAGTTCAAATTCTGAAGACTACGGCTATGATGAAAATGGCTACTATGATGTAGATCAAAAATTGTACCCATCCAGAATAGATGGTATCAAAGGTATTGGTAACGAAACCCGCTACCTACCGTCGAAGGTGCGACAAATCTACAAAGAAACGCTTATGGCACTGTCAAATCAAGCACCAGTGCTTGCTGGTATAGGCTTGCGTGCATTGCTCGAAACAGTTTGCAAAGAAAAAAACGCAAAAGGTCATAATCTTTTAAAAAAAATTGACAACCTCATAAGTATAGGAGTCCTGACTTCTGCAAATGCAGCTATTCTTCATAAAATCCGTACTTTGGGAAATGTAGCAGCTCACAAGGTCAAGCCTCATAGTGATACTCAACTCAGTCTTGCAATGGATATAGTTGAACACCTTCTCAAGAATATTTATATTTTACCCAAACAAGTGGAGTCTGAATTTGAGGTGGAGTCTGAATTTGAGGATGATGTTTAACTTTTTTATGAGATAAGACACGCGACATGGCGAGTAGCTTGCAGGGGCTTTAATTCTCATACCAGCCAACATAAAGAAAATCAAAACACACCATCATTCCATCACCTCACCTAATCAAAAATCACTTATGAGCTTCAACAAACTCGGCTTATCCGAAACCCTACTAAAAACCATAGCTGAACAAGGCTATACCACGCCTACGCCTGTGCAAGAACAAGCGATACCGTTAATCTTAGCGGGCAAAGACGTACTCGCAGGGGCGCAAACAGGCACAGGTAAAACTGCCAGTTTCACGCTGCCGTTATTACAAAAACTCACGGAAACCTTCAACCCACAACAAACCCCACGCCGTGTGCGAGCCTTGATTTTAGTACCCACCCGCGAACTTGCCGCGCAAGTCTATGAAAGCGTGCAAACTTACGGTGCAAACTCACCGCTACACGCTGAATTAGTGGTCGGCGGTGCGAGTATCGGAATGCAAACCCGCCAACTACGCCGTGGCTGTGACATCATCATCGCCACCACAGGACGCTTAATCGACCACGTTAAACAACGCGCCGTTAATCTATCCAATGTGGAATTTTTGGTATTAGACGAAGCCGACCGAATGTTAGACATGGGCTTTTTGCCTGACATCAAGCAATTGATGGGCTTGTTACCTAAACAACGGCAAACACTGTTATTTTCTGCCACCGTGCCGAATGGTGTTAAAGCCCTCGCCGCGCAATTGCTCAATAACCCCGTCGAAGTCGCCGTTGCCAAACAAAACGCCACCGCTGACAACGTATCAGAAATAATCTACGGTATCGGCAAAGAATATAAACGCGAGTTAATTTCGTATTTAATTGGCAGTAATAATTGGCAACAAGTGCTGGTATTCGTACGCACTAAACACGGCGCAGACCGTTTGGAAAAACAATTGATAGAAGACGGCATACGCACGGTCGCTTTACACGGTGACAAAACCCAAGGAGCGCGTAACAAAGCCCTAGAGTATTTCAAAACAGGCAAAGTACAGGTATTAGTCGCCACCGATGTCGCCTCACGCGGTTTGGATATTGATAATTTGCCGCACGTTATTAATTTTGATTTGCCGCAAGTAGCAGAAGATTATATTCACCGTATCGGACGCACAGGACGCGCAGGGCTATCAGGCGCGGCGGTTTCTTTAGTCTGCCCAGAAGATGCGTATTTATTGGTGGAAATTGAAAAATTATTGAAACGGCACATTCCGCGTATTGCTGATACGGGTTATGAGCCTGTCTCTTTGAAAGTGATTGATGCGCCGAAAAAGAACGCGCCGCATAAAGACACAGGCAAAAAAGATTTGCGGCATACTAAAAAACCAGCGAAAGCCAGTGATAAACGTTCGACTGGAAAAACGGGTAGAACGAGATCACGATAAAACGTATTTACAAGGGCTTCAAACGTTGTATTGCTTGCTTTTCTAGCCAGAGCAGGGTCAAATTGATGGGTAAAATATGTTACACTTACAAATTCGTTATATTTCATTCTGTGGATAAGCATCATGCGTATTAATCAACTATTTATTTTCTTGTTAATGGCAAGTTTTCCACTTTTGACTCAGGCTGTTACCGAAGGATCAGAATTTGTTCCAGAGACAAAAGTTCATAAAACAGTGGATTCTGAGGGAAAAGTTAGTTTTTCAAAATCGGGCTTCTCTGATAAAAAACCCGTTAAGAAACCTGTTAAGGAAGAGGTAAAAGCACCACCTAAAAGTACGGCTCCCAAAGTAGATATTTACTATGCCAGTTGGGATCCTTATAGCAATAAAGCGATTGTTTTTTTTCGAGAAAATCACGTCGTAGTGAATGCTTACGATATTGATACCGACCCTGAGGCGGCAGCTCGTAAAAAGAAAATAGACCCTAATTTTGTTGGAATGCCGTTAGTGATTATTAACGGTGATGTGATTCGCGGTGTGGATGAAAAACGTTATCGGGATGCGTTGGCAAGACCGCCACAATAAAATACAATTTCCAAGAGTGTTGCTTTGCATAATTAGCAAAGCAACAATTTGGTAGAATTAAACTACCCTATCGTTAGGTTCGCTACCCGCAAAAAACGCGGCTATATTTGCTAACACGCGGTTGCCCATTGCTATTCGCGTTTCATGGCTTGCACTGCCTAAATGTGGCAATAATGTCACATTATTCAAAGTCAAAAATTCTGGATTAAGATTGGGTTCACCTTCATAAACATCCAAACCCGCCCCTGCAATCCAACCCATTTTTAAAGCGTTAATCAACGCATTGCTGTCAACTACATCACCGCGAGCGGTGTTGATTAAATGCGCGGTTGGACGCATCAGCTTTAAGCGTTCTTCATTGATTAAATGCTTAGTTGCCGCGCCACCTGGGCAATGCAAAGACACAAAATCCGATTGTGCTAACAACTCTTCAACACTGGCACAACGCACTGCCTGTAAATCATCAATAATAGATTGTTCTGGCACAGAAGACGGCACATAAAACAAAATATTCATATCAAAACCGTGATGAGCTTTTTTTGCCATTGCTTGGGCGATACGACCAAAACCGATTAAACCCAAGGTTTTGCCTGTTACTTTTTGCCCGATTAATTGCGTTGGTGTCCAGCCTGTCCATTGTTTGTTATAGATTAAGCGTTCACCTTCTGACGCTCGCCGCGCGGACATTAACAACAACAGCATGGCAATATCAGCGGTGCAGTCGGTTAAAACGTGTGGCGTGTTAGTGACAACCAAGCCCTGCGCTTTCGCCGCCTGAATATCAATATTGTTATAACCCACACCAAACTGACCGATAATTTTAGCGCGTTTGTTTTCAACGCTTAATATATTCGCAGTGACTGCATCGGTCACAGTGGTTAAAACTGCATCGGCAGTTTGCAGGGCGTGTTTCAGTTCATCGGCAGTCAACGGCACATCGGTTTCATTGAGTTGCACATCGTAAAGTGCTTTTAATTGCTTTTCGACTTCATCAGGCCAGTGACGGGTAACGATAATTTTGGGTTTGCTCATAAGGTTTTAAATTGAATGTGTGGATGGAATACTTCAATTATCTCGTTCCCAAACTCCAGTTTGGGAA
>CAIUVX010000160.1 GCA_903902705.1 uncultured Methylococcales bacterium
CCTTTGGCGATGCCCATCGTGTTTGCCAACACAGCGTTCCCCAACAGGTGCGTAGCTATGCGTACGCGGCATATCGTGTGCAAAACCACTTTCATCACTATAAACAATGGATTGGTTAGCGCCTTTTATCTTGTCTTGAAAGATACGTCGTGCCTCTTCGTTCGCTTTCGGATGCGACAGTGTTTTTTTTATAGCTGATCTTGAGTCGCTCTAACGCATAGCCAATTGCTCGTTGACAGACTCCTAAGCGACTGGCTCGCTCATACTGATAAGCATCAGGATACTCTTTTACATCCTGTTCTAATGCCTCCATGTCTAGTTTAGTCGCGGCTTTGTTTCGCGTACGCTGTGCTTCTAAGCAGTTATTCCAGCGCGTTATATTGGCTTCGCCTATTCCAAAACGCACTGACGCTTCTTTTCCTGTCAGTCCTTCTTGTTCTTTTATAGCCAATACTTTTTTGCGGAAATATAGTGAGTAGGTCATCGAATTAAAATTAATCAGATTATACTGCTTTAGCTATACCTTTTATTGCAACAAAAAATATGTCCTCAAAACACGATATGAGCTTAACACAACTAGTAGGTCGAGTGGGTAGCAGTCCACTCGACCATATTGACTACTCTACCTCAGCCAACTTACTGTTATTCATCGAATAAGCAAAATATACAATCAAACCAATAACCAGCCAAACGACAAAACGCAACCAAGTAATCGCAGGTAAAAAGCCCATTAACGCGCCACACGATAACATTCCTAATACAGGAAATAATGCACCAAACGGGGCTTTGAAAGGACGGTGCATATCGGGTTTGGTAATACGCAACACAATAACGCCTAAACACACCAGTACGAATGCCGCTAATGTACCGATATTAACTAGCTCCGCTAAATCACCCAGCGGTATAAAACCTGCAATCAAGGAAATAATAATGCCGCATAGCACAATCACGCGTACAGGTGTTTGGGTTTTAGGATTGACTTCACTGAAGAATGGCGATAGCAAACCATCCCGCGACATGGCAAAAATAATGCGCGTTAAGCCGTAATACAATACCAGCATCACGGTAGTCAGACCTGCAATAACACCAGTGGCAATCAATGCCGAAGCCCAATCATAGCCGAGCAAGAAAAGCGCGTGCGCCACAGGAGAGGACACATTTAAATCTTTGTAATTAACTACGCCTGTGAGCAAGCCTGATACGATAATATAAATGAGGGTGCAAAATACCAAGGAAGTGACAATACCAAACGGCAAATCACGTTGTGGATTTTGGGCTTCTTCAGCGGCAGTCGATACTGCATCAAAGCCGACATAAGCAAAAAACACTAACGATGCACCCGCTAACACACCTGTGGTTTTACCATTAGGTAAGGTTTGAAACCAACCAAAGGGCATAAACGGATGCCAGTTTTCAGGATGGACATTGAATGCCGCTACACCAATAAAGATACTGATAGTAATCAACTTAACCACCACCATTGCGTTATTAGCTTTGGCACTGTGTTTGACACCCATAATTAACAAGCCCATTAATAATAGAATAATGACTGAGGCAGGTAAATTAATAATGCCACCCATTTTGGGCGCTTTAGTTAATGCTTCGGGTAAGGGAAAACCAATAGCTGTGAGTGCGTTATTAAAATAACCTGCCCACCCATTTGCTACCGCAGCCACCGAAATACCGTATTCCAACAATAAATCCCAACCTATAATAAACGCAATGACTTCACCAAACGCGGCATAACTGTAACCATACGCACTGCCGCAACCACCAACCGAAGCCGATAACTCTGCATAAGACAATGCGGCAAACGCACACGCAAGTCCTGCAATAATAAACGACAGCATTACCGCAGGCCCTGATTGTGTTGCCGCTGCAATACCCGTCAACACAAAAATACCCGTGCCGATAATTGCACCAATCCCCAGAAAGGCTAAATCCCATTTTGATAAGCAGCGTTTAAGGCCGTTATCTATGCCCTCAACTTCTGAAGTAACGTGTTTGGTACGAAATATTTGCAGTGCCATAATGAAAGCTCTCGTGTGTGATTGCATAAGAAAGAACTGGATTATAACGCACAGCCCTTCAACAGCAACACCCAAAGCACTGTGCTAGATTAGTATTTACATTAACCTGAGTTCGACATAAGAATAAACTTAAGAAGCAGCCTTTTTAAAAATCTGAAAGAATATAAGCAAGCACGCGAAACTCTTTCAAAAAAGGCTGCCGTTCATGATTTTACATCAACTATTCTGTGACACTGATGATTTTTGCCAACATTACCTGCCCGACTGGAGGCGGACACAATTATCAACTGGCGACAGGAAGCGCATTAGACGCAAGTGTTTATGTGAGAGCGAGATTATGACGATTGTGGTGTATTTTCAAATGAGTGGTTATCGCACCTTCAAACACTTCTATCTCAGGCACGTTTTGGTTCATTGGCAACCACAGTTTCCACGCTTGCCAAGCTACAACCGTTTTGTTGAGTTGATGGCAGAGGTGTTAAA
>CAIUVX010000161.1 GCA_903902705.1 uncultured Methylococcales bacterium
CGCTTGATCCATGTACGATTGTCAGATTTTTACGTTCTATTTTTTGCGTATTACGCTTACCAATTTCATGTTTATCGGTCTCTAGGTGACGTTGATATGCCCCCCAGTCATCGGTGTAGTAGCGAGTAATGTCAAACGGTTCAAGCAAAGTTTTGAGTTCCTTGAATACCTCATCCTTGCGCTTGCCAAACACATAAGCCAGCACCGTATTCGTGGCGTGGTCAACGGCGTACCATAGCCAGCGTTGGTTAGATTTGTTACCGACATAAGACCATTGTTCGTCCATCTCCACCTCGCAGGCGGCTTCTAGTCTGACTTCCAGCCCGCCGTCTGCGCTTAACTCAGACAGCTTGGGGCAGGGTTGTTGGCTTTTTTTAATGTGCTGATAATAGTGTTCTTGTCGATTTTTAGTACCCGCGCCGTATCACGAATGCCGCTCCCATTGATTGCCATCTCCACCACCTGCTCATTAATGCCCGCTTGATAGGCTCGATAACGAGTCGTCATCATGAACGTCTTGGTCGGACAACTCGGATTTTGGCAGCGGTATCTCTGGATGCCGCTTGCGTTTCGACCTGCCTTCAGTGCTAATTGTCGCCACACTTAGGGCAGGTGACTTCTTGATAGCAGGTCATAGGCGAACATCTTCATATCGATTGCAATGTTATGTGACTTGTTATAAATCGAATTAACAGGTTTCACCCACTACCTGTTTGATAACCCGATGGTGTTGTTTGTCGGGAATAACGCCCATATAAACTTCATAAAGATCGGTATAAAAATCAGCGTGTTGTTTATAAGATTCAGGAATTTTTTGCCACAGTTCACGAGCGGCATCTCTATCACAACGGCCGACATGAAAGGCGATAACTTGGCGGGTGTGTACATCTAGGACAATCCATATCCACTGCTTGTTATCTTTATTACCAACGAAATTCCATAGCTCATCTGCCTCGACTTCCAGCAAAAAAATGGCAGCCGTGGTACTTTTGCTATCAATGGGCTTGAAGTTTAAGTCTACTGGTAATTACTCATAAACATCAACGATATAGATAAACAGTCAAGTAAGACTCACAAAAAAAGTACTGCAAATACCGCGTAATGAAATACGCTCTAACAATGCCTTAAGTATCAAAGAGCGAGTCCATTCTGGAAGAACGCAAAAACCTAAACTTTAGGACGTGGATTAAACGTTTAAATCGCAAAACTATCTGTGTCTCAACCATGATACCGTTATCGGGTTGCTCATCAATAAGGTCGTTGTGGGCTTGATATTCATGCCTAATTACAGATTTAACCCACTACCGATTTTTGGGTGTCCTGCCCAAAAATTAGCAAAAATGACACGACAAGTTATTACCTTCGGCTGCCCCGATTCATCCTCTGTCCAGTTGCTTATTCCGCACACAGCCGCTACATCACTTCCCTACCAAAATGACTTTACGCCGTGTCGCGAGGACTTGCATTTTTCTCTACGCGTTCGCTACGAAAAAACGCCCGTCTGCTACGGCTAGCGCGGACTAAAAATCATCCATGAATTTGAGTATTGTCAAGTCAATAGCCCATGAATGAAAGGCTACTGACTGAAAGGATAAGTGCTATTTCTTTTTAGTGGTGGATTCAGGGACATCTGGTTTTTTCGCTGCGTCAGCGGGTGGGGCTACTTCTGAAACGGGGGCGGCAAGTAAAATATCGGCTTTATTTTTTTCGATGGTTTTAGCGCCAATGCCCGAAACGTGGGTTAAGTCTTCAAGGGTTTTGAAGTTGCCATTTTTTGCACGATAATCGACAATTGCTTGGGCTTTTTTA
>CAIUVX010000162.1 GCA_903902705.1 uncultured Methylococcales bacterium
ATACAGCACAGGATACACCGCGTCCAGCGGTCGCGATTGCCATTGTTTAACGTCGTCCATCACCGCATCCGTCACTGTTGAAATCAGCGCAGGCGAAACCTCCGTGCCGACCATTTCAGTCAAGTGTGTTTGTATCTCGCGGACGGTCATGCCGCGTGAGTACAAGGAGATGATCTTGTCATCAAAGCCCGTCCAGCGGGTTTGATGTCTGGAAACGAACTGCGGCTCGAAACTGCCTTCTCGGTCACGCGGACTATCGATAGCTAACTGACCTTGTCGCCCTTCAAGGTCTTTCGGCTGCTGCCATTGCGCGTGTTACCTGTCGCATTCTATGACCCAAATGCGCCCCCATTTCCGCTTGCAGCGCACCCTCAATCACCGCTTTGGTCAGTTGCTTAAGCAGTCCATTCTCGCCAATCAGGTCTTCTGGGTTTTTGTAGCTCAATAACAGTTCATCTATTAAGTCGTTCGGTAAGGTCATTTTTTATCCATCTCTTAAAAAAGTAGGTTTATGATATATGACTATTTACACAAAGTTTCTGACACCCTCTTTTAAACCTGTCCATTACCCACATCTTTTTAGCTATAAATATCAATTGGTTAAGTGGTAAAACAGATCGTCTGTTTGTAAGCCATATAAACAATGAGGCATCAAAAACAAAAAAATAGGCACTTATAGCGGTTTTGTGTCTTTGTTTATATCACCGTTTGACTGCTTATTAACGATAGGATTTTTGTAACATCATGATTTTAAATCTATTTATATCAGAAGACAGTGAATTATATCGTAACACATTGATTTTTAATAACTAACATACTTGTGGGTAATGGACAGTCTTTTAAACAGGCACAAATGTTTGGTTTTACGGGTACGCCCATTTTTGCCGATAACGCGGCGGGGTCAATCGGTAATCAACAAACCACCGCTTCATTATTCGGTGAATGTTTACATAAATACGTCATTGTGGACGCTATCCGTGATGAAAACGTGCTACGGTTTTCAGTGGAATATGTCGGTAAATATTCACGCAAAACCAGCGCGAATGAATTAGATATTGCCGTTGAATCAATTGATACCAAAGAACTATTAGAAAGCGAAACACGCTTAGAAAAAATTGTTGATTATGTGCTTGAACACCATCGGCAAAAAACTAAAGCCCCTGATTTTACCGCTCTGTTTTGCGTTAGTAATGTGGCTACTCTGATTCGTTATTACGATCTATTCAAACGCCAACAAGCCAACACCAGCAAGCCATTAAAAATCGCCACGATTTTCAGTTATAGCTGACGCACTATAAGTTGATTATATTTCAACGACCACAAAACTAATAAATAAGGTAGTTTTCAATATTTTTTCTAATCACTTTATCTTGCCTTAGCTATATGCCGCTAATGAAGAAAACCCAGACGCTAACGGGCTAATCAATGGCTTAATCCCCGAAGAACCGCTAGAAGTACCGACAGGCGGGAAAATTAACCAATCCAGCCGTGATAAATTGGACGAGTTTATACAGGATTATAACGGGCTGTTTGGCACAAAATACGGCACTGATAGCCAAAGTTTTTATAATTACTCAGGATATTGCTAAGCGGGTACGCGCTGGAGAAGTGGATATTTTGCTAGTCGTGAATATGTTTTTAACAGGTTTTGATAGTCCACGCTTGAATACTTTGTATGTTGATAAAAACCTAAAATTTCACGGGCTAGTACAAGCCTTTTCACGCACTAATCGCATCCTGAACGAGAAAAAATCACAGGGCAATATCGTTTGTTTTCGTAACCTGAAAGCCGCCACTGATGAAGCCATTGCCTTATTTTCTAACAAGGACGCAAAAGAAACGGTTTTAGTTAAGCCATGCCAAGACTACCTTGAAGACTTTAATCAAGCAGTAGAGAAATTATTAAGCACCGTACCCACTCTGTGCAGAGTGTTGACCAGTTACCTAGCATAGGTGATTTTACAGGCATGATTGACGATCCCACAGGTAAAAACGTCACCCGTAAGCCGTTATCGCGTGAAGACATATTAACAAACGCCAAAACCTATCAAGACCAGATTTTCAAAATTCTGAATTCCGAAAAAACCCAAGTAAAGCGATAGCGAAACCCATTGCATAAGCCATGAAGCCAATAATTTCACGGCTTTTTTATGTAATCCACACTCTGTAACGTGATAAAGTGTGCTAATTATAGTCGGTGCTAAGGCTTAATGTTATTATTCACGCACTATTTTATTGGCAAATCTTTTATCTACTCACTACCTATAACAAAAACTCATGAAAATATTAATTACTGGCGGCGCGGGCTTTATAGGCTCCGCGCTAGTTCGTTATTTGCTTAACGAAACCCAACACAGCGTTGTTAACGTCGATAAACTCACTTACGCGGGCAATCTTGAATCTCTGAAATCGATAGAGTCTAGTCCGCGCTATGCCTTTGAACACGCCGATATTTGTGACGCGCCCAAAATGGCAGAGTTATTGCAAACCCATCAACCTGATGCGATTATGCACTTAGCAGCAGAATCTCATGTAGACCGTTCCATTGATGGTCCAGCGGCATTTATTGAAACCAATATTGTCGGTACTTACACGCTAGTCGAAGCAGCGCGTGCTTATTGGCAAGCTCTACCAGAAACTAAAAAATCTCAGTTTCGTTTTCACCATATTTCTACCGATGAAGTGTATGGGGATTTGGAAGGCGTGGATGATTTATTTACCGAACAAACACCTTACGCGCCTAGCTCACCCTATTCTGCTTCCAAAGCCAGTTCGGATCATATTGTCAGAGCATGGCATCGCACTTATGGATTGCCCATTTTGATAACTAATTGTTCCAATAATTATGGTCACTTTCATTTTCCAGAAAAATTAATCCCGCTGGTCATACTTAATGCACTGGAAGGCAAACCCTTACCCGTGTATGGCGACGGCTTACAAATTAGAGACTGGTTGTTTGTAGACGACCACGCTAGAGCGTTACTCACCGTAGTGGAAAAAGGCACAATTGGCGAAACCTATAATATTGGTGGACACAATGAAAAAACCAACATCACTGTGGTAAAAACTATCTGTGCGTTATTGGAAGAGCTAAAACCTAACAAACCTGAGGGTGTAGCACATTACCAAGATTTAATCACCCACGTCACCGACCGCTTAGGTCATGATCTACGTTATGCGATTGATGCCAGTAAAATTGAAAGAGAATTGGGATGGATTCCCCAAGAAACCTTTGAAACAGGCATGAGAAAAACCGTACAGTGGTATATCAACAATCTGGAGTGGTGTCAGGACATACTAAATCGCAAATTACAGATCAGATAGTTGCTGAAATTTCCAATCTTAATTCTAAAAAACCCCGCAAAAACTTATGAACGATACATTAAATCAATTGGCCGAAGTCCTAGAGCAACGAAAAACGCAAACTGCTGATAAATCTTATGTCGCTAGCTTGTATAGCAAAGGGCTAGACACCATATTAAAAAAAATCGGGGAAGAAGCGACAGAAACAGTAATTGCCGCAAAAGGCGACGACAAGCAACAAATTATTTATGAAATGGCGGATTTGTGGTTTCATTGTATGGTATTGTTAGCGCAACAAGAGCTGCACCCCGATGATGTTTTAAGCGAATTACACCGTCGTTTTGACTTGTCTGGTTTGCAAGAAAAAGCGCAGCGTAACAAATAATCCCTACATTTTTGGAGTTCACCATGATAACCGTTCCTAAACTATTAATTTTGTTAGTCATCATTATGGTAGTGTTCGGCACTAAAAAACTACGCAACATTGGCACTGATTTAGGCGGCGCGATTAAAGGTTTTCGCACCGCACTAAAGGAAGGCGAAAGCGAAGGCGAAAAAGTAGCTGAGTCTGATGACAAAGATAAAGTCATCGAAGGTGAAGCGATTAAAACCAACGAAAAAGTGTAATCGCCATGTTTGAAATAGGCTTTTCCGAATTAGTGATGGTTGCCTTAGTAAGTTTGTTGGTGATAGGGCCTGAACGCTTACCTAAAGCGGCGCGTTTAGCAGGTTATTGGCTGGGTAAAACTCGCGCTATGATTGGATCGGTGAAAGCAGAAATTCAGCTTGAATTACGCGCCGAAGAAATGCGCCAATTATTTAAAGACGAATCTGGCTTAAACGAATTTCAACAACTGATTGATGAAACCAACGAGTCCGTTAATTCGATTCAATCGTCCATTACTTCGCTGTCCAAGGACAGCGTCGATTTAACGAAACGCCCTCCCCATGAGTTTGAATGATTTTGACGCGAATGCGTCGCCGTTTTTAAGTCACCTAATTGAATTGCGTGATCGCTTATTAAAAGCGATTTTAGCGGTATTGTTGATTTTTTTACCGCTGTCTTTTTACGCCAACGAGATTTACAGCTTTTTGGCTAATCCGTTGCTAAAACACCTGCCAGAACATAGCACCATGATTGCTATTGACGTGGCATCGCCGTTTCTCACGCCATTTAAATTGGCACTGGTCGCCTCGGCATTTTTGGCAGTACCGATTATTCTTTATCAGTTTTGGGCTTTTGTCGCACCTGGTTTATATAAAAAAGAACGCCGTTTGATTTTGCCGTTATTAATTGCCAGCACCTTGCTGTTTTATTTAGGTGTAGCATTTGCTTACTTTGTGGTGTTTCCATTAGTGTTTGGTTTTTTGACTACCACTGCACCCATCGGCGTTTCAGTCATGACAGATATAAGCAAATATCTGGATTTTATTTTAACCATGTTCTTTGCCTTCGGCGTGTGTTTTGAAGTGCCTATTTTTACCATTGTATTAGTATGGACGGGCTTTGTTTCCCCCGCTGAGCTATCAGATAAACGCCCTTATGTGATTGTTGGCGCGTTTATTATAGGCATGATATTAACCCCACCCGATGCCATTTCACAAACCTTGTTAGCGGTGCCAATGTGGTTACTATTTGAAATCGGTCTATTATGTTCGCGGTTTTTTGTGCATTCATCAGATAGTGATGATAACTATCCTAGCGTTATTGACGAACACGAAAACGATTTTTAAAGCACGGGATAGCCGTCGCATGATGACAATGCCAATAGAATGCTTATTAAAAGTTCTGACCGATTAACCTTAATCAGAAACTCGCCATAACTAAATGGACTGACTACTAAGCGTAAGCTTCAAAGATGTCGCTGAACAAGTGTTGATTGTGTTTGAATATCTCAAAAATAGCAGGATCGAAATGTTCAGCCTGAGTGCGTCCGTCCCCGTGGGCAATAATGCTTAGCGTTTTTTCATGGTTAAAAGCTGGTTTATAAGAGCGTTTGCTACGCAATGCATCGTAGACATCACAAATATTCACAATACGCGCCGCTAATGGAATCGCCTCGCCTCGTTTGTTATTGGGATAACCACTCCCGTTCCAGCGTTCATGATGATTGAGGGCGATTTCTGAACCCATTTTCAAATAAGGTGACTGACTATTTCCTAAAATTTCCGCACCCATTGTGGTGTGCGTTTGCATAATTTGCCATTCATTGTTTGTAAAGCTACTGGGTTTGAGCAGAATATGGTCGGGAATACCAATTTTGCCAATATCGTGCATTGGGCTGGCAAAAAAAAATAGTTTCTACAAAATTGTTGTCTATACGGCTAGGCGTAAGGATTCCTTCAAAAATGGTAACGGTAGGCTGCATCCCTTGGTACAACTAGGATCAAAAAAATATTTCATAATCTATAGGAAACGGATTTCTCTCTTTTAACTCGAGTAATCCAAAGCGATTTAAATGCGAAGTTCGATATGGACTCAAGCCAGAAATTAATTCTGGAGAAAGTTTCATTCCTTCAACTTCCAGTTCTTTTAACGTTTGAGTCATGGAATGGCAATTGTGAAAAATCACCAGATTAGCAATCAAGTGGTTATATAGCCAAAGCAGTATAAAACGATCTAAAAGAGCTGAGTAAACAGCTCGTCAATAGAACATTTTTTTTTGCCTCCGAAGAGCGTTAGCTTGCGCCCACTTGTGTTCAATAGGGTTCAGATCAGGCGAGTAAGGGGGTAGAAACTCCAGCAGATGCCCCTGTTGTTCGATGAGATGCTGGA
>CAIUVX010000163.1 GCA_903902705.1 uncultured Methylococcales bacterium
AATCCAGTCACAGGGATGTATTTGAATGTACGCCGTCCTTGGCTAATGAAAAAATAGCCGATGACGATAATTTTCTGGCGATAGAAAACGACGGTATAAAATTACCCATCAAGTTTCATACCATTGATATTCATGTCTATAGCTATACCGTCATTTATGGTTTAAACGGGGCTGCATAAACTCATCAATCATCTCCCATGTTCCCGCACTATTTTCCGTCAAGATACCGTGTTGATTAGAGTTAATAATCTTCAGTTGTTTGTTGTTGGCGGTGATCGCAGCCATTACTTTATAAGCACTTTTCACTGAAACTACAGGATCATTTTTTGCGTACATGATGAGTATGGGGCAAGTACATAAGGGTAAAAACTCATCCATATCGTGAATTAATTGTCTTAATTCATACAAAGCTTTAATGGGAACATGGCGATAATTGACTAATGGATGCTCTTGGTCATTTTCAATAAAAGGTTTAACACCTTCATAGGCTGAAACCCAGTCTACTAGCTTATTGGTGCCGTGTAATAAGGACACTAGGGTAAAGGCTGGATTATTGAATTTAATGGGAATAGCTGAAGCGGTTACGCCAATAATTTCGGCATGATTTTCTGAGGCTAATTTAAGGGCTAATACGCCACCTGTAGAAAATCCTGTCACAACAATGCGTTGGGTATAGGCTTTGAGCATAGCAAAACCACGCAATACCGACATATACCAATCTTGATAAGTTTGTTCTTGTAAGGCGTAAGGGGATGATCCATGCCCCATTAATCTTATTCCTAGCACGGTATAACCTTGTTGTTGTAGATAGTCACCGTAGGCTCTTAATTCGGCAGGGCTGGCGAGTAAGCCATGTATCAGCAATACGCCCATACCATTGGGGTTTATTGGTTGGAGAAAAAAAGGCGATGGATCGGCGGTTGCAGTTTCTTGACTATTGATGTCAGCAAAACGTGGTTTTCTATAGGCGTGTTGTTCCCAGTGTAAATCACGGCATTCGTCATCAAAATACCATTCGGCGAGTTGTTGTGGGTCGATGTGTTGACATTCGTTTAATGCGGCAATTATCGTGTCACGCACTGCTATGATGGGTCTTACTTCGTTGTTATAAACCGCAATTGGATTTTCTAAGCGGATGTGATCGAAATTAAATTCTTGTAATAGTTTGGGTAAAAAATGATAACAACAGTCTTGTTCACTAATGAGTTCGGCATTTTTGGCGGCTGATAAGAATTGCTCAAAGCGTTTATTGGTGCCAGAGGTTAAGTCACCGTATTCATAGGGATTAAGTAAGCTTCGGTGTAGATTGATGCTGCTGTTGTTTTGTAGGCGTTTGACCGCAATATAAAGGCTGTTAAAAAAGGCTTGATGGGTAATGTATTGCTGCCCATTTTCCAAACAATACAGGATGAGTGTGGCAGCAAGATGACTTAAATTTACAGTGACGTTGGCGTAAATTGCTTTCATGTATTGATCGCGAGTGGCATTCGCACTTTTGCGAAAATAGATCCCCAGCAATTTTTGTTGCCAATTTTTGGGTGATGAGTTCAGGGCAAAAATCTCATCTAAACCGTTAAGCTCCGAGGCGACTAACTCAAGTAGATAGCGATTCCACCAATGCCAAACTTCATAGGGATCTATCGGGTTACCCATGCGGACATCCATGTCAGTATTTTTAAGCATGATATTACCTTCGACTAATAATTCTTCAGTTTGTCGAAAACTAAGATTGTCGGCAAACAAATCAACACCTGTGAGTAACAGGTTATCGGAAGAACGTATCGGATAAAAAGTGATATTAGCGGGGATAATCAGCGTGGGTTTCAGTGCTGACAGTAGCAACTCATCGAGACTGTCGAACTGTAACTCTTCTTTCCATCGTAATAATTGCGCATGATTTTTATCTGCGTAGGCGTTGCGAACTGTGGCTTTGAAGGCTTCTATGCCTTGTGCTAACACAGCCGCGCCTGTGTGTTGCTTGCGTCTATTTCCTGTGACGCGTGAATAAATGTTGTAATGTCCTTGATTGTCCATGACGCGGCGGTCTTTGACCATGCCACCTTCGGGAAAAATAATGACTTTACGACCGCGTAACACTTGCGCAGCTAGCAGGGGAAACAATCGCTGATGATTATGCGGAAACACGCCTACCGTTTTTAAGTATCTCGATAGAACCGTGTCTTCTTTGAAAAATTCACCAGAGGCAATCGCACAACTGTACGCGCCAGTTTGTTCAAAGATTAAAAACTGAGGAATAAAGGTTTCAAAGCGGGAAAAATGATTAAATAAAAAAATGCTACCTTGTGATGCTTGAGTGTCAGCATAAAGCTTCATTTTGACACTCAGCATTTTTTTGACCGTACTAAATGCCATAACCGACCGCTCATAGAGCTTGGTGTCTATGTCACTCCATTGTTCTGGATAAGGACGGTTAGCCATAAGCCATCATTTTTTCTCTTCAGGGGGAGCAGAAAGCTCCAGAAGATGCTTGGAATTATTGAGTACAGGTGCAGAACCCGTATTGTTGCTTGCTGGTGTCGCTTTACCCGCTTTGGTTGTAGACGCAGGTGCTGGGCTGTTGCTAGAACTGCTGTCATCGCCATCTATATCAACGTCATTACTGGGTGGATGACCGTCATGAATCAAATATTCACGGTGTTGCTCATAGGAATTTTTGATGAAGTCATAGCGATTAACCGAACCCTCATTGACGACTTTCTCAGTTGCCATTAATCCAGCACGAGTATCGGTCACATCCACCGCCCCTAGCACCACCCGTCGCTGCACTGCCAGCAACACCACCAAAAATAGACACATACGTTAAGGGATTTAATAAAGCATCACCTATCATGCCAACAACATCTCTGGGTGAACTAGGACCTACCAGTGGTACGACTAAGTAAGGACCCGCTGGAACTCCCCAAAAACCTAAAGTCTGTCCAAAATCTTCATTATGTTTAGGTAAATCCACCAGTTTTGCAACATCAAAAAAACCGCCAACCCCTGCGGTAGTATTAATGACAAATCGACTGACATCCATGCCGCTTTGTAATAATTTGAGTTGTAACAAATCATTGATAGCCACACCAATATCATTAATATTGCTGAAAAAATTGGTCACGCCTTGATCAACGAAATCAGGCGTTATGGCGACATAACCTTTAGCAACGGGTTTTAAAACGGCTTTGTCGATAGTGTCATTAAATGACTGTGTCCCACGATTCCAGCCCTGCCAAATATCATTGGAATCAGAACCCGTTGTGGCACATCCTCCAAGTGCAATTGAGATAGCCACGCTAGTCAATAACAGCTTTTTATTGATGGTAGTTTTTTGCATAATCATTAGTCTGGCTCTTTTTTGCTCTGTTGTTGATGAATATTACTTTATCGTAGAGAGTCTACTGGGGTCGGATTATACAACAGTCAGTTAATTGATGCGTTAGCTTGTTAATTTAATGGAATAAAAACTTCATTTATTGCTCAGAAAAGACACTGATAGGATTGTGATGAAAGATAGTTGTGACGGTGCTTTGATGCAGTAAATCTTAAAGAAAAACAAACAATTTCCAATCGTTTCATGATAGCCCAATCAAAATACTGTTTCTTAAATGAAAATAATCTATATGATTTTTGCTATATTGTTAATTTTAAATACTAAGGTATAGTTTAAATCGTGCCATAGGCACACTTTCTTAACTTACAAAGGTATCGTGTCATGAGTGATTTTTCTAAAGACGTTTTTACAGGTCTTATTTTTACAATTGGTATTTTGGGCTTTATTTCAGGTGAATTTATCGTCTCAAGTACTCTGTTTGCCGCCTCGGCTATTTCCAGTAACGTATTAGTGACGCGCCGACTTGGCCACAAAGGTAGCTGATGTGCTTGCCTAAAGTACCCTCAAACAAGTGGACGGGCTTACATAGCCCGTCCATTAACGTTCTACTTTAAATTTCGTCTTACTTTTGTACTATCACTATTTTGCAATAGGATAGATTCTGCTCTACTTCCCAAATACACATAAACTCCTAGCGAAACTAACAGTGATGCTGCGGCAATAATAATCCACACTGCTGCAATCAATTGTTCACCGCCGCCATGCAATGCTGCTTTAAAAATCATCAGCAAGGCTTCAATGGATACGGCAATAATAATCACCGCAATAAAACGAGTAATAGTGCGCCGCGTTGAGCTGTGTCGAAGTATATCTTTATACAACAACACTTCCTCTTCCAGCGTAGTTTTACCTAAATCAAAAATAGCCAAGGCGAGCGTTAAATAAATAACCACACCAAATGGGATTTCTATCTCCTGTTGCGGAGTGACTAACGATTTCGCCACCGAGATACATTCCAGTGCGGCTGTGTATAGCAATACCAACGCAACACTGAACAAACCTATTACAATCAAAGTGTACATCGCTTTAAAATACGGCTCAAAATACACACGCAAACTATCGCCTGTTAAAAACGCCAACGTTGCCTTCAAGTCAATATTCAGCACCACATAGCCTTTAACTGAACCATCATCATTGAGAATTTTTATACTGGTAGACAAACACAACTCACGTCTCACACTAGCTAGATAAGGTTCTGTGATGACTGTACCCTCATGTTTCATCGCCGCAAGATAATAGGGTCGCCGACTACGGTCAGCACCAATACCAAACTGCCCACTACTTTTAACGTGTTTGCCCTGCATACACACAGTAATTTGTTTGCCTTGGGCATCAAGCAAATAAAATAAACTCACAAAGGGATAGTAGGAGTACAGCGAATTAAATTGTTCAGTTAATTCTTCCTGACTTTGCTCAAACATTTTGCCGTCGGCAAAAAAATTTAAAATTGATGACAAGAGTTGATGAATAGCGAGCCGATGTTCTTCGTATTTCTCGATAACATTGATATGACTCATTTTCGACATTATGAAAGCCCCAGATAATGAATAGCAAACTGTGAGTATACCGTAGGTTTTCACCTATAATGATGAGCTGTAACTCACAACGACTATTTTTTTATGTACAAATATGACGGTTTACTGATCTACCAAAGCCACGATGACGACGGTGTACTCGAAGTTGTTGAAGAAAAAGGCGTGAGATCATTGCATTTCGGCTCTGAACCCCGACAAAGCAGTCTGCTATTGTCGAATCCCGATAAAATTGAACTTAGCTATGTGCGAGCCATGACCAGTTGGCAATTATTTAAACCAATTTTAGACGATGAAGCCTTGCTGATTGGTTTAGGTGGCGGTTCATTGACTAAACATTTATTAAAGCATTTTCCAGACTGCCGTTTAAAAGTCATCGAGTGCCGAAAAAGCGTGGTAAAAATCGCGCGTAGTCATTTTAGTCTACCCCTAGACCCACGCTTAAAAATTATCATTGATGATGGTGGCGCGTATATTAAACAACGCACAGAATCAAACGCACAGCGTTACAGCCTATTACTGGTTGATGCGTTTGACCACGAAAACCTTGCCCCTTCCATCGCTAACGAAGCATTTTTTGCTGCTTGCCAATCCTTGTTAAAAAAAGACGGTATGTTGGTGATAAATCTGTGGGGTGGCGATGATAATCCCTTATATAATCAATGCAGTGCGTGGATAAACCATATTTTTAAACAGAAAGCCTTATTTTTACCGATTCGTGACAGAGGCAATGTGATAGCCTTGGCGTTTAATGACGACGCAGCGTTTTCTAGCCTGAAGTATTTACGACAGCAAGCCGTGATGCTTGAACAGCACTATCAAATCGAATTCCCTGATTTTTTAAAAGATTTAAAAAGAAATAACGAACGGGCTTTTAGTCAACTTATCGTTAAATGATTACTGTCAAAAATACGCCTTAATTAGGCAGTGCTTTACCAAAGCAAGTTGTTTTGAGAACATAACCGATAATGAAATTCAAGCATGATGAATAAGCGAGAGCCAACAGCTGATAAAATGATTACAAAACCGTTCGCACTGAGCCTGTCGAAGTGTGTTGTGGTTCGACTGTTCGACAAGCTCACAGCTCACCACGAACGGTATTATTTTATTGTACGTTAGCCATAACTCATCGTTCTTGAATTCCACAGTCTTAACCTATAAACCATGAGCATCATTTTATGATTATTAACGGTGTCACCATAGACGCAACTTTTGCGGAGGCTTTTCCGATGAAAGCCACCCGCGCCATTATTACCGCGCAAAACGAAAAATGGGCAATGATAGCCGCGCAAGCCATGACAGGCTTTGCCACATCCGTGATTGCCTGCGGCTGTGAAGCGGGTATTGAGCGAGTATTAAGCCCCGAAGAAACCCCAGACGGTAGAGATGGAGTTTCGGTAATGATTTTTGCAATGGGCGGCAAAAGTTTGGCAAAACAACTGGAAACTCGTGCGGGACAATGCGTGTTGACTGCGCCGACTTCTGCCTTATTTGCAGGCATAGAAAGTGATATAAAAATCCCGCTAGGTAAAAACCTGCGCTATTTCGGTGACGGCTTTCAGATTGCCAAAAAAATCTCAGGCAAACGCTACTGGCGTATTCCCGTCATGGACGGCGAATTTTTAGCCGAAGCCACCACAGGACAAGTCAATGCCATCGGCGGCGGTAACTTTTTAGTATTAGCCACGTCGCAACCGCAAGCACTCGCCGCCTGTGAAGCCGCAATTGAAGCCATGCGCAAGATACCCAATGTCATTATGCCGTTTCCAGGTGGCGTGGTGCGTTCAGGTTCTAAAGTCGGTTCAAAATACAAAACCCTGAATGCCTCCACCAATGACGCATTCTGCCCCACTTTAAAAGGCGCGACCACAACCGATTTATCGCCCGATATTGAATCGGTGATGGAAATCGTCATAGATGGATTAACAAAAGAAGACATCGATAAAGCCATGCGCGTAGGCATTCAAGCCGTATGCGATTTAGGCGCGGACAACGGCATACGCCGCATCAGCGCGGGCAACTATGGCGGTAAATTAGGGCCGTTCCACTTTCATTTACAGGAGATTATGGCATGAGTGCATTAACCTTTAGCTTGAAAACCCAACCCGCACAACGTGTCGATTTATCACCGTTAGTGCCGCAACTATTACAGGGTTTAAGCATTGCCGATATTGCCGCCATTGAATTACAAAGCGGCAAAGCCAAACTGCGTGTTGATGAACTGTTCACTATCGAAGGCGATGACACACAAAACATCATCATCAAAAACAGCACCGCCAAACTCGATTTTATCGGTAAAGAACTGGAAAACGCTACCATCACTGTTGAAGGCGATGCAGGTGCGTATCTAGGCATAGGCATGAAATCAGGCACGATAAAAGTCACAGGTAATGCAGGACTCTACGCCGCCTGTGAAATGAAAAACGGCTATCTGGAAATCGCAGGCAACACAGGTGATTTTTTAGGCGCGGCACTGCCTGGCAACAAAATGGGCATGAAAGGCGGCACCATTTTAATCAAAGGCAATGCAGGTGAACGGGTAGGCGACCACTTACGCCGTGGCACGATTTTAATCGAAGGCAACGCAGGCGATTACTGCGGCTCACGCATGACCGCTGGCACAATCGCCGTCATGGGCAACACAGGCAAATACTTAGGCTACGCCATGCGCCGAGGTACATTATTACTCTGGAACGCCCCACAACTCTCCGCCAGTTTCAACGACTGCGGCTCGCACACGCTGGCATTCTTACCGATATTATTCGCCTCGTTTAAATCATTGGATTCTAAATTTGCCGATGCCTCAGTGGCATTTAACCGTGTCCAACGCTATGCAGGCGATATGGCGGAAATTGGGCAGGGTGAAGTTTTGGTTAAGTTATAAATATTGTACGATAGCGTATGCACGGCATGAGATGTAGAATGTCATTCGGCGGAATACGCTATCGCTATTCCGCCTTACGAGTTCCAACGCACAGAGCATTGGAACAATGCAAGTTTTAACAATCAGGGGGTTATCATGATTCATTCCAAGTACTACCCAGTAAGAGATTTTTTATTACCTGTTGTAATTTCGTTATTTTTTCTTTCTGGTTGTGGTTTCAAAACAGACCAATACTCGCACGATATTCTTATCAATCCAACAAATCGTGAAGTAAAAAATAACACGATTGACCCCAATATTACTTATGATTACATAATGAAGTCTGATGGTTATATTGTTGGCATAGAAAAAACTCGTGGCATTGGAGACTACCTAACAAAATGTTCAGATGAGTCTTTTGAAAATCAACACTCAAGTCTCTGTAAAACTGTTTCAAGTCATACACCAAATGGGCTTTATGGTAAAAATACCATCTTAACTCATATCATCAGCTTTTCACCCGATGATAAGCCTAAGCCATCCTATTCAGAGTGTATTTTATTCAATGCTTATGGCGATATTCAGAACAAAAGAGACATTACTCCTTGCCAAAATGCCAGAATAAGTTCTGAAACGGATAAATTTGATTACATGAAAGAGGCTGTAGATTCCATTAATCTGCTCAAAAACGATATACGATTAAGGATAGAAAAAAAACGTCCGACTCATATATTTCTGGTTTCAACAGGATGGAATACGGCACAAGGCGAGTCCATTCAAAACTACAATGATCTTTTCACAAACCTTAAGAAAGCTGCCAACAAGAAAAACGAGAAGTTTGAGCCTCTTATTGTTGGAATTACTTGGCATTCCTATATAGCAAATGCAACACAAGGAACCGTTGATGTTGGCATAGCAGGAAATGATGCGGATGAAGTGGGGGTTTTTTGGGCAGGTCCTGTTCTTCATAAGGTATTGGAACCACTTGGCGCAGAGTACCGTATTCCAGTTCGGCTTATTGGTCACAGTTTTGGCTGCCGTGTTGTCACACAGGCTTTGTCAAGCAAGAGCCTTTATGAAAATACATCCAACTCATCGAAACCAGTATCTTATGGATTACAGTGTGCATTTTCAGGCAATCGGTTTTTATCCAAAAATACGGGCAAGCGTTCTGAAGATGATAGCTTAGAGAATTTTTCTGAAGTATCTGAAAAACAGTTTTATACAACTAGCGACTACGATAAGGCTGTGCAGAAACCTGCTGAAATAGGTATCCCTTATGTTGGAAGCAAGGAATTTTTCAAAATAGCTGGTGAAGATTCTGATTTTAAAAAAATTATCACCCAAAGCACTATTGAGATTCCAAATATGTATATTTCAAAATTAGATTGCAAAGGTGACAAAATAACACTCATAAATGCAAGCAAGATAATTAAGGATAGGGCTCCAGGAACAGGCAAAGGAGGCGGCTCACACAGTGATGTTTGGGATGCTGAAGCGGGTGATTTAATATGGAATTTGCTTAAAGTATGTGAGAGTAAATAACGCATAGCTCGTAGTTCGTAAGGAAACGCGATAAGAGGCGTTAATTATAGGATGCGCTGAGATACGAAGCGCATCGTTCGAGTTATACAGCGAATGATGCGCCTCCTATCATCGGCACATCCATTGCAGTTTTTATTTTGATAATGGAGAGTATCAATGGAAATATTAAAAATTAATAACTTTTTATGTATTGAAAATGCAGAGATAGAAATTAAACGTATCAATCTTTTTATTGGTGAGCAGGCACAGGGTAAAAGTGTAATTGCTAAATTGATTTATTTTTTCAAAGAATATCCACGCACGTTAATTGACAGTGTTTATCGTGGTATGACGACTAAAGAAGGTAACGCGATAAGATGCGTTAATTATAGGATGCGCTGAGGTACGAAGCGCATCGTTCGAGTTATGAAGCAAATGATGCGCCTCATATCGTCGGCACATCCTATTGCCGAAATAGCTGCGGACTGTGTTTTGTTGTTGAGTTATTGTGATTATTAAAAAGTGATATTCAGCGTGTTAAATCAACCACTCGATAACGCACTCCTATTTCAAAAATACGCACGCCGCCGCCTTCTGCGATGGTTTGTTGAAGTTTTTCGGCATCGGTAATTTCAACACCCGCCAAATAATCAATACCAAAGTCAGCGAGTTGCGGTAGCCACGGTGTGGTAGGTCCCATCAAAACGGTGGTCGCGTGTTGAGACAGTTCCGCAAGACGGGGAAAGGTTTTATTAATTAATGAGGTGGCGGTTAAAAATACCCAATCGGCTTTGGGTAATAAAAATTCACAGGCAGAATCTGGATAATCGCCATCGGTGGGTTGGCGTTCAATAATCTGTAAATCAATTTGCTCGGCATAGCGTTCGATGTGCGGATAACGACCAATGACCACGACTTTTTTACCAATAAGTTGCGGTAAGAAATTCTCAAAGACCGCCAGATTTCCAGCGGGTAAGCTAATGCCAGAGGGTAACGTTTGCGTGTTGATAGCTGTGTTAATTGCTGCCATACCAATTGTGGCTTGATAGGCATCCCATTCATTAATCCACACGCACAGTTCACTCAGCGGTTTACCTACTAATGTACCCGACCACGGCAAGATTCGCGTAGGTAGTTGTGGACTCATCGCTAAACCGCACTGTCCAGCTTTACACACTGTCCACACTAAACCGATGTTGACTGCTTCAACAAGGTTATCACTGGTCGCGTGATCCAGTAATAGCTCATAAACACGTTGTGGGTTGTTCATTAGCTATTTTCAGCTAACATCGGCAATAATCGCGCTTCCGCCTTGATGTTGTCTTCTTTACCCCAGACAGTAACCGCTTCGACAAACCAATCTGGTTTTTTGGGATGCGGTTTAACAACATCGTATTCGGCATAAAAACTACCATCACTGTTAAATTGCAAACGACCAATACGTTCAATGCGGCGTTTATCGCGCTTGTTACACCAATAGCCTGCTAGATTGCCATCACCCGTGTAAGGATCTTGTATTAGTGAAAAACTGGCGAGGTGGTAATAGGGGTAATCTATTATTGTCCCCTCTGGAAATCCCAGCTTATCAATTTCTGCACGCAAACGTTCGCAAATTTTGACACCGATGATTCGCTTAGCGTCACAAGTGCTTTGCAACATGACTACCAGATTTCCTTGGGTACGATTAGCGCGGCAACCGCCTCACCACCCAGTAAATGTTGATCGATAATAGTTTTCACGTCAGCTACTTTGACTTTGCCGTATAAAATACCTTCGGGGTACACTAATACGCTAGGTCCCACTATACAAGGTCCCATGCAGCCAGTATTGGTGATAGCAATTTTATCGAACAGGTTGCGGCTTTGAATTTCTGTCATAAATTCATTCAACACGGCGACACTGCCGCTACTGCCGCACGAGCCACGCGGATGACCTTGCGGACGGTTTTGCGTACAGATAAAAACGTGTTTTTCAGGACGAGGCATAAACTACTCCTTAAGCGGCTTGTTTGTGTTGATGAGTAAAACAATCTTTTGGACAGACGCGTGAACACGCTTCACAACCGATGCAATCATTGGCATTTTTAATGCTCATGACCATGCTATTGTCATCGTCTTCAAAATCACCATAATCATCGTCAAAATCGTCATCCGCCATCAAGTCTTCTTTTTCGACTAAATCAAAGACATCACGCGGACAGACTTTAAAACACCGACCACAGCCGATGCAGGTTTTTTGATTAATGTCAGTAACATAAGCGGGGGTCCATTCACTACCGCCAAAAGTAACGCCCGTGATAAATTCGGACATGGCTAACCTCCTGCCGCTTTGAGTTTTTGATTCGCCTCATCCCACGCTTTACACGCATCGTAAGTAGCTTGTGCAATGTCCATGAGTTTGTCATAACCATCGGGCAAGCTGTCTTCAATCAAGTCGTGTAAGACCATTGCCTGTTCGCTAGCGAGACGTTTGTTTTTTTTCACGTCTTTTTCTAAGGATTTTATGTCATCACTCATCACACTGCCCTCAATCAGTTGCTGCGTTGTGGTATTTTTCGATAAGTTCTATGGCTCTAGCGATGGTTTTATCGCTTTTTTCGCATAAGTCTTCGAGACTGGCAAACCCAAAACGATGGGTATCACGCAAAATTTTATCGACCACTATCAATTTACCCACCATGATTAATGCGCGTCCAAAGCCTTCATGACTCAGATTAACAATAGGAGCTGCCATTAAGCCCGTTTTCTTTTCAATCAGCGTAGCCAATGAATTGTAATAAGCCTTCAGGCGGGCAATGGTTAATTCATCTGGATCACCAATAACGGGGATTTCGCGCTTACGTTCTTTGGTCAACACAATCGGATCAATAATCCGTGCATTAGACCAGCCGTCGTAAGAGTCATAAGTGTCGATTGCGTTTAACTGTTTGATTAAGTCTTGAACGATGTCGGTTTTTAAATGGGCATCGTCTTCTGATACGACTAGGGTTGCTGTTGCCATGAGTTTTTCTCCGTTGATAATAATTCGTAGAGACGCGATTTATCGCGTCTTGATGTTGATCGTTTATTAAAGACGCGATAAATCGCGTCTTTACTCATCCCAGCCTTCTTCTTCCATTTTGGAAAACTTCTCAGGATTAGGGCTTTTGTATTTGTTAATGGCTTTTGCCAGCCAACTTGATGGCCCAGCAATTAATTCGTTTTGTAAATCGACCAGTAAATCAGCAATTTTGCTGCCTTCGTGGACTTTCACGGGTTGTATGCCATTAGCAATTAATTGATTGATTGCTGATGCCCCAATGGCTTGGCAATACACAGCCGCACAACCGTTTAATAAATCGATTTTTACCGATAACTTATCTTCATTGCCGTCTTGGGCTAATACACCAAATTGAGCGGCTTCCAATAATTGCGTTTCGTCTCGATTCACGGCATAAACAGCAAACGATTTAGCCGAGCCAAAATGTTGATTAACTGTAGTCATATCACTGGTCGCAAACGCGACTTTTAATGCAGACTCCATAAAAGGCTTCTCCTCAGAATGCACAACGTGTAAGTGGCGAGTCAATGACATGATAGTGCGACCGTTTCATTCGCGGGTTTTTGCGCGTAACGTGAACGATAAATAGGAATTTCTTCATGAGCGTGATTGATAACCAAATTGGCTAAATCAAACAACGTTTGCCGTGATCCTGCATAACCTATCCACGTTTTGGCATAGCCGCCGATTACGTCATACAACGGAAAACCAGCGCGTAAAATTGGCACATTCAAACGTTCCGCGCTGGTAACTGCGTGGGAATTACCGATGACTAACTGCGCTTTACTGGTTATGGCGAGTTTTTCCATATCTTCCAAATCACCGATTTTGATACTAGCGACTGGAATACGACTAAGTAACGGCACATTGCAAGAAGTCACCGCAGTAACCACATCCGCGCCCGTTTCTTGCAATAAATCTACCAACGCCGCTAATAAATCACCATCCGCAGCCAGTGCAACCCGAAGCTGTCCTAACATAAAATGGGTATCTAATAACGCATCCTGCAATTGCGCTCGTTGTTTTTCCAAGCGTTCAGGGACTGGATTACCGCTAATCATAGTTAAAGTCATTACTAGTGCGTCATTGGCTTTTAAGCCGTATAAATGATCTAGTTGGTAAGTCGGTACACCCGTTTTTTCCTCCAACACTTGTCCAGCAGTTTGTAACGATGCACCGATAACCACTGTTGCTATCGCATCGCCTAAGGTGGCTAGTTCTGATAATTTGGTACCGCCGATAGTGACAGGGCTAAAGTCTTCGCTAGTTAAGCAACCATCTAAAGAATCAGCAAGATTAGGAATAAACACAGGGCGTAAGCCAAACTGCACAAAAATTAAATGTAAAGCTTCTATATCACCAGATGTAAGCATATAGCTAACCAATACATTCACTTGACGTGGTCGTTTACCAACTTTTGACCCAGTAGTTTTTGCATCAGGGACTAAAGCGCGAAGTATTTCTGTTAAAGTTGCCGCGTAACCTGTTTCAACACTGCCGACAAAATCGGGCGTATTAACGGCAACGACAGCAATATCAGCAAATTCTGGATACGCAGCTCTAAATTCGCGTACATTTCGATGCACATCCGCGCCTTGGGTTTCGGCCAAGCCAGTCGTTAAAATAGTGATTAAATCGGGTTTGGATTTTTCGGCGATTGCTCGAATACCTTCAACCACGTTTTCATCCGCACCTAATACCGAACTGGATTGATCCATCGCGGTGGATTGCAACGGAATCGGTTCACGAAAATGACGGACAAAAAATACTTTGGCAAAAGCGGTGCAGCCTTGTGATCCGTGTAATAACGGCATAGCACGATTAAAACCTAAAGTCGCTAATGAACCGCCTATCGGTTGACTGGCTTTTAATGGATTAACCGATAACGCTTTGTTACGTTTAATGACATTAGCCATGATTCACCTCCAATTCTGAACTATTGGAGTCCAAACCTAGGCTTGAATTCCCATGCCACGGCGCAGGCGCACGCACCAACTCCCACACAGGGCTTTCAATGGTTAATACCAGTTGCCGCACCAATTCCAACATCCCGCTATAACCTTCATAACCAAATTCACGTTCCTGATTAATATCTAAAAATGGAATTTTGGCTTTTAACGCGGTGTACATATTGCGCCCGCCTGCAATTAAAATATCGGCTTTATAATTAGCAACGATTTTTAATAAGGCGCGTGGGCTACCGTCTTCAATCATCACCGTGTCTTCACCCATGAGTTCACGAATACGCGCTTTATCTTCTTCGGTGGATTTTTTCGTACCTGTGGCGACTACCACCATGCCTAAATCTTGCAAGGCGGAAATCACCGACCAACTTTTAACGCCGCCTGTAAATAGCAACACCCGTTTGCCTTTCAGGCGTGCTTGCCACGGTTTCAACGCTTCACGAATTTTTGCTTCTTCGCGGGTAATAATCGCTTCAGCGCGGACAATCAAATCGTCATCATTTAAGGCATGAGCAAAACCGCGTAAGGCTTCGCTGGTATCGGTAATGCCGTAAAAACTGCCTTCAAACCACGGTGTGCCGTAATTTTTTTGCAATAACCGCGCAACATTCACCATCGCTTTTGAACACACCATCATATTCACTTCGGCTTTGTGCATGGTTTGCACTTCGCGGAATCTGGCATCACCTGACAGAGTACATAACACGCGTAAACCTAATTCATCTAACAAGGGTAGAACGTGCCAGAACTCACCTGCAATATTGTATTCACCAATTAAATTCACATCATGAATGCGAATATTTGACTCAGGCAGTGGGTCTGGATCGCGTGTGCCAATGACGTGTTTCACCATTGCATCGCCAGCAATACGATTACCTAAATTTTTTGTGCCATAAAAACCTGCGCAATCAATTGGCACAACAGGAACGCCCCAGCGTTCTGCCGCCGATTTACACACCGCGTTTAAATCATCACCCACTAACGCAGGGACGCAAGTGTTATAGACAAATACCGCAGGCGGTTTATAGTCTTCAATCGCTTGTTTAATGGCGTGAAATAATCGTTTTTCGGAACGCCCCATGATAATGTCTTGTTCGGTTAAATCGGTGGTCATGCCATAGCGGTATAAATCCGCACCCGATGAACGTGTACCTCGGTTATTCCAAGAACTACCCGCACAAGCAATTGGGCCATGCACAATATGGGCAACATCGGCTATCGGTAACAAGGCAATCTGCGCACCATCAAACGCGCAACCACCCGCAGACGCGCCTGGTTTTGGTTTAGCACAGCCAGATTTTTCCTTTTTGTTATGCTCACAGGCAGGTTCGTCTAATAGCTCGGCAATATCTTTGTTTGATTTCATGACGGTCGCGTGTAATGTTATTTTACTTAGCAAAGCAACCATTATGCCATCTAGTAGTTTATTGAAAGTATTAGTGTTTTTCTGTGTTAGTTTGTCGGAAAGCCGACAAAGTAGGGGGGGCTGTCGCAAAGTTTGCCAGCTTGAGAGATAATTGAGCAATTTTAGTAACTGATGTTACGCAGCCCTTAAACCTTGCAACTCAGCAAAAGCCTGTTGGGTTGCTTTGATAAATAGTTTTGTTTGCAAGGCGAAGTGGTTGGTTTTGTGTTTTATCTAACGGTTCGCTTAATTTAAAATAGATGTGCCTTTGATCTGCACATAAACTTTCATGCCAGTTTTCAAAGCCAGCAACTGTGCTGATTTGCGGGTAATATGTGCTAACAGTGGTGAATTACCCACTTGCAAACGCACCACACTCTGCCCATCCTCATCATCAACAATATTGGTGATAGTTGCAGGAAGGACATTGAGAATACTAGTCGCCTTAGCGACTTCGAGGGTAATACTGACATCGCGGGCGTAAATTTGGATGCGTAATGAGATACCCAGCGCGGCATCAATCGCAGGTAAACTCAGTTCACCACCAGCAAACGCTACGCGTGTTAGACGATAAGCGGCTTCATGCTCAATAACGGTGACGTGCCACACACTGGCAGCTTGCCTGTCTTGTGCTTGTGGTAGGTCTAAACGGCTGAGCGTGTCTGATAATAAACCTGCCGCTTGAACGTTGCCATTGGCTAATAAGACTAAATAATCGGCTAATTGGGCGACTTCTTGCTGGGAATGAGTGACATACAACACGGGAATATTGAGTTCACCATGCAAGCGAGTCAGAAAAGGCAAAATTTCTTGTTTACGCTGCGAATCTAGCGAGGCGAGCGGTTCATCCATGAGTAACACGTCGGGATTTAAGACTAAGGCACGAGCAATAGCAACCCGTTGACGTTCACCACCTGATAACCGTTCAGGCATTCGTTCCATTAAATGCTCTATGCCTAGCAGTTCAATAATTTGATTAAATTTTTCGGTGTTAGGCTTTTGAATGATACGTTTTAAGCCATAAGCTAAATTATCCAGCACCGTTAAATGTGCGAATAGATTGGCTTCTTGAAACACATAACCTAGTGAACGTTTATGCGTGGGTAAAAACAACTTATTGTCGCTGTCTTGCCAGAGATTGCCATTGATAGATAAAAAGCCTTGCGGTGCGTGTTGCAAGCCTGCGATACAACGTAATAACGTGGTTTTTCCTGAGCCTGAATGCCCAAATAACACGGTAATGCCTGAACTGGGCAAACGTAAATCCACGTCTAATTTAAACGTCCCGTAATCAAGTTTGAATTGGGCGATAATTTCAGTCATTTGAGCGGCGACACGGGATTAGTTTTAAGCGTGCTATATAACAACAATAAAACCAAAAACGAAAACACCAGCAATACACCCGCTAAGCCGTGTGCTTGACCGTATTCCATTGCTTCCACATGATTATAAATTTGCACGGATACCACGCGGGTTTTTTCGGGGATATTGCCGCCGACCATTAACACTACGCCAAATTCACCCACGGTATGAGTAAATCCTAAAATTGCCGCTGTTAAAAATCCAGAACGCGACAGCGGCAAAACGACAGTAAAAAAGGTATCCAGTGGACTGGCTCGCAAGGTTGCCGCTGCTTCTAATGGTGCGTCACCGATAGCTGTGAATGCGGTTTGTAAGGGTTGCACGACAAACGGTAAGGAATACAGCACCGAGGCAACCACTAAGCCTGCAAAAGTAAATGGCAGTGTTCCCATCCCTAATTCAGTCGTCAATTTTCCCACTAAACCGCGAGGCCCCATTAATACCAATAAATAAAAACCCAATACTGACGGCGGCAATACCAACGGTAACGCCACTAACGCATTGCAAATACTTTTGCCGCGAAACTGCGTGCGCACTAACCACCAAGCCAATGGCGTGCCTAGCAACAATAAGATGGTTGTTGCTAGACTGGCTACTTTAAAAGTCAACCATAGTGCGTCAATATCAGCAAGGCTTAGCATTTGTTAGTTAGCCAAGCCGTAGCCATATTTACTGACAATGGCTTTTGCTTCAGGCGATTTTAAAAATTGCATCAACGCAGATGCAGCAGGGTTGTCTTCACCTTTTTTCAGTAATACCGCCTCTTGATGCAGCGGGGTATAAAGATTTTCAGGGATTTGCCACGCTGAACCGCTACTTATCTTACCGTTATCAATCACTTGTGAAAGTGCAACAAAACCCAGTTCAGCATTACCCGTGCTGACAAATTGATAGGTTTGGGCGATATTTTCGCCTTGCACGAACAAGGGTTGTAATTTAGTCAGCAAGTTTTTACTTTTTAATACTTCCAACGCCGCTGTACCATAAGGCGCAAGTTTAGGATCAGCGAGTGCGAGATGTTTAAAACCGCCTTTACTTAAAATTTCCCCTTGAGCGTCAACTAAGTTAGCCGTCGCCGACCACAACACTAATTTGCCGATGGCATAAGTAAAATGACTGTTAGCAACCGCAAATCCAGATTGTTCTAATTTGGCGGGTGCTTTATCGTCAGCCGATAAAAACACTTCAAACGGCGCACCGTTTTCTATTTGGGCAACAAATTTTCCCGATGAACCGAAAGACAGTTTTGCACTATGACCTGTGGTTTTTTCAAACGCTTCGGCAATGTCAGTCATGGGTTTGGTGAAGTTAGCGGCGACTGCCACTAGCGTTGTGTCGGCTTTGCTTATTACGCTGACGGTCAATAAAGCGGTGACAGTTAGCAACAGAATGAATTTATTTAAAAACATAATAGCTCCTAAAAACGCAGCAAACTCTGCACATAAAAATAATTAATATCCTGACCATTGGGTGCATTCGGAGCAGTTTTAGCAAATTGCCCTTTAAACAAATGCGTCCAACCTGTTTCCAAATTTAGACTACTGTTCACATCCCAACGGGTCGATAAATCCAGTTGCTGACCAACATAATCACCGCTGTTTCCTGTTTTATCTTGCAGGTTTGCCGTTGTCCACGCATCTTTACTTTGCGCTAACCAGAAAAACCGATGACTCAGCGTGGTCTGCACATTGGCAAGCGGCGAAAATCCCAGTCGATAAGCAGGACTATTAATATTGCTACGCGCAAACGCACCATAAATCCCCGTTGGGCCATAATCACCGCGCCGTGCGCCATACAGAGTATCAAAGCGTTGATCTTTGCCATCATTAGGATTTTTGTCACCGCTGGCATAATCATATTCAACAGCAAAACGCGGTTTCCACGGCATATCAATCGTATAGCCTATATCGAGATGTTGATACCACGCGGTATGCGATAGATTTGTGCCATTACTGGTCAAAGTATTAGCACGAACTGTACCGAATTGACCGATGCCTTCATAAGAAAAATCAAATGCCGCTTTAGCAGGCTTGATATAAAAACGCGTACCTGTGGTGAAATAACGGCGATTGCGGGTTTGATTAAGTGTGCTGTCACCTTCATCGAGATGATATAAATACAGCTCACTATTAATACCCCACGCAATGTCAAACAGCTCCAAAAAACCACCTGAAAACCAAGTACGTCCGTCTGCACGGTCTAGTGCGGATTGGTCATCGAGAATATCGCTGCTCGCCGTTGGATAGCGATTCACAGGCATCGACACAAAGGCGTTAAACTGCCAGCGATCATAATCCAGTACCCGCAAGCGCACGCCATCAAAGCTGTTGATAGTATTACGAAACGCGTTTCTTGCCACCAAACGGCGACTACCAAAATTTAAAGTTTGTCGCCCCGCAATCACTTCTGTGCCAACACCGCTATGAAACAGATTTTGATTCGACCAAGCCAAATAGCCTTGCAACAAATCAACGCTATCAACGTGCGTATTATTGACTCCTGAACCCGAATCCGCGCCGAATTGCCGCGCATCCATAAATTCACCGCCGATACGAAAATCCTTAAAACGCGCTTCCATAAACACATCGGTTTGCAAGGGGATTTGTTGATCGCCGCCTTTACTCCCCGCTTTATAATTACCGTCCATTGTTTCGTAGCGGGTACGTTGTTCTAATGACATGGACAGCCATTCTGGTAACTTAAGCGCGTCATGTAAACTCCAGACAGGTTTCTCATATTTATTCGAACCCAATAAAGCATCCGACATTTGACTGGAAAACGCCGCAAATGGCGGTTTGCTGTACGTTTTCTTTTCTTCTGCCGCTTCAGATACCACCGTAAAAGAACTGGTGGCAATAATGAAACTGAATATTTTCTTATAGTTTTGTGTAATCATTTAAGTTACCTAGGACTGTAAATTATCTTTATGTGCATTATAATTCGCTATGTACTAAAGTAAATAACGAATATAGAAATACACTATCAATTTTTACTATGACAAAGAAACAATACGCAGTATCTCCACCAATGTGGGTAGCAGGTGAATTACGGTTAGCGGGTGCATTGGATAACCGTATTATTGGACTGTTAAAAGCAATACGACAAACAGGCTCATTGAATCAAGCCGCCAAACAACTGGGCTTGAGTTATAAAGGCGCGTGGCAAATCCTCGAAAGAGCTAACAACAGTGCGCCAAAAATATTAGTGACCACCGCAACAGGTGGCAGTAAAGGTGGCGGTAGCTGTTTAACAGACGCAGGACACGCGCTATTGGCACTCTTTACCCGCTTAGAACAACAACATCGGCTTTTTATTGAACAACTTAATCGTAATCTTGCTGATAATCCCGATATGGTTTCGCTCTTACAACGGTTAGCGATTAAAACCAGTGGACGTAATCAACTGTTTGGTTGTATTACTAACATTTGTATTGGGTCGGTGAATGCCGAAGTGACCATGCAGTTAAAAGGTGGTGAATCTATTGTCACCACCATAGATATTACTGCACTCAATGAGCTTGAATTAACCATCGGGGTTGATGCTGTATTATTGATGAACAGTACAGACATTACCTTAGTTGTAGATAGGGGGTCTTATCGATTTTCTGCACGAAATTGTTTAGCAGGTCATGTCCTTGCTGTGCAACAAAACGCGGATGATGTAGAAGTTATCGTGCTATTACCCAGTGGCGAAACGCTGATTGCCAGTATTACACCACCGAGCTTACAAAACTTAAATCTAATCGCTGGTAAGCCTGTCTGGGTGATTTTTAAAAGCAACGTACCGTATTTAGGTTGTCGTTAGCCCGCGATTGCCAAAATAACTGCACCTGCTTTGAAAATTGTGGTAGCAGCTTGACCTTCGTGCAAGCCTAAGGATTCAACACTATCGTTGGTTACAGTCACGGCAATTTGTTCACCCCCTGCGGTGTTAATATCGACTTCCGCATTGACCGCGCCCAATTTCACTTGCGTGACTGTGCCTTGTAACTGATTACGCGCTGATAGTTTGTAACCACCAAAATCGGTCACAATAACAATCTGTGGTGCTTTGACTAAGGCAATCACTTCAATGCCTTCTTTAATTGCCAAGGTTTCAATAGATTCTTTGGTAATCGCGGCGACAATAGTTTCCCCACCCTTCAAGCTAATATGAACTTCGGCATTAACTGCACCGACTCGTACTTTACTGACTGTTCCAATAAATTGATTACGCGCACTTGCTTTCATGATGAAACCTCTTGTTATTGATTAATTTAAAGGGCATCATAATACACGATTGAATAAGCTATACTCTGAACGGTCAAGTTTTCGGTTTTTAATAAAACATCAAAACTACAAAATAATATTTAAAATTCAAAGTATTACTGCTTTTAACAAAGATCAAAAAAATCTGTCTATTAACCTTTGGTGCTAGTTAATTTGCAGAAGTCATGAGCAAGAGATAA
>CAIUVX010000164.1 GCA_903902705.1 uncultured Methylococcales bacterium
AGTGTATTAAATCTGTTGTTTTTACTTTTGAGCATGACTGCCAGTCCTTTAAAGGACTGGCAGTCATATTCATTCTATTGTCTTAAATCTTTAACCACTCGCACAATTTCAGCATTATCCGTCAGTGTTTCAATACTAAAACCCAGTTTTTTAATCAGTGCTAACATAGATACATTGGCAATTAGCACTTCGGCTTCAAAAAAGGCGATGCCTTTATCTTTAGCCGTTTGCATCAGGGTTTTTAACAGCCGTGAACCGATGCCTAAACGTTGGCAATCATCGGCAACCACGAGGGCGAATTCAACCGAGCGACCATCTGGGTTCATGGTGTAACGCCCAACGCCTAATTCATTGGGCATATTTTTATCTTCGGTGACAGCGACAAATGCCATTTCACGGTCATAATCGATTTGGGTAAAACGCACTATCATTTCAGGGGTGAGTTCTTGTAATGCTTGTTTGTAACGGAAATATTTAGTGCGTTCTGATAATCGACTGACAAAATGCTCTTCCATGATCGCATCTTCTGGGCGTATTGGGCGTATGGTGATATTTATGCCATTGCTCAGTTGATAATGCTGGCTTAACTCATGTGGATAGGGATGAATCGCCATGTGTGCGTAGCGAGTCATTTGGTGTGAGGTCTGTACTTTAATCCTTGCATCCACAGCAATCGCACCGTGTTCATCGACTATCAGTGGGTTAATATCCAGCTCCAAAATCTCAGGCAATTCACTGACCATTGTCGATATATTTAGTAGTACATCAATCAAGGCATTTTCATTAGCTGGCGGTAATTGCCGAAAGGCTTTTAAGTATTTTGCCGCTTTGGTTTTGGCAATCATTTGTTCAACCATGTAGGCGTTTAGCGGTGGCAAGGCGATGGCATTATCTTTGAGAATTTCCACCATCGTACCTCCTAAGCCAAAACTTATCGCAGGACCAAATACGGGATCACGCACCACGCCCACCATTAATTCCCGTCCGCTGTGTGAGCGAAACATGGTTTCAACGGTCATGCCCACTTCGGTGATTTCTGGGTGTTTTTGTTTAATCGCCATTTCCATTTCAAGGAAGTTGCGTGACACTTCTTGCGCAGTGTTAATGTTTAAACGTACACCGCCAATATCGGATTTATGGCTAAATTCAGACATATTCACTTTTAACACCACAGGAAACCCCATGGTTTGCGCGGCAATCATGGCATCTTTCGCGCTAGTGACTTTGATAGTTTGATTGACGGGAATATGAAATGCGGCAAGGATGGCTTTGGATTCTTGAGCGGTCAGAACTTGTCTACCTTCGGACAAAATACGCTCGATAATCAGTCTCGCGCCTTCTACATCGGGGGCGGCAAGCTCATCACTGGGCGATGGAATTTGTTTCAGTAGGATTTGGTTTTGTGCGTAATTGGCTAAAAAAGCAAACGCATCGACCGCGACTTCAGGGGTGGTAAAGTGAGCAATGTTACTATTGGCAAACAAATCACGCCCTTTTTGCACGCGTGCGCCGCCTGTCCACGCCGCTAATACAGGTTTTTTGCTGTCTTTAGCGACTTCAATAATACATTCTGCTACTTGAGTCGGATTGGTCATGGCTTGGGGCGTTAAAATCACTAACACGCCGTCGATACTGTCATCTTTAAGGCAAATTTCAAGTGATTGCTGATAACGTTCTGAGGTGGCATCACCCAAAATATCAATCGGATTGTCATGAGACCAATGCACAGGTAATACTGCGTTAAGCGCGTCAATACTGTCTTCGCTGAGTTGTGCCATTTTGATACCGACATCTTCGGCGCGATCGGTACTCATCACACCTGGACCACCTGCATTGGTGATAATCGCTAAACGGTCTTCTTTAACGATGTAGTTATTGGCTAATACGCGAGCGGCGGAAAATAATTCGGTAATGCTATACGCTCGAACCACACCCGCTCTAGCAATCGCTGCATCAAATACATTATCACCGCCAACCATCGCGCCAGTATGAGACATAGCGGCTTTGCAACCTGCTTCATGACGACCTGATTTAATTAAAATGACAGGTTTTAAGCGAGCCGCTGCTTTCAGCCCACTTAAAAATCGTCGCGCATCACGGATACCTTCGACATACATCAAGATACCCGTGGTTTGGCTGTCAGTCGCTAGATAATCTAACACCTCACCAAAATCAATATCGGCCGCGCCACCCATTGAAACCACAGTAGAAAAACCAATGTCTTGCGATTTTGCCCAATCTAAAATAGCGGTACACACCGCGCCTGATTGTGACAACAACGCCAACGAACCGTCTTTGACTGTGCCATCACCAAAGGTGGCATTGAGTTGACCGCTCGGACGAATCACTCCCAAACAGTTCGGCCCTATCAAGCGAATACCATAACGGTGTGCAATATCTAATACTTCTTGTTGTAAGCGTTTGCCTTCATCGCCCAATTCACCAAACCCAGCGGTGATAATAATCACCGAAGTTACACCTTTTTCACCACATTGACGCACGATGTTGGGAACAGACGAGGCTGGAGTGGAAATAACGACTAAGTCTAAGTCTTCGGGAACGCTGTTTAAATCTGGATAAGCTTTTAAACCTAAAATTTCTTCGCGCTTATTATTTACAGGATAAAGTCCACCTGTAAAACCTGCTTCCTGCATATTGAGTAGTAGCCGATAACCAACGCTTTCTGGGCGTTCAGACGCACCCACGATAGCAACAGATTTTGGAGTAAAAAAACGATTTAGATAATGAGGACCCATGAATGCACCAGAGAGAGTAAAATATTTGGTAAGAGTAGCATTTTTAGCTATTTTAGCGGCAATTATTTGCCATGCTTTTAATGCTGCCGCTGTTTTTGTCAGATATACGACAGTGCTGTATTCTGAAAATAGACAGGATGACCTATCACGATTAATAACCCGCATAGCGTGTAACAGAATGCGTGGGTGATTGTTTAAGTGAGCGCGTACCCTGACAAACTACAACGTCCCTAACATCAAACTAATACAACAAACCAAGAGGCAAAACCAGTGACCCTAAACACCGATTTACCGATACAATTTTCTCGCACTCACCGTTTACAATGGGAAGAGGCACAACAAAAAAACGTGATTTTATATCCAGAAGGCATGGTTGAACTCAACGAAAGTTCTGCTGAAATTTTAAAACTGTGTGATGGCACACGCATTCTCGCGCAAATCGTCAGCGATTTAGAAGAAAAATTTGCCACTCAGGGTTTATATAACGACATTAACGCATTTTTAGAGGTAGCTTTACAAAATGGCTGGATACACCAAAACTAATATTACCCCACCGCGCTGGTTGTTGGCTGAATTGACTTACGCCTGTCCGTTGCAATGCCCGTATTGTGCTAATCCGATTGATTACGCTAAACACGACAGCGAAATCAGCACTGACGATTGGAAGCGCGTATTGACGCAAGCGCGAAAAATGGGTGCGGTACAACTGGGTTTTTCGGGCGGCGAACCTTTAACCCGCAAAGACTTAGCCGAATTGGTCAAACACGCACGCGACCTTGGTTATTACTCCAACCTTATTACCTCAGGTTATGGCTTAACCGAAGAAAAAATCATCGAACTTAAAGACGCTGGATTAGACCATATTCAAGTCAGCATTCAAGCCAGTAGCCAAGAATTGAACGACCATATCGCAGGCACAACGTCTTTTGAACATAAAAAACAAGTTGCTCATTTGGTCAAAAAACATGGCTACCCGATGGTGTTATGCGTGGTTATTCACCGCGAAAATATTCACCAAATGGCGGATATTTTAGCAATGGCAGAAGACTTAGGCGCGGATTATTTGGAATTAGCTAATACCCAATACTACGGCTGGGCGCACGCCAACCGTGATTTATTGCTACCGACCAAAGAACAGTTTGAAGAAGCGGAAAAAATCGCTCAAGCCTTCAAAGAAACCGTGGCAGGTAAAATGAAAATTTACTACGTCGTCCCCGATTTTCATGAAGACCGTCCCAAAGCCTGTATGAACGGATGGGGAACAACCTTTTTAACTATTGCGCCTGATGGTGTTGCTTTGCCGTGTCATTCTGCGCGGGAATTGCCTAATTTAGATTGTCCCAACGTCAACGATGTCAGTATCTCCGACATCTGGAATGACTCGAAAGCCTTCAATTTCTTCCGTGGCGATGACTGGATGCAAGAACCGTGTCGTTCCTGTGATGAAAAAGAAAAAGATAAAGGCGGTTGCCGTTGTCAGGCATATTTATTGGCAGGTGATATGTATGCCACTGATCCCGTCTGTAGCAAATCACCCAAGCATTCAGTGATAGAAGAAGCGATTGCTTCGGCTAGAAATAGTGCATTGACTGAAAATGAAAAACCGCTGATATTTAGGAATAGTAAGAATTCGCGGCTGTTGTCTTGAGCGATACCGTATTAATTTTTTTAATTCCCCATTTTGCTCAGGAACTAAGAGGAAGAATCTACTTTTCAATTATTTTTAAAAAAGAGGATTAAAAATGCCCAGTTTAAAAATTAATATACCGAATCAAACAGAATCTGATATGTTAGTTTTGGATAATTATATTTTTTCGTCATTGGAAAGAATAGCCACATCCGAGCATAAACAATTGCAGACCATTATTGATGAGGCATTAGCTGAATATATTGAGCGTAAGCAAAAAACCGTATTACGCCCTAACGTACAAGCCGCATTAGATAGTAGTTTGTTTGAATTTGACGAGTTATATCAAGAACTAGCCAAATGACTGATTATTTAACAGTGGATGAGGTTTTAGAAATTCACCACGTTTTAATTAATCGTTACGGTGGTTCTTTAGGCGTGAGGGATTTAAACGCTTTAGAGTCGGCTTTGTTTAGACCGCAAACAGGCTATTATGCGGATATTATTTTAGAGGCAAGTGCCTTAATGGAAAGTATTGCAGTGAATCATCCTTTTATTGATGGTAATAAGCGGGTAGCTTTTGCAGTGACTGATATATTTTTACGAATAAACGGTTTTAGAATGACTGAAAAACCGATGGTTATTTATGAAAAAATGATAACGCTGTTTGATAATCAAGAATTTAAACTTTATTTTATTGAACAGTTTTTACGCGAAATGGTTGAACCCAGTATTAAACCGTAGTTTAGGATTTTTAGATAACGTGGTTTAATACGGGAATTCCAGTTTCGTAGGGTGGGCAAGCGTCTTTTTGCTTGCCCACCGTTTCGACAGTTCCGCGTGGGCAAACGATAAAGCTGTTTGCCCACCCTACCCGACTTTTGCCACGTTACTTTCAATGTTCATGTCTCTAGCCTTTTGCTATTTCGATGTCTATCTGTGTTATAGTGGCTTGATTTATTTGGTAAATTTTTTTAAGTTGATGCGTATGGTCGAAAATAATCGTACCCTACCTGACTTACGGGTTGTTTTATAGTTCCCACCGCTCCAGCGTGGGAACTCATCCTGCAACGCTCCAACGTTGCGTGACTATGAAGACGCTGGAGCGTCAACTGAGGCATTCCAACGCAGAGCGTTGGAATGATGCAATTTAAAGTCCATCTGAAATTTCAGCGGTTTGGACTTACAAGCCTATAATGCAATTATCTAAAACCTAAACTTTAAACAAAGGTGGAGACCATGCCAGTAGTAATACCTGCCAGACAAGCGACAACAATCAATAATTTACCTGTTAGTAACGTTGGAATTAATCATGCCCCAACTTTAGGAGGAGCAGTCGCAAATCAAGTGATGAATGACAATGCCAGCCTATCGCCTTTCCTCAGTTTTAGCATCACAGACTCTGACATTGGACAGATCCAAACGGTTAAAGTGATCTTAGATAATGCGGCTAAAGGCGTATTAAGTAATTTGGGTACAGGTAGCTACGATTCTGGTACAGGTATTTACACATTTATTGGTACTGCCGCCGAAGCACAAGCTGCTATTCAAGCTTTAATATTTACCCCCAATGCCAATCGTGTACCCGTGGGTTCTACTGAGACCACCACATTTACAGTCAGTGTCAATGACGGTATTGCACCTGCGGTTACTGATAGCACAACTACTGTAGTTGCACTATCACTTAATGATGCCACAGCTTTAGGAGGAGCAGTCGCAAATCAAGTGGTGAATGACAATGCTAGCTTATCGCCTTTCCCCACTTTTAGCATCACAGACCCTGATATTTTTCAAACCCAAACCGTTACAGTGATCTTAGATAATGCGGCTAAAGGTGTATTAAGCAATTTGGGTACTGGTAGCTACGATTCTGGTACGGGTGTTTACACGTTTTTTGGGACTGCCGCCCAAGCGCAAGCCGCCATTCAAGCCTTAGTTTTTACTCCCAATGCCAATCGTGTACCCGTGGGTGCTACCGAAAGTACCACCTTTACAGTCAGTGTCAATGACGGTTTTTCATTTTCTCCCGTGGTCAACAATACGACCACTGTAGTTGCAATATCAGTCAATGACGCACCTGTATTAGGTGGCATAACTCCAGTCACTACAATCAATGACACGGCAACTGCTACCCCATTCTCAAGCATTACCATAGTAGATGTGGATAGCCCAGCACAAACCGAAACAGTGACGGTAGCCCTAGATAATGCGGCTAAAGGTGTATTATCCAGTAGTCTAGGTGGTAGCTACGATCTTGGTACAGGTGTGTATAGTTTTATAGGTACAGCAGCACAAGCACAAGCAGCGATTGATAGCTTAGTTTTCACTCCTACGACCAATCGTGTACCCGTGGGTGCTACCGAGACCACCACCTTTACAGTTAGTGTCAATGACGGTTTTATATCTGCGTTTGATAGCACGACCACTGTGACAGTTGTAGCAACACCAGTCAATGTTGCCCCTATTCTCACTCCCCCACAAACAGTAACTTACACAGATACGGTTTTTAACGATACCTTCGCGACGGCGACAGGGACATTACATGGTACTGATAGTAATGGTCATTCATTGATTTATGGTATCGCAGGAACAGGCGTAATAGATCATGGTCTAACGGTAAGCAAGATTGGTACTTATGGGGAATTGACGGTCACTAAAACGACTGGACACTATAGTTTTGTTGCTAATGATGCTGTAATTGAAGCATTAAACACACCGACTGTGGACTCTGGACTTGCCGTCACGGTATCCAATGGCACAGCTACTGCCAGTCAAATTTTCACGATAGCTATTGATCAAAAATTTTCTGGTCCCAATACAGCAACAGAATCTAATGCTAACGATACGCTTACAGGTACGACGGGTAATGACGTGTTTAACACACTGGCAGGTAACGACACTATTTTTGGCTTAGCAGGCAATGATAGTATCACGGGTGGCGAGGGCGCAGATAATCTCACAGGCGGTCTTGGTAAAGATACTTACTATCTCGCTGAAAAAGTTCAATCTACTGACATCGTGCATATTGCGTCAGGTGACAGTCTGGTCACCAGTTTTGATGTGGTAAACGGTTTCCACCTAGGAACAGGCAGAAGCACGATAGCTGTTGATCAGCTTGATTTAGCCAGTACCACAATTTCAGCAAATGTCGCGGGAAAAAATGGCATTGATTCAGGTATTATCCATAGCCATCGCATTAGTGCTGGTATCATCAGCTTTGATGATATAAATAACTACACGACTCCACTCGCCATTCACTCTAACAATTTGGCGGACGTATTTGCTTATTTACACGCCAATATCACAGGAAATAATACTGTTGCGTTTGTGTCAGAAGATAACACTTATGTGTTCCAACACGGTGGTACAAACGATACCTTAGTGGAGTTAGTCGGCGTTGCAGCCACTAGCATCAGCACTACAGGTTTAGGTGAGGGGGCAATATGGATAAGTTAAATGGTTCTATTGGCTGTCCATTACCCACAACTTTTTAGTCATAAATATCAATTGGTTAAGTGGCAAGAATAGCTCATCTATCTATCAATACTTCGGACATTTTTTAAAAAAGAGTACCGCGTACCTTGGGGTGAGGCACGAACCCCAACAAGCCACCTATTAAACCCTCACTTAAAAATAATTGAATCCCTTGACGAATAAAATGCCGTCGAATTTGTTACTATAAATAAATCATCCCAAAGAAAATACGCGAATTATTGACTGAATTAGAAAGAAATGGATTTGTGAATCGTGGCGGTAAAGGGAGTCATCGAAACTACGAGCATCCCGACGGGCATAGAATCACTGTCTCAGGAAAGTTAAGTGATGATGCTAAACCTTATCAAGAAAAGCTGGTTAAACAAAAAGTACAAGAGGCTAAAAAATGATGAAAGACAGTGATAGATATTTAAAAATAGTGGAATGGTCGGAAGCTGATAATTGCTACTTGGGTTCTGCCCCAGGATTGATTGAACACTGCTGTCATGGTGCAGATGAAAAAAAAGTGTTCGATGAGTTGTGCATTATTGTTGACGAATGGATTGATTTATTACACCAACAAAACAAAGCATTACCACCGCCATACAAACTGGGTGCGAATTTATCACCTTCTTCTTATGCACTTAATCAATAATATTGCGTATCCTGCAATCTCGCGTACTGCGTATGTTGGGCTAGCCATGCAGCACGATAGGATGAGCTGACGAAGGGAGCATCATCTGTCGAGATTGACCACAGTTATGGAATGATTTGATGTAAGATGTCCTCATCCGCGATTGATGAGCTTCGACCCTCAGTCCATCCTAATATAGCCCATCTTATCGTGTTAATCTTTTTTAATTTTATCCCCACTTTGTTCAGGAATTAATATGCAAACATTTAGACAACAATTTAAACAAAGTCTGACTTTGTTTCTCTTCATCGCAACATTTTTGGGTTATAGCAATGTGTTTGCCGAAACAATACATAATGCACAAAGTAGTCTTTGGTCAGGTGTTTACCAAGGTTTTGTACCCTGTGATGATTGTCAGGGAGTTAAAACATCACTTGCCTTGAATAAAAATAACAGCTACATCTTAATCAGCCAATATGTTGGTAAATCACCAAAAGAAATTGTTGAAAAAGGGAAATTTACTTTGAACGATGCAAACGATACGGTTATTTTGACACCACGCGATAGTAGCAAAATACGGCAATATTTTATCGGTGAAGACTCGCTTGTTCAGCTCGACACTGACGGTAATCGCGTTACAGGTAAAACTGCCGATCGTTATATTTTGCGTAAAATGGGTATAAGTGAATCTCAGGCAACATCACCATCGCACCATTAGTAGCCTACACTTAAACACATTCTTGTGACTGGATTAGGGGTGAAAAATATATTTTGCACCCCTTTTTATCAATCGCGTAAGGGTGTGACTTTCCCAGTCATACGAAACATACGATAATCTTCTATCACCTGTGCGTGGTCAAACGCTAACACCTCAGGCAAATTGTCAAAGGTATAAATTCCAAAGTTTTTTGCATCATCGGCTGCCATTGGTAGTCCTGTGGCTTCGGCAATATAAACTGCTGTGACGGTATGTCCTCGCGCATCACGTTTGGGATTGGAATAAATCCCTAACAATGCCGTCAATTTAATATCGAGACAAGTTTCTTCTTTAGCTTCACGAATCGCTGCGTGTTCGACGGTTTCACCCACATCCACAAATCCACCAGGAATTGCCCAACCGAATGGTTCAAACGCCCGTTCAATTAACACAAAAGGACGGTCTGGCTGATCGATGAGTTCTATCAAGATATCAGCGGCGATTAATGGGGTAATGGGTTTAGTCATCAGAGTTTCCTAATTTTTGTTGTAAATAGCGTCTTAATAAATCCAGTGCTGATAAGGCGGCTTGGTGTTGTTTACGTTTTAATGCACCTGCGATGGTTTGAGTATTTTGATAAAAACCTTGCGGGGTTAATAAACTGTTGTGCAATATCATCACGCTGTTTTTATCGCCTGTGTAAGCTTGGACTAACGCAAAACTCGCGCCGCTGGTTTTTTGTAATTCAAGCGCAAGGTTTTGTAAATCTGAGTTGATGAGTGTAGGTTGATAATGTGCTTCCACTAACCAATCAGCACCGACACATAAACTACTCAACAAGCCACAACTGACGGTTTCAATAACCGCCAGCGTGTATTGTCCTTGGGTCATTAATTCATCCAATACTGAAATTAAATCACTGTTGACTTCGCGGGTGTGGTCAATCGCAAACACGGTATCACCCAAACGTTTAGCAATTTTATTCACTAAATCAGCTTTTTCACTGTCAGAATAGGCAAACGGAAACAGTAATTTGGTTTGCACTTCACCCAATTCCGCACGAAAACCCAGTTGTACATTCTCAGGTATGGTAATCGTGTTCATCAGTTCTTGAATCGCTGATTCACCGATACCTAAGGTTCTTAAGGTGGTTAAATTGCTGGGTTGTAGTGAAAATCGCTGCGTCAAATGGGGCAGAACTTTATCGGTGTACATAGGCTTCATTTCAGAAGGCACACCTGGCATAAACACAAACCAACATTGCCCAACTTGCACAGAAAACCCTGGAGCTGTGCCGTGATCGTTATCCAGCCGCTCTGAACCTTGAGGCAGTAACGCTTGTTTGCTATTGGACTCAGGCATAACGCGCTGGCGATTAGCAAAAAATTGCTGGATTTGTGCGAGTGCTTGTTCATCTAAAATCAGCGGTAAATTAAACGCTTTGGCAACTGCCTCAGCGGTTAAATCGTCGCTAGTTGGCCCTAATCCACCTGTGCAAATGCAGCAATCAGCACGTTGAGCTATTTCGCCTAGCAGGGAAATCAAGTCTTCTAGTCTGTCACCCACTGTCGTATGGCGGGTGACGGTAAAGCCAATCTGTACTGCTTGTTGTGCTAACCAAGCGGCATTGGTATCTGCGATTTGCCCCGTGACAACTTCGTCACCTTGCGAAAATATTTCCAGACGTGGATTCATGTTAAAAAACTCAGGCGATAAGAATTAAACAGTGGTGGGTTAAATCCGTTAAATGGAGTCCAAAACACGTTTTGGACGTTTTTAATAAGTCCAAGTCTTGCCTTGGACTCCGAACTATGGCTAGTGAATCTGAGAAAAACACAGGTTTAACCCACTACCAACAATTAAACCATCCACAATTTTTCGAGTTGGTAATAATCGCGGGCTTGTGATGTCATAGCGTGAACAATAACATCGCCTAAATCTAATAATATCCAATCTGACCCTAAATCACCTTCTGTGCCTAACACTTGAAAGCCGTCTTCTTTGGCTTTTTCTTCTATGTATGAGCATAAGGATTTTAATTGTCTGTCGGATGTACCTGTCACTAATACCATGTAATCGGTAAAGCTGGTTTTATCGCGCACATCCATAGTGACGATATTTTGTCCTTTGCGCTCGTCTAAAACGTCTAGGGCAATTTTTAATAATTTTTCAGTGTGCATGTGTTTCCTGTTGGTAAAGCGTGTGTTGAATTATGTAGTCTATCACTGTATCGGGTAGTAGATACTTTGGACTGTGGTGTTGGGCAATCAGTTTGCGTATTGCGGTGGCTGATATATCCAGTTGGGTTATTGCTTGAAAATATAATTTTCCAGCGAGTGTTGTTGTCAGCTCGGTTTTGTTTTCAGTGTGCCTTACGGTAAAAAAATCTTCGAGCTTTTGTTGATTAAAACTGGGTCTGGTCATCACTACAACGTGAGCAAAATCAAATAATCGTTGCCATTGATACCATGATGTTAAATGATTAAAGGCATCGGTGCCGATAAATAATAATAGCGGATGAGTAGGAAAATCTTGCCGTAATGAGGCGAGCGTATCCACCATGTAAGATTTACCTAGGCGGTTTAATTCTCGGCTATCACAGATAAACCCCGATTGATTTTGTATTGCCAGTGTAACCATTTGCTGACGCATGATTGCATCAGCAAAGGGTTGATGACGGTGTGGCGGTGTCGCGCTAGGAATTAGCCGTACTTCGGTTAAGTTCAATTGTTCTTGCACTTCCAGCGCGGCGCGTAAATGCCCATAGTGTATTGGGTCAAATGTGCCGCCAAATACGCCTATCACTGCCGAATATGTCCATCGCCCAAGACAATGTATTTTAATGAGGTGAGACCCTTTAAACCCACTGGGCCACGCGCATGAAGTTTATCGGTACTGATACCAATTTCCGCGCCTAAGCCATATTCAAAACCATCAGCAAAGCGAGTAGACGCATTGACCATCACTGAACTGGAATCCACTTCACGCAAAAACCGCCGTGCTAACGTGTAATCTTCGGTAACAATCGCCTCGGTATGCGCAGAGCTGTATTGATTGATGTGAGCGATTGCTTCATCAATGCCTGAGACAATTTTAATTGACAAAATCGGTGCGAGATATTCAGTATGCCAATCTTCTTCAGTGGCGCGGATACAATCGACAACCAATGAGCAGGTTTTAGGACAACCGCGTAGTTCAACGCCTTTTGCGTGGTATTGTTTTGCCAGTTCGGGTAGTATTTTTGGAGCAATACTTTCAGCAACCAGCAAAGTTTCCATCGCATTACAAACCCCATAACGATGGGTTTTAGCATTCATAGCGATAGCAATCGCTTTGTCAATGTCAGCGGTATTATCAATATAAACATGACAAATACCATCCAAATGCTTGATGACGGGAATCGTTGCTTCTTTGCTGATACGCTCAATCAAACTTTTACCGCCGCGTGGCACGATGACATCAACGTATTCATTTAGAGTAATCAGTTCACCCACAGCGGCACGATCAGTCGTTTCAACAATCTGCACCGCAGCAACGGGCAAACCAGCGGCGTGTAAACCTTGGCTAATACAGTTAGCAATTGCCTGATTAGAATGAATCGCTTCTGAACCACCGCGTAAAATACAAGCATTGCCCGATTTTAAACACAATGCAGCTGCATCAACGGTGACATTAGGACGCGATTCATAAATAATGCCAATAACCCCTAAAGGCACACGCATTTGTCCGACTTGAATACCGCTAGGTTGATAATTCAAATCCGTGATTTCACCGACAGGATCAGGCAACGCCGCCACTTGTTTTAAACCCGCTATCATTGCGTCAATACCAGAAGGCGTTAATGCCAGTCGGTCTAATGACGCAGCATCCAAACCATTTTTCTCACCTGCCGCTAAATCTTTTTGATTTTCAGTGCTTAATAACTCACGGTTATTCGCAATTGCGTCGGCAATTTTTAATAAGGCATTATTTTTTTTACCTGAATCCGCACGGCTAATTTCCCGCCCTGCTTGTTTTGCCTGTTGACCAAGGCGGTGTATGTAGTCTTTGATTTCCATTCTATGCTCGCTGAATGAATAAAATATTACGCGGGATTATATCGGTTAATCGATGCTTTTAATAGTCGAGTACGCAATGCCCATTCACTTGACTCTATTTTTAGCGGTTAACAAGCAGCTTTATTTTTCAAATTATAAAATTTAGGGTATTAACTCACCTTGCAATTGAGTATTGTATAATCATGAACACAACCTACTGCAAGGTAAAAATAAACTCATGAATCCTTATCCCTTATTACGTCCACTGCTATTTGCCCTAGACCCTGAGACTGCTCACGAAGTTACGCTTAAACTATTACAAGCAGGACATTCAACAGGTTTAAATCGTTTACTCTATCCAACGATTGCCGATAAACCCATCACCGTCATGGGCTTAAACTTTAAAAATCCTGTGGGTCTTGCCGCAGGCTTGGATAAAAATGGCGATTATATTGATGCCGTTGCCGCTTTAGGATTTGGTTTTGTCGAAATTGGCACGGTGACACCGCGTCCACAATCGGGTAATCCAAAACCGCGTTTGTTTCGCTTGCCAGAACACGAGGCGATTATTAACCGCATGGGCTTTAATAATCTGGGCATAGACCACTTGCTTGAACAAGTACAACGCTGCTCTTATCAAGGTATTTTAGGCATTAATATCGGTAAAAATGCTGACACGGCGATTGAAAATGCCACCGAGGATTACTCGTGTGGTTTGCGCAAAGCCTATCCATTAGCCAGTTACATCACTATCAATATTTCTTCGCCCAACACCAAAAACTTGCGTCAATTGCAACAAGGTGACGAAATCAAAAAATTGTTGTCGGCGTTAAAAGAAGAGCAATTAAAATTACAACAGCAACACGAACGTTATGTGCCGTTAGCTGTCAAAATTGCCCCCGATTTAACCGATGAAGAAATTACTCACATAGCCACGCTATTAATGGAATTTTCTATCGATGCAGTGATTGCCACCAACACCACCATTGCGCGTGACCTAATTGCAAACCACCCATTAGCCAATGAAACAGGCGGCTTAAGTGGTGCGCCTGTCAAAGACAAATCGACTTACGTTGTTCGTGGTTTAGCGGCTGAATTAAACGGCAAATTGCCAATTATTGCCTCAGGTGGAATTTTAAACGCGAAAGATGCACAAGAAAAATTAGCCGCAGGAGCAAGTTTAGTGCAGGTTTACAGCGGCTTAATTTATCGCGGTCAGCAGTTAATTGCAGATATTGTGAAATCGATATAGTTTTGTAGGTTGGGCTGGCGATAGCCAACCCAACAAAATCCGCGTATCTGTTGGGTTGCCAAAAAGCGGCAATCCAACCTACAGAATAGGGAAAACTAGGATGTCATCAATCGCTAACATCAAGGTTTGGGTGTGTTCGAGAGCTGCCAGAATGGTTAAATAATGATTGCAATCGTCATAACTTAACTGCCTGCCTTTTCTATCTTTTAGCCATTTTTGACAGACTTGATAACCGCCGATATGAAACGCCCATAATTCGGGGGTGACGTGGTCAAAGTATTGGGTTTTGTTGATGTAAATTTTGTTATCTTGGTAGTCGATTTTTTCTACTAGGTTGTCGCCTGCTATCGGAAAACAGTGTTCGCTAACGTCCAAAACTTGTTTTGGACTCCGTTCGGCGTTGGAGTCCAAAACAAGTTTTGGGCTTCCTAAATGTAAACTGACTAATTGCTCGCCTAAATCAGCCAATTGTTTAAACAGGATTTTATCGCTAATTAACGGCAAGCGCGGGAAATCCATTTTTAAAAATTCGGCGTAGCGGGTGCGGTATGTGGGGCTGTGAAAGACGGCGTATAGAGTGTGGAATACATCTAACGCGCTGACGGTGGTTATAAAATCGCCTTTGTTTTCGGGTATAAAAGTGAGCTGTAAACGGCTTTCTAAGTCGGTGATGAACGCGGGGGAGAAATTGGGTTTGCGAGTGTCGTGGTCTGGATCGTGATCGAATAGGGTGCTTTGTTGGGTGGGATAAATATAAAGAGGAGCTAAAGACATTGTTCCTTTATTACTGTAAAAACTTCTATTGTCCACGATGTTATTAGTCACTAAAAAATGACTATAAGGCTCTTGCATTGCCACTTGTCGCATGAAAATTAAACCTAAATTATCACCAGCCAAAAAATGCTGCATTACTTCATCACGGCAACGGTCAACAACATTTTTATCATGATAGTAATGACGCATATCAAAAGGACGATACAAACATTTTATAAAAGAGCTTTCCCAATTCTGATTATTTGCCAATAATTTTCGACTTGTAGCTAAATTAAAACTACTGGTATCTTTTAAATCATAGCGTTCAGCAATATCGCTATCCGCTAATTCAAGATTTCTAAAATCGCACATCCGATTGTGCAGGGCGTGTTTATCAAAATCAAACACAAAATGGTCACGATGGGTTTTTACCCCTGTTGAATTAATGGGCATCATCTCAGTGATTTTCCAACCCGCTTGATACTCAGGCAACAAATCCATATTTTGCGGCACAAACAAATAAAACGGAGCTTGGGGTTTTAACGTTGTCCAGCCCGTGGTGTTTATATCCTGTTCGGCTAAATACTGATATTTGCCTTTGCGGTCGCCGTACAAATGGGCGTGATATATTTTGACACCATCACCCTCTCCCCCAACCCCTCTCCCTAAGGGAGAGGGGAGCTTTGGGAGCTTCACGCCTGTGCCTACTGGGATATTTACACCTGTATCTGAGGGAGTTGTACTCTCTTGCTCCCTCCCCTTTTGGGGGAGGGTTGGGGTGGG
>CAIUVX010000165.1 GCA_903902705.1 uncultured Methylococcales bacterium
ACGAGGGGTTAACCGACTCCAGCACCGCTTTTATTCACATTGCCATGATAAATCTGATGCTCGGGCGGCTTGAAAGCCGATCTTGGGACTTTTAAAACACTCACTCAGGTCTTTTCAGTAATTTTATGGAAAAGTGTCCTGTTTAGTGTAGCCACATCATAATCATTGTTATTATTGATTTCATTTTACCTGCATCCATGCAGGTAAAATGATTGCCTAACGCGCCACTTTTGGGTTAAGAACCGCTAGGGGCGTAATGTGATTCGATGTAGCGTTGGACAATTTCTTGAAATTCTTCGGCAATTCTATCGCCTTTTAGGGTGACGGTTTTTTCGCCGTCTTCATAGACAGGGGCGACAGGTGATTCACCCGTACCAGGTAAGCTGATACCGATATTGGCATTTTTGCTTTCACCTGGACCGTTAACTACACAACCCATGACTGCGATTTCCATTGCTTCCACACCTGGGTATTGAGTGCGCCATACGGGCATTTGATCGCGTAAATAAGTTTGAATATCCATTGCCAATTTTTGGAAATAATCGCTGGTGGTGCGACCACAACCAGGACAGGAAATAACCATCGGCGTGAAAGAACGAAAGCCCATTGTTTGCAGAATTTCTTGTCCAACAATAACTTCTTGGGTTCTTGATGCACCTGGTTCTGGTGTTAATGAAATACGAATGGTGTCGCCTATGCCTTGCTGCATAAGGATTGATAACGCCGCCGCAGAGGATACGATACCTTTAGAACCCATGCCTGCTTCGGTTAGCCCTAAATGTAGTGTGTAATCACAACGGCTGGATAAATCTTGATAAATCGAGATTAATTCTTGGACGTTGCTGATTTTGCAGGACAAAATAATTTTATTTTTTCCTAAACCAATTTCTTCGGCTTTTGCCGCGCTTTCTAATGCCGATAAGACAATGGCTTTGCGGGTGACAGCGGCTAACGGTTCAGGCGTTTTTAAGCTACGATTTTCATCCAACAAACGCGTTAATACCGCTTGATCTAAACTGCCACCGTTGACACCGATACGCACGGGTTTGTCATACTGGCAAGCAAAGTCAATCATTTGTTGAAATTGTGGATCACGGCTTTTACCGCGTCCAACATTACCAGGATTGATACGGTATTTATCCAATGCCGCCGCACAATCGGGGTATTTTTCCAGCAATTTATGCCCGTTAAAATGAAAATCCCCAACAATAGGCACGAAGCAACCTTTTTGAATAAGCTGATTTTTAATCTCAGCCACTGCGCTGGCGGCTTCTTCAGAATTCACGGTAATCCGCACTAATTCAGAACCAGCGGTCGCCAATTCAATAATCTGTTTAACGGTAGCGGTGATATTAACGGTGTCGGTATTGGTCATGGATTGCACGACAATAGGTGCGCCACCACCAACTTTGACATTGCCGACCATGACAGCGTGGGTAATTTTTCTGATACTGATTGACATAATATAACTATATAAAAACAAAAAAGAATGGCGGGAATTATACGCTATCGAATAAGCTAAGTCAGAGATAAAACAGTATGAAATCACAGGGAAGGTGTTTATGTAGAAATAATTTTCTGTTCTTCCTGTCTTTGCTATTGAATCATTTGGTGAAACATTGAAACAAAAAATGAAACATTGAGCATTTATGAAACACCCGCTAAGCCCCTGAAGCTAGCAATCAAGGCTACTTCAGAATTGGCATAGGCTTTGCTTTAAGTAAGAAAACCCCCATAACAATAATCGCTTGGAGAGACATCATGATATTTAAACAATTGTTTGACAAAGAAACGTGGACTTACACTTATTTTGTTGCTGACGAAGTAAGCAAAGAAGCCGCGTTTATTGATCCAGTTAATACCCAGATTGAAACCTACATAGCGTTGTTAGCAGAACATGGTTTGACACTAAAATATTCGTTTGAAACCCATGTTCATGCGGATCACATCACTGCCAGTGGTTTGTTACGTCAACGCACAGGAGCGCAAACCTGTGTGAGTCATAAAGGCGGCGCACAATTAGCGGATGTTCAACTGCATGATGGTGATGTTTTTAAACTAGGCGATGAAGAAATTAAAGCCATTGCTACACCTGGGCATACGCCTGGTTGTACCTCTTATTTGTGGCGTGATCGGTTATTTTCAGGTGATTCGCTGTTTATTGGCGGCTGTGGACGCACCGATTTTCAAGGTGGTTCAGCCAGTGATTTGTACGATAGCATTACCCAAAAATTATTCACCCTACCTGATGATACGCTGGTTTATCCAGGTCATGATTATTCAGAACGTTGGGTCAGTAACATTAAGCAAGAACGCACCACTAATCCACGTTTAGCAGGTAAAAGCCGTGAAGAGTTCATCGAGATTATGGCGAATCTAAATTTGCCTAAACCACGGTTGATTGATGAATCCGTGCCTGCCAACCGTTATTGTGGATTGGATGAAAATGAACGTCAGGATGCTGTGGCGCGTAGAGAAGAAAGTGGTCATAGTTGCTCGATTCGCAGTAAGACAACAGGTGTTGATTTAGTGGCGGCGGCTAAGCAGCAAATCACCGAAGTGAATGTAGAAAAAGCCAAACAATTGTTGGCAGAAGGCAATATCACCTTGATTGATACCCGCGAAGAAAGTGAGTATGCGGCAGGTCATGTTGACAACGCAATATTGTTACCACGCGGTGTAATTGAGTTTAAGCTCAGCACTGTGCCTGAGTTAGCTGATCCAACCAAAGCGGTACTTATTTATTGCCGCACAGGTGGGCGTTCAGCCTTGGCAGCGCAAACTTTGCAGACTTTAGGTTATACAACCGTGCTGTCTATGGCGGGTGGTTTTGAAGCATGGCAAAAAGCGTAAGCTTAAAAGTGTATTTTTACCCTTAAGCATTGCGTTAAACTGTTATTAGTGCAAGGTTTAAACGCCTTGCACTCAAACCATATAATCATAAAAGAGAGGAATAATATGTCATCACATCACACACTTTTAATTGTTGGTGGCGGCGCGGCGGGCGTTGCAGTTGCTAATACTTATCGTCGTCAAGACAAAGAAATTGATATAGCGATTATCGAGCCAGCAGAAAAGCATTATTATCAACCTGGCTTTACTGTCATCGGTGGTGGTGCGTACACCATGAAAGAAACGACTAAAAATGAAGTCGATTTAATTCACCCTTCAGTTACATGGATTAAAGAGTACGCTGACAGTTTTCAGCCCGAAGCCAACACAGTTACCTTGCGTTCAGGCGAAGTCGTGAGCTATGACTATTTAGTCGTTTGCCCAGGTTTACAATTGGATTGGCAAAAAATCGCAGGCTTACAAGAAACTATCGGCAAAAATAATGTCTGTAGTAACTATTCGCCTGACACAGTGGAATACACTTGGCAATCCATTCAGGAAATGGTTGCTAAAGGTTCGGGTATCGCCTTGTTCACGCAACCACCGATGCCGATTAAATGTGCTGGTGCGCCGCAAAAAATCATGTATCTAGCGGCTGATAGATTCCGTAAAAAAGGCATATTGGACAAATTCAGCGTTGAGTTTTGCACCGCAGGGCCTGTGATATTCGGTATTCCCTTTTTCGCGAAGGCATTAACTAAAGTAGCAGCGGGCTATGGGATTAAAAGCAATTTTAGTCATAATTTGGTAGCTATTGATGGCGCGACTAAAACCGCTACTTTTGAAGTCACTGACAGCGACGGTAATAAAACTCGCGTTGACAAAAAATTTGACATGATTCATGTCACACCGCCACAAAGTGCGCCAGATTTCATCAAAAACAGTCCGTTAGCCAATGCCACAGGCTGGGTCGATGTCCATGACAAAACTTTGCAGCACAATAAATATCCGAATGTATTTGGCTTAGGCGATGTAGCATCAACGGGTAATGCAAAAACGGCCGCTGCGGTGCGTAAACAAGTCCCTGTCTTGATTGATAACCTGACTAGTGTAATGAATCAAACCACGTTGCGCGAAGGTTATGATGGTTACGGATCATGTCCATTAACCACATCATTAAGTGGCGTAATATTGGCAGAGTTTTCTTACGGCGGTAAAGTTACGCCGTCTTTTCCCTTCGTTGATCCCAGAAAAAGCCGCTGGATTTGGTGGTTGGGTAAAACATCCATCTTCCCGTGGATGTATTGGCATTTAATGCTGAAAGGTTATCGTTTTGATATTCCGCATTTAGCCAGTTATGCGGAAAAATTTGTCGATAAAGAATAATGATTTAATCCTCGTTGGTTGGGGTGAGCAATAGTGAACCCCAACATTTTTTGGATCGTTATGTTTGTTGGGGTTCGTGCCTCACTCCCAATCTACTTAAAAACACGTTAATTTTTAAAGCGAGGGGAAATTCAATGTCTTGCGACCTTACCGCCTTTAGTATCAGTTGTTTATTGATGCTGATTTATTATCTCTACCTAAAAAGACGCACGCATCGTACACCTAATTCGAGTGTACACGCTGTCAATGCAATGATTAGGGAACGCTGGGTAATGATGATAATGAGCAGCGGCAAGCTGGAGATTCTTGCCATTCAAACCTTGCGTAACTCAGTGATGGCAGCTAGTTTCATGGCGACAACGGCGATGTTGTTAATTATTGGTGTGTTAAATCTGGGTGAAAAAATTGGGCAATGGGCTGAAAATCTGCATCCTTTACTCTTAATTTGTAGAACACCTAGCGAATTATGGCAACTAAAGCTGGGGCTATTACTATTGAGTTTTGCGATTGCCTTTTACTATTTTGCGATGGCAATACGCCTTTTTAATCATGTCGGCTATATGATTAATCTGCCATTTGATGATGGTTTACGTCAACAAACCTGTGCCTATTTGAATAAAGCAGGCAGTTACTACACGTTTGGTATTAGAACTTTCTTTTTTAGTTTACCGATTATATTGTGGTTTTTTGGTGCTTGTTTTTTGGTTTTTGCGACCTTGAGCCTGATTGCAGGGCTTACGGTGCTGGACAGAGTACCAAGCCAATCAGTTACCACTAAGATCTGACCGCTACACCTAATAAAACAGATTTTTTTGATCCACTCAAACTGGGTAAGCATTTTTACGACTAAAAATCACTATTAACCCGTTGTTAATAGTGAACTTATTCTCTATTTTTCTTAAATCTTAAGCCTGAATTCATTGTGATGTTTGATAACACTTATTCTCTAGCACGCTTTCTACCCATCATCGATTGGTTGAAAACTTACCAACGTCAGGATTTTTCTGATGATTTGTTTGCGGGTGTTATTACGGCTATTCTGCTCGTCCCCCAAGGTATTGCCTACTCCATTCTAGCGGGTTTACCGCCACAACTGGGGCTTTATGCCAGTATTTTACCGCCAATTATGTACGTCTTATTTGGCACCAGTCGGACATTATCAGTCGGTCCCGTGTCGATTGCCGCCATTATGATTGCCAGTGCGTTAACTGCACCTGCTATCACCGCCTTAGGCAATCCAGTACAAAGTGCGTTAGTGTTATCGCTGGAAAGCGGCATCATCATGTTGTTAATGGCGGTGTTACGCATGGGTGGTTTAGTCAACTTTATCAGCCACCCTGTATTAACAGGTTTTACCAGTGGTGCGGCATTATTGATTATCGGCAGTCAGCTTCCACAAACACTGGGTTTCAAAACCCCTGCTTGTGGCATTGATATTGCTTGCTATACAACCTATTTACAAGGCTTTAATAGCACCACCTTATTACTTAGCATCGGGGCATTAGCGTTATTGTTATTATTCAGTCAGTTATTGCCAGTAATATTGAAAAAAATGGGTGTAAAACTAGCGATCATTACCGCTGTTAGCAAATGTGGACCGTTATTGACTGTCGTGCTTGCTACAATCGCAGTTAGTTTGCTCACTAATAGTGGGCAGTCTATCGCCGTGGTTGGTGTTGTTCCTTCTGGTTTTCCTGAATTAAGCATTGACTCGCTAAGCTACACCTTAGGACAACGTGGCAAATTATTACTACCCTATGCTGCGTTTATCGCCTTAATCGCTTACGTTGAAAGTGTCGCCATTGCTAAAGTCACCGCTAATTTACGCGGCGAAAAAATCATCCCTAATCAAGAATTAGTCGGCTTAGGTTTGGCAAATATTGCCTCTGCATTGTCAGGTGGAATGCCTGTTGCTGGTGGGTTTAGTCGCACGATGGTCAATTTTGCCGCTGGAGCGCGTACTCAAATGGCGATGCTGATAGCGGCGACATTATTAGCCGTAGCGGTGATGTTTTGCAGCCCATGGTTTACCCATATTCCCAAAGCTGCCTTGGCAGTGATTATTTTAGTTGCCATCACGCCCTTAGTGAAAATCAAAAATATTCGTCACACTTGGGCGTATGATCGTGGCGATGGCATTGCCGAACTTGTCACCTTACTGGGCGTACTGATATTAGGTATCGAAGAAGGCATCATGCTAGGGATTATGTTTACCATTGCCAGCCATTTACGAAAAACCAGTCAGCCCCATATTGCCGTGGTGGGACGCGTCCCCGACACTGAACATTACCGCAATATCAAACGTCATCATGTTGAAACATGGAATCACTTATTATTAATTCGTATCGATGAAAGCCTTACTTTTGCCAATATTAACTACATCGAAGAATTTTTAGCGACCGAATTAAAGCATCAACCCAACACTAAACACATCGTGCTGATTTTTACCTCCGTCAGTGACATAGACACCACAGCCCTAGACGCGTTGGAAAGTTTAAATCAAGCGTTACAATCGGTGGGGAAAACCCTCAACATTTCCGAAGCCAAAGGTCCAGTACTGGACAAATTACACAGAACGGATTTCTTGCAGCAACTCACGGGGCAGGTATTTTTTCGCACAGAAGATGCGGTTAAGCAATTGGGATAGTGTCGTTGTCTTTTATTCGTAGCAACGGTATAAAAATTTGGTAGTCATAAACAGTGAGTGATTTGATATTATTATAAATTTAGCCGAAACGAGTAGTGAAAAATGCAGTGTCCGTATTGTGAACATAGCGATATAGTAAAGAACGGTAGTAATAGAGTTGGGACAGCGAACTATCGA